>CAZXXH010000034.1:0-8066 GCA_964644645.1 uncultured Dehalococcoidales bacterium
AGAGCTTTCAGAGCTATCAGAGCCTCAGTCTAGCTGGCTCCGTCGCTGCCTTAGGTCCATTTTTGGCACAAGGATGTTATTATTTAACAGTGAGCACGGCCGAATCACACTGGTCGTGTCGCTTTTTTAGTTTTTAGTTGGTTATTTGACACAGGGCGGCAACTTGGTAGGATTCAGGTTTGTCGTTTGGCGTAATCGTCTACTGACCTTGGGGCCGTTTCGACGCCCGGTCGGTCACGCCATTAATGGGTTTCAGCCTCAAAGTCAGTGTGAGGCAGTACGAAGGAGGCAGAAAGAGTGGCGCTGAAGTTGAAGCCCTTGGGGGACCGAGTGGTTATCCTCCCCTCTGAGGAAGATGCTGAAAAGAGCGCGGGCGGAATTTACATCCCGGATACAGCCAAAGAGAAACCTCAAAAAGGTGACGTTATGGCTGTCGGGCCCGGCCGCACGACGGATGACGGCAAGTTAGTTAAATTGCCAGTTAAAGTGGGCGACGTTGTTGTCTACTCCAAATACGCTGGAACTGAGTACAGTGAGAACGGGACCGATTATCTGATCGTCCGTGAAAGCGACATCCTAGCGCTAACCAAATAGCTACAAACAGGTCGCTGTTTGGATTCGCCAGCCTTGCCGCGCAATGAAGGGCGCTTGGTTGGGGGTGTTATGAGAAGTTGGCTATGTCCGAAGACAACTTCCGTCGCTTCGGTATGCAAATTTAAGAATCGAGGGAGTGTAGATGGCTGCGAAAAAATTGATGTTCGGCGAAGAGGCTCGTTCGGGCCTTAAGCGTGGCGTTGACACGCTGGCCGATACGGTGAAAGTTACATTGGGCCCCAAGGGTCGAAATGTGATTCTTGACAAGAAATTTGGGCCACCACAAGTGTGCTCAGACGGTGTGACCATAGCTAAAGAGATTGATCTCGACGACCAGTTCGAGAACATGGGAGCGCAGTTGCTCAAGGAAACGGCCAAGAAGACCAATGATGACGCTGGCGACGGTACAACCACTTCCACCGTGCTGGCACAAGCAATCATCCGAGAGGGTTTCAAAAACGTGGCCGCCGGAACTGACCCGATGGCCATAAAACGCGGCCTGGAGCAAGCGGTTGCGGCTGTGCGTGGTTCTATCGCCAGTCTTTCTACCTCAGTAGAAGGTCGTGATCAGGTCGCCCAGGTCGCGAGTCTGTCAGCACATGACGATGACATGGGCACACTTATAGCTGACGTGATGGATAAAGTCGGCAAAGACGGAGTAATTACGGTAGATGAGTCCAAAGGCCTCGCGTATGAGACAGATTACGTGGAAGGAATGCAGATCGATCGGGGTTACATCTCCCCTTACTTCGTCAGTAATGCTGATCGTATGGAGTCGGTGCTGGAGGACGCTTATGTCCTGATCACAGACAAGAAAATTTCAGCAGTTGCAGATGTGGTTCCGCTTTTGGAGAAGATTCTACAAGTTAACAAGAACATAGCCATAATCGCAGAGGACGTTGAAGGTGAGGCGCTGGCTACGTTGGTGGTCAACAAGATGCGCGGCACCCTAAATGCTCTGGCCGTAAAAGCCCCCGGCTTTGGAGACCGTCGCAAAGAGATGTTGCGTGATATAGCCATTCTCACTGGAGGGACCGTAATCAGCGAGGAGGTCGGACGTAAGCTCGACTCTGCGACCGTAGAGGATATGGGACGCGTCGAGCGTGTTGTCGCCAAGAAAGATGACACTACATTCATAGGTGGCAAAGGGGACGCGAAGGCTATCCAAGGACGGATTGATCAGATCAAGGCTCAGATAGAAGAAACTTCGTCAGACTATGATCGCGAAAAGCTGCAGGAAAGGATGGCAAAACTTTCCGGCGGTGTGGCTGTCATCAGGGCCGGGGCTGCAACAGAAGTAGAGCTCAAGGAAAAGAAGCAGCGATTGGAAGATGCCCTCTCCGCGACGCGCTCAGCTGTAGAGGAGGGTATCGTACCTGGTGGCGGAACAATCCTTGTGCGAGCTTCGGCCGACCTGAAAAAAGTCAAAATCAAGAACCCAGATGAGCAGGTAGGAGTACAAATACTCCAGAAGGCCCTCGAGGAGCCTATTCGCATCATTGCCAGCAACTGTGGCGTTGAGGGAGCCGTTGTGCTATCGAAGGTGGTAGCTAACAGCGGCAATTACGGCTTCGACGCGCAGGTTGACCGTTACGGCGACATGCTGAAGTTTGGCATCATCGATCCAGCCAAGGTGACGCGGGCAGCTATCGAAAACGCCGTTTCCGTAGCCGGTATGATCCTAACTACCGAATCGCTCATCACCGAAGAAGAGGACGAGTAGGCCCCACCCATTCCCGGTGGCGGAATGGACATGTAGTTAGTTTGGCTTGCTTGTAACAAAATAAAGAGGGCCGCTGTCCAGTGGCCCTCTTTTTATTTTCATGTATAGACAGACACCAAGCGCTTTTATTTAATCGACAATGCGTCTTATAGGTAGTACGTTCTGTAACCAACGCCGATGGTAATGAGGATACGGTGCACGATTTCGATGATGCTCTTTTGACTCATGGTGCCTTTACCTTGGTAGATTTAATTACCGGAGAGACGGTACATAGTGCCGTTCAAGCCGTCACTGCTTCAGTGACAAGAGGGGGTGCGGCTGAAAATGCACCAAAAACTCACGCTTTCAGCAGTGCGTGCCATCTCTGACGCCCAAACAAGCAAGTGGCATTACTGCTGTCTATACTTATCTTCTACGGGAACCCCACATAGGGCACGCGTCAGATGCTTTTACCATGTATGTGCCAGATGAAGTCATGCCCGTGGCTCTTGGGCAAATTCTGAGCTTTAACGTGGTAATCACATTCGATTAACTCGTTACCAAATCTATTATCCGCGTAACGGGCCTAATAAGTGGCGCGAGGCGTCGAGTGAAGATATATCTGATTCGACATGGTGAAACGGTTGTTTCCAGTAACGGCCTGTACGCAGACGGAGCACGGCTCACGAAACGTGGACGCAGGCAGGCTCGTGCCCTTGCGGATGTACTTCCCGATTTCGGTGTGAATCGCCTGATAACCAGTGGCCTTCGTCGAGCATTCGAGACGGCTCGCCCTTTCCAGCGCGCTAGCGGATTAGAAGTACAAGCTTTGCCCGGTTTGAACGAAATATCAATTGGGTGGCTGCGTGAGGCACCGATTGAACAACTCGTTCAAAGAACCGCCGACGGAGACTGGCAGCTATTCTTTGAAGAATTCGGCGGAGAGAGTGCGGCGGGTTTTGCTGAACGAGTGTGTCAGTCGTTCCAACTAATGACAGGCTGTGGCTCTGAAGACGCAGTCGTGGCGGCAATAGTCCACGGCGGTGTGATTAATGTGATCCTAGATCTCTTGAACAAGCAACCCTTTGATGGACGGCTTCGCTATGTCCTACCCAACGGAAGCCTGACCTTAGTCGAAGGAGCCCGCGATGCCCTTAAGATTGCCTTCATTGGCGCCACCGGACATTTAATTGGTCCGACTGCTCCGCGATCCTAATTGCCAGATCAAACATCGCCTACCCATCGGTTTCTCGCAAATCTTCGTATAGGCGAGCAATACCATCTAACCAACGAGCCTGTACCTCGGGAGCCCAAGCCGGATCGAACTCTGGATACTTCTCCATCACCATCTGAGCAATCGGCCGCTGAGACACACTAGGCGAGGCTGTGGCCAATGTTGATGATTTTTCAGGAATTTGTGATCGCGTGCGACCTGCTCCTTTACCGCGCCTTGCACCATGGCGGCGGGCCAGAATGAACGACGAAAGCTCAACTCCTGCGTCCTGAGACGCCTGTATGAAGAATGCCTCGCACTTGGCTATTACCCCTTCACGAGTCCCAAACGTTCTAAAAGACTCGTGGAACTGTGCCCTCGTCGCCCTGCGCAGATCCAACGTAAAAACGGGCGCGTAGTGGCGCTCCAGTAGCTCTCGCAGGAGGCGTCGACGCTCAGCACCCGTAGATTGCACTAGGCGATCCAGCGATTGAGTCGGGCGATGTTGTGGGTCTATTAAGTTGAGCACCCTAAGCGCAGTCATAAGTTGAGTTCCAGAGCCACCTGAGAGACGCTGGCCCCAGAAACTTCGATCAATCCGCGCTGGAATGCCAGCCTCGAGCCATTCCAAAAAATTTCGGAATGTCCGGTATGAAACGTACGGGGGTATCGACCTCTCTTGTTGAACAGACGGCAAACTCATTGGGAAATGGCACCCCTTCCACCCTTATTAGTTATCACAATAGCGCTGTCTAATTCCAAAATCAACTACTAATCCGAATTATTCCCTACTGAAGGAGGACGATTTTTGAAACTGCAAGTCAGAATTTCGCACAATTGACACCTCGGCCTGGAATGAAGAAAAAGCTGTCCAATGGGAGATCATGCGTGAAAGTATCTGCAAAACGTGTAATCGAGGGAAGTGAGGCGCTTAGATCAAAAAGCGACCCTCTGCTAAAAGTTGGGAAAAGCCCGTCAGATAAGCTAGACACATCTGAAATTCCGGTAGTTGTGCCTAGATCAGATGGAATGTTCTCGATCGTAACAGGCAATCGCCAATTCCGCTCAGCTATTGCTTCTGGTGAGCAGGAAGTTGAAGTTGAAGTCCGGGAGGATTTGACAGCTGAACAAGCGAGCGAGCTTCGTTTAGGTGAATATTACAAAGCCTCGCTCGTTCGGCCCATGGGGCGCGGGCGTGCGTTCATAAAGCATCGGGAGCGCTTCAACGTCACGCAACAAGAGCTGGCAAGGCGCACCAGTATAACGCCAGGCACCATCCACCATTACGAAAGCCTTATTCGAACTCTCGATCCCATGCTTGGCACAAGTGTTGACAGTGGCGACTTAACGTTCAAGGAAGCGCGGAGCATTGCCGATATCTCTGATTTCGCGCGGCAACAGGAGATCGCCAAACCATTCATCAAGGGCCGGTTAAGCTCTGTTTACGTAGAGCGAATTGTGGGACTAGCAAAAAGCGCGCCGACCCTACCGGTAGAGGAGATTATCAACCGGATAGTGAACGGTGAACAAGCACAGGATATTGCCCCGCGGCACCAAGCGGATCCTGTACACACAGATATCGGTCGGTTTGAGCCAGCGCGACTTGAAAGTACCGTGCTGGAGTTAGCTGGTGAATTAGACGCCCTACAGCTGAAAGTGATCCCGGAATACTTGCGGTTAAAGTTGATTAGCAGTCTGCGTATCCTAGATACGCGCGTTGGCCTAGCACTGGACTTTCTGAACAGCGGGCCAGCAGTGGATTCTGAAATTCCGCTCCCGATGACCGCACGGGAACGCCGACCCGTTACCCTGCAACACGACACCGTCAGAGAGCGTATTTTGCGGTGACCAGACTAGGGGAAAGCCTATCCGGAACAATGATTTTCGCAGCACCCGTATCGTAAACCACTATATAAGCATAAGCGCCATGCCGTGCGGACACACGGCCGGTAGCACCGAGCAGCAGATCCGTAGGCTCGAGGACTGTCTGCACAACGCACCTATAGACGGGCCCGGCGCCTCTTCCTCTGGCCTCCTGGGAGAGGCGCGCACTTGGAAACAAGATCGTATATCACCTCTTGCAAAAAGTCGGCCCGCCCAAGGCATGCAGCGCTCACATGGCCGGTTGGGATTAGGCCATTTTTTTAGACAGGAAGTTATGACAGATGCTTGAGCGATTCAAAGTCCCCGCTAAGGATCGCGTTATCGTCGCTGAAGAGCGTATGAGGCGCGCAGCAGAAGCCGTACTACAGAAGATGGGTGTGTCACCTAGTAACGCAGTGCAGGCAGCCGATGTGTTGATGTACGCAGATCTCCGCGGCATCGAAACTCATGGGGTTTCAAACATGCTCCGCAAGTACGTAGCCGGATTCACCGATGGGTCTTTAAACCCGAAGCCCAACGTGAAGGTGCTACGGCAGACACCAACAACTGTAACCCTTGATACCGATCACGGCTTGGGCGTATTCACTGCTCCTCATGCAATGAATCGGGCTATCGATAGAGCAAAACAATATGGGATCGGTGCTGTCGTGTGCCGGAATATCGGGCATCTAGGGGCGGCGGGATATTACGCCGAAATGGCTGTGAAGCATGACATGATCGGTATATGCATGTCGGGGGGCCTCGGAGACGCGGCGCTCCCCACATTTGGAGCTGAGCCTCGTTTTGCCACGAACCCTTTGGCTTGGGCAGCGCCTGCGCGTAGCATGCCCTCTTTCGTATTTGATGCAGCCTCTACACAAATTGCTGGAAACAAAATATTCCTCGCCCGCCGTGTAGGAGCGCGAATGGCACCCGGATGGCTGGCAGCTCCTGATGGCAGCCCGATCATGGAATCGTCTTCTCCTCCAGAGGGTGACGTCCGTGGTCAAGACTACCTAATGTTGCCTTTGGGGGGCACTCGAGAAAATGGTTCGCATAAAGGCTATGGGCTTTTGGCAATAGTCACCATTATGTGCGAGATGCTAGCGGGAGGTAGCGGATGGGGGCATTTTTTCGCTGCATTTAAAATCGAAGCTTTCACTGATGTCGAGGTGTTTAAAGACGGCATGGACAACATGTTGGACAGCCTGATTAATACAAAGACTGCACCAGGTCACGATCGCGTCGTTTATGCCGGCCTGTTAGAGGATGAGGAAATCGAAAAACGGCGCCAAGAGGGCATCCCTTACCACAGAGAAGTGATTGACTGGTTTGAGTCTTTTTCTGCGGAGAAGGGCATCTCGTTTGATCTGACGTAACGCCGCGCTGGACTAGCCCCGAGTTGGGGCAATGTGACAGAACCCCTCGATCGCAAAATCTCTTGCCTTGGCTCTAGTAATCTGTACGCTCTATCTTCAATACCCGTCGAGCATTCTCCAGCAGGATTTTCGGTCGGACATGTTTTCGTATCTCAAGCTGTTCGAACCCAGACAGCCATCGTGCTGGGGGTATTTAAGGATAGTCTGACCCAAACATGATCTTGTTTCTCAAGCGGGTGTTCGCTTCATGAATTAGCTGGTTCGGGATGTAATGATTGCATTCACTGACACGGTTAAAGGCCTAAACGTACGATATAAACAGATAAACCTCCTATGCCAACAACTAGGGCTCTTCCCCTGATTGTTAAACCAATAGCCGGGGATGAATAGTGTGCGCCGAGAGCGCCTGTATGGTCAGGAGCGGCGAACCGTATCTTCTACCTCAGTCAGAGATTGATCGATGGCGGATACGATCTCGTCTATCTCATCGGCGTTGATGATAAGGGGTGGAGAAAGCCCTAGGATATGCCCGCGCACTCTCAAATAGACACCGCGATCAAATAGTTTCGCGGTCATAAGCTTATCGAATTCCAGTTCAGGCTTGAACAGATCTTTTGTCACTCGGTCCCGCACAAACTCTATTCCCTGCAACAGTCCGGCACCCCGCACGTCACCTATCGACCAGTGACGATCCTTTAGGTCGGCTAGGGCTCCTGAGAGCTGTGAGCCACGGAGACTAGCATTTTCGACTAAATTCTCGCGCTCGACAATCGCTATATTCGCTAGCGCAGCTGCTGCACCGGCAGGGTGCCCCGTATAAGTAAGCATATGCTTAAACGTCTGCTGGGGACCACCCGTAAACAAATCCGCAAGCGCTTTTTTTACGATCGCACCACCCATCGGGAAATAACCGCTCGTCAGCCCCTTGGCAAAAGACATTATGTCTGGAGTGATGCCCACCAGGTCAGAGCCAAACCAAGTTCCAAGTCTACCGAACCCCGTAATAACCTCATCAAAGATAAGCAGAACGCCATACCGATCACAAATCTCGCTAACACGATCCCAGTAACCCGGTCCTGGCACAACTCCTCCAAGTGGCTGAGATATTGGCTCGGCAATAAGAGCAGAGACAGAATCCGGACCATGAAACAGGATAAGGTCCTCTATGGCAGACGAGCACCGATCAGCACATTCTTCAGCAGTTCTGCCACCGCGATCACATCGGTAAGGGTTGGGGTCCGGAGCATGCACCATACCGATAGGCATCGGGTTGTAGTCCTCCCTAGTCAGGAAAGGGTGGCCTCCCAGCCACTGT
>CAZXXH010000034.1:8076-9075 GCA_964644645.1 uncultured Dehalococcoidales bacterium
TGCTACAGACAGATTTTGAACAACACGACCATGGAAAGAATTCTCCCGAGAGATCACCTTATAGCGCCCTGTGTCTCCGCGACGCACGTGGATAGCCCTTGCCATTTTTATGGCTGTCTCGTTGGATTCCGAGCCTCCACTAGTAAAGAACGTTCGACTGAGTGTGCCGGGTGTAATTTCTGCCATCTTTGCCGCTAAAAGGATGGTTGCGGGGGCACTAGAACCGGCCAAGTGCATATTGAAGTCCACAAGCTGGCGGTGCACCGCATCTGCTATCTCTGTGCGTCCGAACCCCACATTCCTGAAGCCATACCCCGAGACTGCGTCGATGTAGCTCCGACCGCTCAAATCAGTAGCGCGGATACCGTTGGCTCTCACAAAGATGGGTGGGCCGCCTTGTTCTGCTAGCGTTGCAGCATTGGTCATCCCAACAAACAGGTGCTCGATAGCAGCCAAACCTAGAGAATCCTCGTCGTGTATCTGACTAAGAGACACTGGAAGCTCAACCATGGAAACTTGCTCCTAAATTGGGGACGTCTATTTATTCCGGGTATAACCCCATACAGCAGACCTATATTTCAGAAAATTCTGACTCGAGTTCGTTTATCGACTCTTCAATCGCATCGGCCATATGTTCGATTTCACCCGGTGAGATCGACAGGGGCGGCGCAATTGGGAGGACTCCGAAACGTTGGACGCGCACCCAAACGCCGCGATCGGCCAGCTTTGGGGTGAGACGGTTGCTGAGATCAGCCAAAGCAGAGAGATTTTTGCTGGCCATATGGTCTTTAGCAACAAACTCGATTCCTTGTAATAAGCCCAAACCCCGAACCTCTCTTATGATTGGGTGGCGGCCTTTCATAGCCAACAACCTGCCTCTGAGTTGCTCGCCACGGTGTTGAGCATTCTCCACCAGGCCATCGCGCTCTAAGATGTCCAAATTCTTCAAGGCTGCAGCAGCGCCGGCCGGATGTCCGGTATATGTGAACATGTGCTTGA
>CAZXXH010000034.1:9085-16651 GCA_964644645.1 uncultured Dehalococcoidales bacterium
AGGGCCACCGGAGAATGTATCGCCGACTTCCTTGCTAGCAATGGCACCACCCATAGGGAAATAGCCACTCGTAATACCTTTGGCGAAAGTCATGATGTCGGGCGTAACACCCGCGATCTCTGCGCCGAACCAAGTCCCCAGGCGACCGAACCCAGTGATCACCTCATCAAAGATTAGTAACACGCCATAGCGGTCGCAGATCTCTCGTACGCGATCCCAGTAGCCCGGCCCTGGAACAACTCCGCCCATAGGTTGTGACACTGGTTCTCCGATTACAGCTGAGACCGATTCTGGCCCATGGAAAAGAATCAGCTTTTCAATCGCGGCCGCACATAATTCTGCGCATTCTTCTGGCGTGCTACCTCCCAGTTCACAACGAGAAGGATCTGGGTTGGGGGCATGAACCACGTGCGGGGGCATTGGTTGGAAATCATGGCGCGGATATCCTAAATGATCGCCCAGCCACATCGTTCCGTAAGTGGCTCCGTGGTAAGACCCCCTGCGGCTTATGACCTTGTAGCGTCCTCGTTGGCCATTACGGGCGTGGAACTGCTGCGCCATTTTCAAAGCCGTTTCGTTTGACTCGGAGCCGCCCGACGTGAAGAACGTTCTGCTTAGACTGCCTGGCGTAAGTTCTGCCAGTCGGGCTGCCAGTAGAATAGTGGGCGCTGTGCCGGCAGTAAAAACATTCATGCTAACGTCACACAGTTGTTCATAAACCGCTCTCGCGATTTCCTCTCTTCCGTGGCCGGTGTTCTTACAGTAAAAACCCGAAATCGCGTCGATGAATCGGCGACCCTTATCGTCAATGATCCAGACCCCTTCTCCCCCTTCCAGTATCAGTGGACCACCCTCTTCGGCAAGTTGGGCCGAGTTCGCCATGCCGACGAACAGATGCTCAATGGCTGCCAGTTGTAATCCTCGATTGGGGGCGGCTGAGTGTTTTTGCCCTCTCGCATTCGTTTTTTGGATCATATTTGGCTATGCCCTTCGGTTGTTTCCTGAGTCTTGTATTCGAAAGCGCTGCCCAGTATATCCCTCGGGCTTTACAATGACCGATTACATTGTTGCGGCAAACGCGGCCGCAGGCTCGCGGCCTTTATACAGGTTTGGTCTTTTTATGTTCGGACTACAATTGTGAAACAAGGATTAGCATGAGCAGGCCCATTCGCCTCGGTGCCTTATATGGGGCTCTTTTCGGGCTGATCTTCTTCAGCATTTACGCAGGCATCTCCTGGTGGATATGTATAGGGCTCCGCGAATGCGCGAGCGGCTGGGTGCCTTACATCGCTGTTATAGCCTTTGGGCTTGCGCTAGGGAGTCTTGCAGGAGCCGTCATCGTCGCTGCTGCCGTGGCACTTTATCGTGTCACCAAGGTTTAGGCGTCACAACGGCATGTCCGCGCCGCTAGAAATCATCACCCTTCACAAGGCTTGGAATTATGGTGCAAGATGGCCTTCCAATTTGCGTTGATTAACACCAACGATCGGAATATGTAAACGCCATGCGACTTCTTAGTTCTATCCAGCAAACCAGCGAAAATTTAAATGCATGCCCCCAAACGCTGTGACGCGTTGACACAGTAGCACGTGTCATTTGCATATTAAGAGCGCACCAACTGTGGAAACTCGACAGCTACGGAAATGGCCTTTCTCTTTGGAATTAAGTTCCAGCGTATTGATTCATGCTCCCCGGCAGCCTACCTGGGAAGCTTTCAGGAACATTGAACGTTGGCCGGTCTGGAGCCGTGTATGTCTGGGTGTCTGGGGCATCGCGGGTGGACCATGGCGTGCAGGTGGGCAACTATCTTTCAAGCTCCGAATCGCTGGGGTCTCCGTCTCTTTCTCAGTCAATGTAATCGAGGCACTACCCACGCAACGGGTGGTCTGGGCCTCAACGGTTCTTGGCTTAACCGCCACAAGAACGTTCACTTTCGATGGGCACAGCGGAACAACCATAGTTACCGACCGAAAAACCTTTGAGAGCCCGTTGATACCAGTGCGGCTCGTCTACCCTCGTCCCGTAATACGCCTCATGACCGAGTCTTGGTTGAACGACCTAAAAGCCGAGTCGGAGCGCCTAGCCCAACGACGATCCAGCCTGATGTAAATATGAGCCCAACTAACCTCGGTGGTGAGTCTGATAAAAAGCGCCGCCTGCTCGCTGTGTTCGCTCATCCGGATGACGAGACTTTTCTGGCTGGACCGTTGCTTGCAAAGTATGCAGCAGAAGGGGTCCTAGTTGAACTACTCTGTGCGGCGCCATCCGGCAGTGTCGCCCGGCGCCGTCAACTAAGAGAAGCTGCCAGTGTGCTAGGCATTGGACGCATTCATTTGCTTGATTATGAACCCTCACACATGTGGCCAGAAAGGAATGAGCCGACGAACCCGCTGTTTTCAGCAGATGTCAGTCCATCTGTTCAATATGGAGCACGTTGTACCTTGGGCGAGGCTTCGCCACACGAATTAGTGGCTGCGATTGGTGCAATACTTCAGTCATTTCAGCCGGATGTCATGTTGGTAGATTCTCAATACGGTTCATATGGACATCCAGATCACGTGTATGTTCATCGCGCTGCTGTTCGGGCTTTCGCCGATCGAGCATGCCCTGGGTCGAAGTTATACGCCTTAGCTTTCCCGAGGCTACTGGTGCGCCTGCATTTATTACTTCTTGCCGGGATTCGGCGCGGCAATCCTCGCGTAGGGCCAAATGGCAAAATTGATCTCGCCCAAGTGATGGTGAATCCTCCTAAATCGAGCGCCCGCATCGATGTCTCCAAATTCATAGTGAAGCGGCGTCTCGCTGCTCAGGCATATGCAGCCGAGATCGATGCGGCTCCATTACCCCTAAAAATGCTGGAAAGGTCGCCTCTATGGCTGCAGAAGCTTTTTCTGGGTCGCACCACGTTGACAAGGATTAGTCCGCCACCCGACACGTTCGAACGAGGCCTGTTCCGCCACGTAATCCAATAGAGATAATGGGTGTCGAACAAACACGTTCCATGTCCGCGAAGACTCCGATTACAGCACTCCGCTATCCTGCCATAGAAATGTCTCTGTATTTAAAGACTGTTGCCTGTCAACCGGACAGCGTGTTCTTTTTCTCCCTACCTAGGCTAGGATTCTTTCTGCTTGGATACACCTTGAAGGTTGTTCACCGCGCGAAGCTGTGCATGATCTTGCGGCTATGCATATTCACATCTAAACATATAATTTGTACTCGTCATCGCCCCATACTGACTGAAGGAGCTCGCCACACATGCAGGATACCAATTTTGATCTCGTCGTTATCGGGGCTGGGCCCGGGGGATACCACGCGGCCATCAGAGGGACTCAGCTTGGCCTCAAAACAGCCGTTGTAGAGAAAGACGACGGGACAGGGATCGGAGGGGTGGGTGGTGTGTGTCTCAATTGGGGTTGTATTCCCAGTAAAGCATTGCTCAAGAACGCAGAGATCGTGAATCAACTGGCAAGTGCTGATGATTGGGGCCTTTCTTTCGACAATTTCAGGGCTGATATGAGCAAGGCCGTAGATCGTAGCCGACGGGTGTCCAAACTGCTGACTCAAGGCGTGGCGTTCCTTTTCCGGAAGAACAGTGTGGAGCTTTTTCGGGGCCGTGGGACGCTCAGCAGTAGCAACACCGTCACAGTAGAGAACGGGCCAGAACTTTCCGCCAAGCATATAGTGATCGCAACCGGCGCCAGACCCAAGAGCCTTCCCGGACTTGAGATCGACGGGAAGGGCATTATCACTAGTCGTGAGGCGCTAGAGCTTCGCGAGACCCCAAGTGCTATCGGCATAATTGGTGCTGGTGCAGTAGGCGTTGAATTCGCTTACTACTTCCGAGCCTATGGCGCAGAGGTGACTTTATTTGAGATGCTTCCGCACCTGGTGCCCAATGAGGACGAAGAGGTATCCGTTGAATTGGAGCGCTCTTTCGGGAAACAAGGCATAAATTTCTTTACGAATGCACGCGTGGCGGGTGCAGAAGAGAACCATGGGCGAATGTTGATCAAGTATGCCGCAGGCGGGAACAACGGCGAGCTCGAGTGCGATCGCGTTCTTCTTGGAGTCGGCGTTCAGCCCAACAGTGATGATATTGGATTAGAAACCGTGGGGGTGTCCGAAAACAGAGGTTTCATAAATGTGGACGGCCATATGCGTACAAACGTCCCGAACATCTTTGCCGTAGGAGATGTGACAGGCAAGCTTCCCTTAGCCCACGTAGCCTTTACACAGGGCGTGCTAGCTGCTGAAGCAGCCGCCGGTCACGAAACTACTGCTCTTGAGTACAAAGATATGCCTCGCTGCACTTATTGCCAGCCGCAAGTGGCTAGTATGGGGCTCACTGAAGCAGAGGCGAGAGAACAGGGCATCAATGTACAGATCGGGCGTTTTCCGTTTAGGGGTGCCGGCAAGGCCGTGGCTATCGGCGATTATGAAGGTTTTGTAAAGCTGGTTACGGATGCGACATCAGGGGAACTCGTGGGTGCCCACATGATCGGCCCGGATGTCACTGAGTTAGTGTCTGGGCTGGGCGCCCTGAAGTTACTTGAGGGCACAAATGTCGAATTGGGGGCATTGACCCACGCACACCCAACGCTAAGCGAAGCGCTTAAGGAAGCGGCTCTGGCCGTCACCGGCGAGGCGATACATATCTAGCATCACCTGAGTTGCCGATCGTTGGTGCCCGCTTTAGCGCTTTCACGCGCTTGCTGAAGAAGCTCCTCCAGTGTCTTCTCATCGATACTGAGTGCCACCGCTTGCTCTGCATCTTCCCGCGCCAACTTATCATCTCCAAGCTCGACATGGACGACTGCCCGATTAGCGTAAGCTTCTCCAAAGTCAGGGCGCAATCGAATTGCCTCTGAATAGTCTCTGATGGCCGCTTTTCTTTCACCCAATGCGCGATTCGAGTTGCCGCGATCGAGATATATGTCAGGGTAGCTCGGATTAAGCCGCACTGCGCTATTTAGATCTCTCATCGCCTCGCGGTGCCTGTTTAGTTCGGCGTACGAGCCGGCTCGATGATGATATAACGCTCCTGTCTCCGGGGAGAGCTCGATGGCTGACGCAAATTTCTCTATCGCACGATCATGTTGACCTCTGCGAGCATGACGGACGCCAGATTCATATTGCAAGACCGCTTTGCGTGGCCGACCATCTCCTTCATCACCCCGCAGCAAGTTTGACACTAGTTCGCGAAATAGCTTGAGCATAAGAACGCAACTGGCTCGACCTTAAAACATGGACGGAGGGCCAATCCAAATCTAAAAGAATAACCTCCCGGTTCATCTCACTACTCTGACATGGTGCGGGTTCACCACAGTGCGCCTGCAGCTTATTCTCAAACGTTACATCCTACAAGGTGATGAATTTGGGCATCACCGCAGCCAGATTGGAAGCAGATTCCTCGAACTGATCGACTGTTCCGGGTTGACAGGTAAGCACTATCACCTGGTGATCTCTGGACAGTTCAAGCAGGCCTCCGCAAACGGCTAAAGCGCGCCTGGGATCAAAGTCGACCATCACGTCGTCCATCAGGATCGGCAAGGGTTCGGAATTACGAGCATACTCACGAATCATCGCTAGACGCAGGGCGAGTAATAATTGCTCGCGGGTGCCTGTGCTAAGTGCAGCGACATCTTTCACACGCCGTTCTGACGTGTCTTCTACCTGTATCCTCTCCTCTCCAAGGATTGCGCTAACCTGCTTGTAACGACCAAGGGTGAAATTCTCAAAGTTGGATTGCGCAGACTGCAGCAACGGAGTCTGGCGTTCTTTTTGAAACTTCTCACGAGTTGCCTCAATAACGTGTTCAGCAATCGTCAGCACGGCCCAACGCCTGGCCTCTTCTGTCACCTGTTCTTTGACACGACTCAGACCCTCTTGAATTTCGGTGACAGGGTTGTCCTCCTCTAACTTTCGCTGCTGCTCTTGTGCCTTTCCGATCGCTATATGTTTGTCTTTTTCCGTTGCTTCTTGTTCTTGGATGTAGGTATCAAGTGTCTTTTGGTCCGCTTCAATTAATTCAGGTGACAGATCTTGTAGGCCATCTGTTTTTTCCACCAGTAGGGTTGGCGAGTGGATTGCTCCGCCAGTAAAACTCTGGTTGTTCCTATCATTAAGGGATTTAAAAAGTTTGTTTATTTCCTCTTGTGTTTCCGCAAGCTGTGCGCTCAGTTTCGCTTTGGTTGTTGGCCAGCCTTCGCTCTGCTCAATAATACTGGCTTTTTTGCCCACTGCCTTGTTGTACTCTTCAAACCTTTTGTCGAGTTCCTCAAGTGCCGGCGTGGCGTTCAGATGATCTACCCGCGCTATTGGCAACAGCTCGCACAGGGTGAACAGTTTTGATTCAATGTCCGTTATGAAGGCATTCATAAGCGACACGCGTTTCCGCTCGTCCTGCAAGCGCTTGGACTGTTCACGTAGGGTATTAATTTTTTCGAGCGCGGCAACAGCTTCTTTTTCGCTAAGAGATTTATCGAGTGTGTATAGCTGAAGGCTTTCAGACCAGGACTCCTCTGCGTCTTTCAAACGTGCATTCGCAGTATCGGACTGCGCGCTCTCCTCTATCATTCTGTTCTCGATGACGACTACCTCGTCGCCCCACTTATTCTTGTCGGCGGCTAGTTCGTCAAATTCTTTCCGTTTTTCAAGCAGTCGGAGAAGATTAGTCTCTTGTTCCTCCACATCTCTCCTCATGGGCCTGTTTGTCATTTGGAGGTCGTCACAAATATTTTTGATAGCTCGCAGAGTATTCTCGAGCTTTTGAGCTGAGCTGCCCCCCGCGCGCTCTTGTGCACTGGGCTTTGTGCGATCTCGACGGATTTGTTGTGCCTTAAGCACCCCTGCGCTAATCGCCGCGACAATGCCGATCACCACACCGGATAACTCTCCAAAAACTAGGCCTGTGGCAATTCCTGCTATTCCTACTGTGGCCAGAAGGATCGAGACCCCTTCGCCACCGCGGAATGCGAGGATGCCCGTGCCCCGCTGTTGCATTGCCTCTTTGTGTTGCAGATCGTCCCTTTCCGCAACCGCGATTTTCAAGTTTGTTAGCCGCCCCATTTTCCACTTCAGATCATCCTCTGTCAGATCCGGGGGCTCGCCAAACCGTTCCAATATCTCATTGGCTTTATTCAATTCAAGCTCCGAATTGTCAGCTTGCTTGCGACTATCGGAGAGCGCTCTAGATCTATCTTCAGCTTCCTTACGGCACGATTCAACATATTCAGCGGCACTAGTAAAGGCAGTGGCGGCCTTTTTCCTTTTGTTTTCATCAAAAGATTCGACTGCAGCCTCGTCCCAGTCTTCACCGAGCACTGCGAGGCCTGTCATCAAATCTACTTCGTCATCAGACAATTTCTTGGCCAGACCTGTCTGGGAGCTCCCCAAACCGTGGAGATCTTTGATGGCCTGCGAGTACTGCGCCTGGCTTCTTATAAGGCCGCGAACCGTGACTGCGTTACTGGAGAAGTCGGAGTTAATTTGAAGGTTCTTATCTTGTGCCGCACGGCCGACATCCTCGTGGTCCCCATTTCGGATCTCGTCCCGACGATCGGG
>CAZXXH010000035.1:0-2175 GCA_964644645.1 uncultured Dehalococcoidales bacterium
TGGGACTCAGTTCACTACTGTATGTCGGATTCGGGTTTGTGGTTGGTGGCACGGTTACACTGGCAGCACGACCAGGAAATCCTAAACCACGATTACTTAGAGAGCCCGTTCAGGAATCACTTACAAATTCGCTGGGTTTCCCGGGGTCAGGACTAGAAGCTGTTGAGCCCCGTTTGCGGAAACATCGTCGGTTGAAGAGTCGGATTATAGTGTCTGTAGCCGGCGATATGGAGGCAGAATTCATTAACATAGTTTCTCGGTTGAGCCCATATGTTGCGGCGATGGAAATCAATGTCAGCAGTCCGAATACGGCGGGACTTAAGGTGTTCCAGCAGCCATCACGACTGAGCCGGTTGGTGGAGGAATTAGTTCAAGCCTCTGACGTTCCTCTTTTGGTGAAACTGCCTCCTTGGGAAGGATCTAAAAACAGTGAGTTGCATGCGCTTGGTCTAGCCGAAGCGGCTGTTAGTAGCGGGGCAAAAGGTCTGATAATAGCCAACACTCGTCCCGTTAACGATGTGCGGCTGGCGGTTGGAAAGGGAGGGCTGAGTGGTCGACCTCTGTTTACCAACACCCTTCGTATGGTGCAGAACACTGTAGCCGCGCTGGGTCAAGAGACTTCGATCGATGCATGCGGAGGTGTGTTTAACGCAGAAGATGCCTGGCGCCTTATTGCTTCCGGAGCGGCTGCTATTGAGCTATATACAGGTTTTATCTATGAGGGGCCTTCGCTGCCTCGGAGTATCAACAAAGGGCTGATTGAAATGTTGGACATCTCTGGCGTGAACAGTATTCTGGATCTTCGTTTCTCTGGTACGGAGCCGCCAATTGTTAAATGACGCGAGCCACTACGAGTTTTTGTCCATAGCTTGGACGGATCGTTACGCTCAAGGCTATTTTGCTGCCCGAAACTGGACCACTAAATAGAATATATGAGGGATGACCAATGCGATTGACTCCACGAGTATTGTTATGGTTAGTGGTGGTAGGACTAAGTATCATGCTCGTACGCCTAGCAATGGAATCGGAGACTTAACCTAAAGTCGACAAGGCTGTTTTCGTGGCGGGGTGCGAGACCGGGATCCTGCTCTGATATCTGACGCGTGGGGACTTATCTTTGATATTGCGTTACTGGTTCTTGGTGCCACAGTCCGATACCTTCAAGTTTGGCAGCCTGTTGGGTACGAGCAAATCCGTCTGAGTATTTTGTGTCCGGTGATTGAGGATTGTGTCGTGCAAGACCCATACGGATTAAGGCTGCGTTGATCATGATGTCATCAATCCAAACGTAGCGCAGCAATTCTCCATAGGCGTTGATCTCAGTTATGTCTTTTTCGATAAGGACCTGTTTGCCTGCAACCCATTCACGATTGGTCATCATAGAGACATAAAATAATTCAGAGCCGTATGGCGGTAAAGCGATACCTAGGTAACGTACTGTGTAAAGTTGACCGCCGATATCTACCGATATCTTGTCTCCGCTGATGACATGAGTCACTCGGGCTGGTACCAGCTCAAGCTCTTTGGTGTTTTCGACGCGATTGACCGGTCTTAGGACGCCGATGCTTGTTACGATCAATGTGACTAGCATGATGACGGCTAACAGTACTGCTCCTGCGCGCGCCAAGTACTTTAGCCATTGGACAGGAGCATCAACTTCTTGGGATCGGTCAATATCGAATTGTTCTGGTCCTTCATATTTAGGGCCACCACTTACCAATGCGATCATCCATCGGGATTAATACGATTAACAAACTAACGCACCGCGAGTTCGAGTCTAGCACGCCATAGGAGCGCTTTAATCACGGATTGCACATAGTGAGATTGTCGTTGAGTACGAAAAGTGCTGGGGATTAGGTTTGTGACCGTATTTCATACTATTTGGTATTGGTGTTATATGAGATGGGTCACTCGTGGAGTTTGCATTGATGAGTACAGGCGGCAGTTCATTGGTTTCGCAGTTCGTGTTTATGGGGCTAATTGTTACCACACTATCTGACAACTTTGAATCAAGTGATCGAGTTCGCGCGTGCCCGCACAAGCTGTATATTAGTTACATACGATGGTTAGAGGCCGTCGGGACCTAGTATTTTCGAGCTAAGTTGCTTAGGCGATCAGTGCTTCGAGTCATGATTAATTAGGTATCATGGTTATCGTAGAGATTCGACACCCTAA
>CAZXXH010000035.1:2185-4698 GCA_964644645.1 uncultured Dehalococcoidales bacterium
GTGGGAAAGACGTAGCATGGAGTGAGTTGTTGACGCTCCAGAACTGGCATTGATACCATTCGATTCAATTCTCGGTTTAACTGTTCGCACGTGCGATTGGCCGTAGTTGTGTCAGGTCTGATAGCTGTTGTTATTTAGTATGTTTTTCGCGATTTCCTTCTAACTCTCTCGCTGAAAGTTCGAACATTGGCAAACGTATCTGCTCTGGCATGCCGCGAGTGTGCCCGCACTTATCCGGTTGAACCCCTTTTTGTATGTGATTTCTGTTTTGGTCCCCTAGAGGTGCAGTACGACTATAGCGAAATTGGCCCTCCCACGATCTGGAGATACGATGACCTCCTCCCAGTGAATCGTGAAAATGCGGTTGATATTGGTGCAGGGCTCACACCACTGTTACGTGCAGAAAACCTTGGGCGCGAGCTTGGGCTTAGCAATCTTTGGATCAAAAACGACGCGGTTAATCCCTCATATTCATTCAAAGACCGTGTTGTTTCTGTTGCTTCCACTAAAGCTCGAGAGTTTGAGTTCGATACTCTGACCTGTGTGTCAACAGGAAACCTTGCCGGTGCAGTGGCAGCACATGGAGCGCGAGCCGGTCTCAAGACAATTGTGTTTATCCCGCATGATCTTGAGGTTGGCAAGATAGTCGGTGCCGCGGTCTATGGTCCGATAGTTGTTTCTGTCAAGGGTTCTTATGACGACGTCAATCGTATGTGTACGGAACTTGCAGATTCCCGCCGGTGGGCATTTGTAAACATAAACATGCGTCCGTACTACTCAGAGGGTAGTAAAACCCTCGGATATGAAATAGCGGAGCAACTTGGTTGGCGAGCTCCCGATCACGTCGTTGTGCCAGTTGCTTCAGGGTCCCTGTTTACTAAAGTGTGGAAGGGCCTACAAGAATTTTCGAAACTGGGCCTGATTGGTGAGGTTTCCACTCGGATGCATATAGCTCAGGCAAGCGGATGTGCACCGGTGGTGACAGCATTTGAAACCAATCAGTTGCATGCCCGCCCGGTTGTTCCCAAAACTGTTGCCAAATCGCTGGCTATCGGAAATCCAGCGGATGCCTTCTACGCACTGGATGTGGTAAGGCGCTCAAATGGAACAGCCTATGCGGTGCCAGAGGAAGAAGTGGCTGAGGGTATAAAGTTATTGGCCCAGACCGAAGGGATTTTCACAGAGACTGCGGGTGGAGTGGTGATCTCAACGCTTCGTAATATAGCCAAGTCTGGTACTGTGGATGCAGATGCACACATAGTGGCGCTTATTACCGGCAACGGGCTCAAGACCCAGGAAGCGATTGGGGATGTTGTGGACCCGATAGCGATCGAGCCGAGTGTAGATTCGTTCGATGCCAATGTCATGAACAGAGGTCTGATTTAGATATCGGAAAAGTCCACTAACATTGCGCACCATCTGATAGCGAAGGGCGGGCCCATGCGACGGATAAAGCTTACGTTTCCGACCAACCTCGTAACGAAGCCACTTATTTACGAAGTTGGTCACCGATATACGGTCGTGACGAACATACGAAGAGCCGAAGTGCGCCCAGATGTTGGCTGGGTCATATTGGAGATGGACGGTGAGGACGAAGAGGTAGAGAGAGCTCTTGAGTGGATGTCCAGTGAGGGGGTCCGTATAGACCCTGTCACCGGGGATATTATCGAGGGATAATCATGTTGCCTTACAGTTCTTCTACCCCACGAGACAGTAAATTTGGTGCTGAACTACCATTAATTAAAGAACATTAGCCAATCTGTAAAAAGGACGGAATCAGATGTCAGTTGTGGTTAGAATTCCAACGCCATTGCGGCGTCTTACCGAGGGTTTGGATAAGGTGTCGGTAGACGGTGAGACACTTGTATCGGTTATCGAATCGCTCGAAAGTTCCTATCCTGGAACAAAAGAGCGGTTGTGTGATGAAAGAGGGGATCTTCGCCATTTCGTGAACGTGTACCTTAATGGTGAGGACGTGAGATATCTGGCTGGTCTTGATACTGAATTAAAAACAGGAGACGAGATAAGTATTGTGCCTGCGGTCGCAGGTGGTTGATGTAAATAATATTTGCTCGATCTATAATCCCGGCAATGGGGGGGGTATCAATAATGGGATCAATCTCAGTTAATAAATTGGGCGGTTTTTCAATAATCGTAGGACCGATAGTAGCGTTGATCGGTTACTTCCTACAGCCAGGTGGCATGCTTATTGATGCTGCGGATCCGGCAAATGCCCAGGCATCTATGGTGGCCATTACTTCCAATGCTGGCCTTAGCCAGCTCACTGGATTTTTAATCGCTATTGGTCTGGTCATATTTTTGTATGGCCTTTTTGTGGTCCAAGAAAATCTTAGGGGCGATGGTAACGGTGACGCCCTATCGCGTTACGGTTCCCTGCTGTTTTTCGTTGGAATTCTTGGATGGGTCACATCGACTGCACTATCTAACACGATTGCTGGCAGCGATCTTCAGGTAGCTGGTGAGGCTGCGGCTGCGGGTGCACTTTATGCAGC
>CAZXXH010000035.1:4708-11320 GCA_964644645.1 uncultured Dehalococcoidales bacterium
GGCGGGTTTAGGGTTCCTCGCGCTAGCGCTGGCTATCTCTACCAGGGATGACTACAACAAGGTTTTTGCGCTGGTAGCGGCCGTGGTGGCGGTAGTGACCGTGGCGGTGACGCTAATTGGTGGAATAGATTCCACTCAATTGCAAACGTTGGCGCCGGTTCTCGGTATTTGCTTCCTAATCCATCTGGCATGGTCAATTACACTAGGAATAGGCCTTATTAATAAGGGGTAACCTTATCCCTAACGATTAAGCATCGCTCTATCGAGACTGCTGGCCCCTGGTTTGTGGTAGGCAGTCTCGATAGCGAGTAGGTGGAAGAGAGCCAGAGTTACGTCGTCGTGGTACGCCGGTCTGGCTGTTGGACTAATGGTGCTAGTCAACGATGGAACAGGTTCGATGCTGACCGCATCTCTGGGCGAGGCCAAGTCTGGCTATTGTGCGTTCACTGGTGTTTGTTTAATTGCGGCACGGATTGATTGATCTGGTTCATCATTTGGGGTGGTTGTTTTTCCGCGCTTGTCTAAAATCGCTCGACTGATGACTCAGCCACGAGTCTTTAGGCCTAATCTTGTGACTTAAAGCAACGTATCCAGGTAGAAATCCTGGATAGTTATAGGCAGACAGCTGTCGTCTCTATTCATTCCCTATTATGCGTAGCGAGAAAGACTAGACACGCAGATGTGCACTACTAAGCAGGAACTCCAAGGTTTCCATCCATAGCATGATCGGAGTCACTCGGGCTCCACAAGTTCCCGTACAACCTCAGCGACCACGTTGGACGGCACATCAGACCTAGTGGTAGCAGATCCCAAAGCTTCGAGCAGAACCCATCGGACCGAGCCTCCACGCGTTTTTTTGTCAGAGCGGGTTGCGGCGAGCACAGCGTCCGCAGATAGGCCGGGAGCACGCAAGGGCAAACCAAAGGACTCCAGCAAAGCTCTCTGGCGTTCAACCAACTCTGGATCGATCATACCTAGTCTCGCGGTAATTTTGGCAGCTCCCATCATCCCCACTGACACCGCTTCACCGTGTAGAAACTTACCGAAACCGGTGACAGCCTCTATCGCGTGCCCGATCGTATGTCCGTAATTTAGCAGCACCCTCATATCGCCGGTTTCGAATTCATCAGATGAAACTACATCTGCTTTAATCGCTACACTTTGCCTGATCACTTGAACAGCCAATGGGCCATCAAGATCTAGCAGCGATTCGACGTTGCGCTCTATGCTGTCCAGCAGTTTCATATCCAGGATCAGACCGTGCTTTATGGCTTCAGCCCAACCTGCAGCCAACTCTCTCTGTGGCAAGGTGTCAAGAAGATCTATGTCAGAGAGTACCACCCATGGCTGGTGGAAGGCCCCGACTAGATTTTTACCGGCTGGGAGGTTGACGGCCACTTTCCCTCCAAGTGAAGCATCTACCATTGCCGCCAAGGTGGTTGGTACTTGCACAATCGGGACACCGCGCAACCATGTCGCAGCGGCGAAGCCAACGATATCACCAGTGACCCCACCGCCTACGGCAACAATCGCGTCACCACGTTCCGCTCGTTGTGAAGAGAGCCATTCGTATATGTGTTGGGCCGTATCGAGAGTTTTAATAGACTCACCTGACGGTATTGCTAGTAGGTGCGCAGGGAACCCATCGGTTTCGAGAGTGTCTTGGACAGCGCGTGCTACCTTCGGAAACATTACATGGTCTGCAACTACAAAAGCTCGCCTTTTGAGCCCAGCCAGACGCATCTCCCGAGGCAACTTGGAGAGGATGCCCCGGCCAACCAAAACCCGGTAATTTCGCTGTGAAGTCTTGATTACAGCAGCTAGGTCAGCGTTTTCTGTCTGTTCCTTGAGCATTACACCTTTTGGATCCGATCACGGTTCGACTTGTCCCATACCTGAATGATGTTGTCAACGATTTGTCCTGTTCGGTTGCAGTCAGTGTTGACGGTTCCATCGGCGAATTGATAGCAGGGCTCTCGGTCTGCGAGCATTTCTTCTATGCGCTTCAACGGCGCTTTATCCCCCAACAATGGGCGACTAGCCCCGGCTCTCCTGGGTCTATTACCGTATGAGAGCCGTCTGTGAATGACGGTTGGATCAGCGGTTAATCGTACGCAGATACCGGTTGATATCATCAGCTCTCTATTGGCTGGGTCTATGGTTAGCCCCCCTCCTGTGGCCACGACCTGTCGATAACCTTTTGCAACCTGTTCTAGGATTATGTTCTCGATTTGTCTGAAGTGTTTCTCTCCATGCTTTGCAAAAATATCCGGAATGTGGATTCCCTCTCGGAATTCCACCAATAAGTCAGTGTCTACCGAGTCCCATCCCAAGCGCTTTGCTACCGCCCTGGCACTTCTGGACTTCCCGGTACCCGAGAATCCAACCAGATATATGTTGTTTAAACGCCGAGAGCGTTTTGACTCAGTCATGTCAGTGATACTTATGGGCACGATGATATCTCTCAGGATATGGGCTGCCCAAACTCCTGGTGACTTGCGAGATACGATTTATAGTTGCGTTTGGTCTCATCAAGGCGATCGCCACCAAACTTCTCTAACAGAGCGTGGGCAAGGATCAACCCCATCATAGCTTCTCCAATTACACAGGCCGGAGGGACCTGGCATATGTCGCTCCGATGATAGGGCGCTTCGGTAACCTCACCAGTGTTGATATCAACAGATGGCAGAGGTTTGGTCATTGTGGCTATGGGCTTGATTGCTACTCTTACGACGATCGGTTCCCCATTAGAGATCCCACCCTCAATTCCACCAGCCTGATTACTTAAGCGTTTGAATCGCCGAGGGTCATTTCTATCAGGCACCACTACATCGTGTACCTGGTGTCCTGGACGCTGTGCGTTGGAGAAGCCGTGTCCTATCTCCACTCCCTTAACGGCGTTTATGCTCATCATGGACTGAGCGATTCGCCCATCAAGTTTGCGGTCCCACTGAATATGACTGCCTAAACCTACAGGCACACCAAAAGCCACTACCTCGAACACGCCACCGGCAGTAGTACGATGCGCCTTGGCTTTATCGATAGCAGATCGGAAGGCTGAATCGGTTTTTGCATCGGCTGCACGCACCTCAGATGCTTCTACAAAATCCCAGTCAACCTCTATCAATTTAGGCGCATTAACATCGGATATGGATGTAACCCGGCTAAGTATTTTGATGTCAAATTCTTCTAGTAGCCGTTTGCAAACAGCTCCAGCAGCTACCCGCGCTGCTGTTTCTCTCGCGCTGGCGCGTTCAAGAACATTACGTAAGTCATGTTCTGCATATTTCAGACCTCCTGCGAAATCGGCGTGTCCGGGTACAACTTTGGTGTTCTCGCGACGATCGACTTCATCAGCTACCTTCCCGACAGCCATGGCATCACGCCAGTTCTCGAAATCACGGTTTTTTATCCACATAGCAATAGGGGAACCGAGCGTAAGGCCATGACGAACACCTCCGCGTATCTCAGCCCGATCCTGTTCTATCTTCATGCGCCCGCCACGCCCGTATCCGAGCTGGCGTCGTGCTAGCTGTGTTTTTATGTAAGTCTCTGTTATAGGCAGGCCCGCTGGTACTCCCTCAACAATGATCGTGAGGCCTGGACCATGCGACTCGCCGGCAGTGAGGTATCGGAACATTTAGAAGGCTTAACCTATTGCTGTCTGGACTAGTGATTAATCAGATTTACAATGATCGTCTTCTACCAATCTGCGCAACAGTGTTGGGAGTGTGTAGATTGCTATAGACGTATCAATGCTGGTCCGAACGATGTTAAAGCGGATATGGTCAATCGTACAGTGATTAGTCATGATTGGTATCCAATCCATCTAGCGCGATTATAGGGAACACTGACGCCCAGATGTTAGGAGCGCTCTACGTAGATCGTTATGGGGGACTTGTAAAATCCTGAGAAAAAAGCAGCAAACAACACGGGAGGCACGATCATGAAGATTACTAGAGTCGAGCCTTTGCTACTTGATCGCTACCTACTGGTTCAAGTTCAAACGGACAAGGGGATCTCGGGCCTCGGCGAGGCGGGTGCGTGGGGTTTTCTAGAAGCGTCAGCAGCGGTAATTGAAAAATTTGGACGCTATTTGGATGGCAAAGATCCGTTGAGAATTGAGCACCATTGGAATTATATGTATCGATGGAGTGCATTTCGAGGAGCCGCAATAATGTCTGCGATTTCCGCGATCGACATTGCTCTTTGGGACATAGCCGGGAAGTATTTTGACGTGCCTGTGCACCAACTGCTTGGGGGCAAGGTTCGTGATAAGGCAAGGGTGTACTACCATGTCTACGGTGACACCAAAGAAAAGCTGATTCAGGGCGTTCTAGATGCCAAAAAGCAAGGCTTTACGGCCGTGGGACACCTCACTCCGTTCTTAGATGAATCTCATGATCTCCCATATTTTATGACCCATGTAGATAAGGTACGGGACGCTATTCGAACGGTTGGGCAATACAGGGATGCTGTTGGGGACGAAGTAGATTTGTGTATAGAGATTCACAGGCGTCTTAACCCCGCGGAGGCTGTGCAACTTGGACTGGGAATCGAGGAATATCACCCCTTATTTATGGAGGATCCAGTAACCCCTGATAATTTGGATGAGATGGCATACGTCGCGAGCAAAATCAATGTGCCGATTGCCACTGGAGAGCGGTTTAATTCCCTATGGGATTTCGAGATGTTACTGCGTCGGAACGGAGTTCAGTATGTCCGGCCGGACCTTTGCCTTGTCGGGGGGATTTCAGCAGCCAAGAAAATTGCTGCGCTCGCAGAAGCTCACCATGTCGGGGTTGTGCCCCATAATCCACTCAGTCCAGTGAGTACCGCAGCTTGTCTCCAAATTGCTGCTTGCATACCAAATTTCGCGATTCAAGAGTACCCGTCGGGTGAACAAGAATCTCCTAAATCGGACATGGTGTCGGGTGTAGTTGAGCACGATGGCGAAGGCTATCTGCCTATTTCCGACAAACCTGGGATAGGCGTGGAATTAAAACCAGAGGCGCGGAAGATCGTGCGATATGTGCCGCGCGAATTGGATACTAGATTGAATAAGGATGGCTCAGTAGTCGATCAGTAGGAGGGCTTTCATGTTGCAGTTATGCCGGGCCGAGAACTAAGGTTTAACGACTGGCGGACACAATGGCTTCCATCATCACCTTGGTCGGAGCGGGTATCCCGGTGCACAATTCAAACCCGATTACTCCTTGATAGACCAGCATGGATAAACCGGCTGCTGCTCGTCCACCCGCTTTCTCTATTTCGTCCATGAATGGAGTTACGGACGGTGCGTACACGGCATCATATCCAAATGCAGTGTTAGCAACTATGTCAGCTGATACAGGTGAGTTACTGGGAGCAGGACCACCGGCCATACCCATAGAGGTACCGTTTATCAGCAAGTTGGAGTAAGGCACGACGTCTGCCAGTTCGTTCTTAGATAGACCGATTGCGTCCGGCCTGAACCTGTTTTTGCGCACGTTCGCTGCCAGAGCCTGAGCCTTGAGGATAGACCGGTTTGCAATTACGAGCTGTTTGACTTTTGCACCTCGTAGAGCGAAGGCAATTGCGCGCGCTACCCCTCCAGCACCGAAAATCACCGCACTCATCCCTTCGGGATTGACTCCTAATTCTTCTCTGAGCGCTCTAATGAACCCGGGAGCATCAGTGTTGTGCCCGATTAGCTTGCCGTCACAGTTTCGGATCCAGTTAACAGCGCCAATCGTGTTGGCAGATTCGTCTAGCTCGTCAAGCAGTGATATTACGGCTTGTTTATAGGGCAGAGTGACACAGGCGCCAATGCAATTGCTATCACGAAAACTTTCGACGATTATCTCAAGTTCAGAGGGTGGTGTTGGCCATGCTTCGAATTTTGCGTCAAATCCTACGTGATCGAGGCCAGCTTGATGGAAAACTGGGGATAACGTGTGTGATAGAGGATATCCGATTATTCCAATCCGCTTGGTCAACAGAGTTCTCCAGTATTAACGGTGTATTCATTTGCGTATGTCTGGTCTTTCGCGGGATCTCAAGTAAGCTTCCAGAATAAGGACCGCAGCAGCGGAGTCAAGCCTAGCTTTGTCTCTACTCGGTGTATGTCCTGATTCTCTCAAACGCGCGCTTGCCTCTACAGTCGATAGTCGCTCGTCCCACGTATCCACCGGGAGGCCAGTAATTCTACGAAGGTTGTCACAAAAACGTAAAACGGTTCGAGCAGCTGGTCCTTTACTGCCATTCATGTTAAGCGGTAGCCCAACTACTAATCGGTTTGCTCCTTCCGTCTTCGCCATTTGATGGATAGCGTCTATATCAGCATGTTCTTCAGTACGGTTCAGCGCTGATCTGGGGGAACACACAATGACTTCCGGGTTGTAAACAGCCAATCCTATGCGAACGGCTCCTACATCTAGTCCCAAAATGCGCATCGTTTGGCTATGTTACGGGCTTAATACACTGGTGCCAGTAGGCATCTGTGTGATGGTATCCTTCGCTGTGTTGAGGGCAGACTCAAGTTTCGACGGATCGCGACCGCCGGCTTGGGCCACGTCTGGTTTGCCTCCCCCACCTCCCACCTCCCCTCATCTCCTCAACTTCCCCATTTTT
>CAZXXH010000035.1:11330-13757 GCA_964644645.1 uncultured Dehalococcoidales bacterium
CCTCCCCCGTTGAGCTTAGCTGCTTCGCGAGCGATTATTCTGGCATCGTAACCTCGCGGCACTAGGTCTTGGGTAACCAGTGAGATGAGCAACGGGCGTTCATTAACGATGCCGCCTAAAAGTAGGACGCCGCTGCCTAGGCGGTCGCGCACTTGATCCCCTACCTGACGGAGCGAATCCGCAGATGTAATTTTGGCTCTGGCGGACAGGAGATTTATGCCGTTCACTTCTATTGCTTGCTGGATCAGATCATCAACCTGATCTCGTTCAGATGATCGCTCATATGCATCCAATTTCTTCCGGAGGGATTCTAGATCACTTAGCAGCCCATCGACTCGTTCCTCCAGGTTCTGTGTACCCGTTTGTAGTTTTTCTGAAAGGCTATCGAGAACGCTAAAACGATCCTGTACCAAATTCTCAGCACCTACGCCAGTGACCGCTTCTAGACGTCGTAGTCCTGACCCTATACTTTGCTCTGAAACAATAAAAAGAGAACCTATTTGTCCGGTACTCTCGCAATGTGTTCCGCCACATAATTCGTAGCTAAACGGGGCTGCGTTGGCGATTTCGACCGTCCGGACGAGATTGTCATATTTATCACCAAAAAAGGCCTCGGCTCCCGATTCTATAGCTTCCCGATTAGTGGTCTCTCTTTTGGGTACAGTAATGTCATGCAGTATCTTGTCATTTACAACCCTTTGGACAGAGACTACTTCGGCTGGAGTTAAGGCAGCGACATGCGTGAAATCGAAACGTAGTCGGTCAGACGCCACAAGGGAACCATGTTGCCGTACATGTTTCCCGAGCGTTTCTCTCAGCGCGGCATGAAGCAAGTGTGTGGCTGTGTGGTTACGCTTGGTCCGCTCCCTATGGGCCATATCGACTTGCGCTGAAACGTTATCGCCTTTGGAAATTTCCCCAGAGGCAATGTGCCCATCGTGCACGATGATACCTCGCACTGGGCTTTGCGTGTCAACCACATTGAACAACATATTGTCGTATCCATCACCATTTGTGCGTTTGATTACCCCTCGATCTCCTACCTGCCCTCCCCCCTCTGCGGAGAACGGAGTTGATTGCAACACAATTTGGATAGAACTACCCTCACTGGCTTTCTCAACCGAAACGCCATCGCACAGAATACCCACAACTACTGTATTGCAGCTCAGTTGTTCATAGCCCAAAAATGTAGTTTCACCAATGCCCATTTCTTCGAACACACGCTGGGTGGATTTGTCATCATGAAACCGAGTTTTTGAACGTGCGCGCACCCGCTGGCGCTCCATAACCTGTTCAAAGCCATCGGTATCTACTTTGAGATCGCTATCGGCAGCTATTTCCGCCGTCACTTCCAGGGGGAATCCGAACGTATCGTATAGGTAGGCTGCTTCGTGGCCGGTGATCGTTCTTGCCCAATCCGCCGACAAAAAATGATCCCACTCCTTTCCCACCGTCGCAGGACTAGCATTTTTTTCTTTGGCCGCGGAACGAATGGTGCGAGCCAACAGATTGGCCATCTCTGCCGCCTCACCGTTCATTAGTGGTGTTAGTTGCGCCTCAGCGCTGGCAATAGCATCTTCCAAGTGATGCTTACCCCATGGGGATTCGTGTCCGCGTAACGATCGGACTGCGGGAACTATCTTGCCTCTAGCAGCAATTTGTGAGCTCAGCAGTTCCGTTCCCTGATCTACGGTGGAAGCGAATTTTTCCTCCTCTAATTGAACCACTCGTAGCACGAATGGCTGGTTTTCAACCAGTTCTTTATATATGTGACCCATGTGCTCGATTACTAACTGGACGATTGATCCCATGAAAGGGGGTTCTAGACCCAGCGAGCGTCCAAATCGAACGCCACGGCGAATGATGCGGCGAAGTACGTAACCGCGTCCTTCGTTACCGGGCACTACACCATCTCCTATTAGGAAAGCCGCAGATCTGGCATGCTCTGATACGACCCTAATGGCTCGGTCGACTTCTCGGTCGGAGCCCCACCGCGTTTTGGACATTTCTTCCACTGCTTTTATGATCGGCTGGAATACGTCTGCCTCAAATAGGTTAGGAACCCCTTGTATCACCATTGCGGCTCGTTCAAGTCCCATACCCGTGTCTATATTTTTGTTCGGCAGTTCGGTCCGTGATCCGTCAATGTGGTGATAAAACTGTGTAAAAACTAGGTTGTAGAGTTCTATGAAGTCGTCGTGGACATTTGGCCCCCATCCGGTCTCGCGTGGATCACCAGATACTTTTTCGGAAAAATCACCCCGGTAATAGTGGATCTCGCTGCAAGGACCGCACGGTCCTTCCTCTCCAGCCGGCCCCCCCCAATTTTCTCTATTACCGAAGCGAGAAAGTCGATCAGTAGGGACACCCAACTCCAGCCATATCTTGGCGGATTCTTCGTCCTGATCGTGGACCGTAACAAAGAGT
>CAZXXH010000035.1:13767-16243 GCA_964644645.1 uncultured Dehalococcoidales bacterium
GTATTTAAAATAATCTCCGAAACTGAAGTTCCCCAGCATTTCGAAAAGGGTCAGATGGGTCGCATCACCAACCTCGTCTATATCGGTCGTACGAAATGACTTCTGGACTGTCGTGACACGTGGGTGTGGTGGTTCAGCCTCACCGGAGAAGTAAGCTTTGAACTGGGCCATTCCGGAGTTGGTCAAAAGAAGCGTTGGATCACCTGCCGGTATCAGCGATGAGGGTGGATGGCGCAAGTGATCACGGTCCTCAAAAAATTTGAGGAATGCCTCCCGGATCTCGTCAGTGGTGTTTGGTATAGGCATAGGTTAAAAAGGTGTGCGGTAACTTAGTGCAGATTCGCGTTGTATCTTGCAATGCCTGACAACATACATCTACTGATCTCGGATGTAGCGAACAATTCTATTATCACGATTGCTTGGGTCCGTAGAGTTAGTCGTCGTAGACACCCTTGCGCAATCTTGCTGCCTGTCGTATCCGACGTTCCTCATCATTTTGGCTATCAGGACTTGTGTCTGAGGTTGCTGCATCTTCGTTCCCGATGCGCTGACCGGCGGCTTCTGCAGCCAAAGCCATTTCCCTTACCGCCGCCTGGCGTTCAGTCTGGGTCATCTGATTGGCTGCTACAAGAACGCTCCCATCCCCATTTTGGCCTTCATCCATAACGTTCTCGGAGCCTTGGTTCCCCTGTAACGGGTGTGAACCTACTCCCCAATAGACCGTCATATGTGGATATGGAATTTCTATTCCTTCTTCATTAAATGCTACATGAATTCTTTTACGCATCTCCCCCATGATCTCCCACTGCTTAAGCGGTTTACACACACCGAGCATTTTGATGGCGATACCAGATCCCCCGAAGGAATTAACTCGCAAAACTTGCGGGGGTTCGATGATTAACAGTCCAAAATGTGGATCGTGAGATATCTTGTCACCGACTTGGTTTAAAACGTCGATAGCTTGTTGAAGGTTTGTACGATACGCAACCTCTATATCTAGGTTGACCCGAGACCAATGCTTAGTGAAATTAGAAGCGACCGTGATCTCGCCATTTGGAACTGTGTGGACTTTGCCGTCCAGATCCCGTAAAACGGTTCGCCTCAGATTTATGGACTCTACGAGTCCGGCCTTACCGGCAATTTCTACTACATCGCCATGTCGGTACTGGATTTCTGCGAGAACGAACACGCCGGCGATTAGATCCTTGATCAAATGTTGTGCACCGAAACCAACTGCGATGCCCGTAATACCTACCCCGCCAAGTACTGCTCCGACTGGTATCTCAAGTTCTAATAGTACCGTGAAGGACACCACGAGAATAATTACGATCAAGCAAATTCCAGAAAAGACGTTACCAAGTGTCTCAGCACGCTTTGATGCTTCATCTATGTCCGACGGAGCTGTGTCCCTAAGGACAATTGATCTGACTATGCCGGGTATAGCTCGTTGGAGTACCCTAACTCCTATCCATCCCATTGCTAGGATGAACGCGATTCGGAACCCATGATTGGCTATCCAAGAGCGAACTGAGCGACCTGCTTCAGTCAGCCAACTTAAAGCCGGATCGATATCCACTCCAAGAATGGCTAGTACAGCTAAGCTTGCCGCGATTCCTATCAGTGTGCCTGTTGCCGTGCCCTCTATGATCCATTCGAATAAACGAACCTCGTCACTACCCTGGGTGTAAGGATCATAAAGTTTTAATTTGCGGAGAGACCAACGTATCCAAATGCGGCTGTAGTGTCTAACAAATAGCCAACCTATTACTGAGACGAGGACTACGAGAAGAATCCACAGACCCTTGTTCACAAACCAGAAGGCTAAGGTTCCCTCCATTGGGTTCCCAAATAGCCCGCTCACAGCGCGCCCTCATGTTGATTATTCACGTCAATTGTCTCTGAGGCGTCCGTTACCTGTACATTAGCCAGACTTTGCAACCGAATGTGGTTATGCACGTACGAGGAAAAGCCAAGGGAGTCAGCCATCTTGTCCCTTCTCCCAAATGGTGGCGAAGGCACCGCTTTCTCCAGTTATCAGATCTCCAATATTGGCCATGGAACTTTTAGCCTCTGCTGCTCGTTCATCACTTGCTAATGAAGAAAGTACATCTATGGCTTCTTGCATTAATTCGTCACTCAATTGTTCGCCGAACAGTTCTTTACCGGCAAGGTGTAATTGATTCTGATCCATACTTAAAATAGGACCCGTGAAGAATAGTAACGCAATGCTTGCCAGTGAATCAGTTGGTTGATCCGGAAGGTCTTTGTTTAGGCGTTCCAAAATGGCTTTGAGCGAGTTGGTGCGGATAAGATTCTCGACTTCCTGTGGGATACCTATTAACCGTAAGAATGGATTGTCTGATTTGCGTACATCGTTAGCTTTGAGCAAATGCATAGCGATTTCCATTGGTTCGCCTGTGTATTTCATTTTATCCCAGTCATCAAAATCCTCATCTTCATTTGCATGGACTTCGGG
>CAZXXH010000035.1:16253-16557 GCA_964644645.1 uncultured Dehalococcoidales bacterium
GGATACCTATTAACCGTAAGAATGGTTTGTCTGATTTGCGTAAAAGGGCCGAGAATTCACCCTCAATCCCGGCAAAGAACTTTTCTTCGAGTATGTCCCCGACCTGCAGCGACAAGATTGCTGGGCGGCCTGGTAAATCACCACGGGCGTCAATTACGACAAAATCTTTGAGATGCGGGAATATACAGAGCGTGATACAGGCGTTGTTTTCATTTTCAGGACGGTTCATTAGGTTTCCCCAAGCCCATCTCCATACACCGGGCATACAGTGCAACTTTAATGACCTAAGTACGATATATCCCCT
>CAZXXH010000036.1:0-4667 GCA_964644645.1 uncultured Dehalococcoidales bacterium
CATGTGCCGCCAAAAACTGGTCTGGCCTTTCCCCTCCAACCGAATCTCCGAATCTGGTGACCAGATTCAGATCCTGATCCAGTATCGATACTCGCTGGCCAAGATTAGGAACTCCCTCCTGCGGCGGATGTGCCCCTCCCTCCCCTACATACAGGTTTGTATCCAATCCGCTCCCCGCACAGATGGACATTGGACGATGCATCGCACGCTCCGTAACAAACTCCCCAGAAGTAGTGAAAACCTGCAATCGAAAATTTTCTCTATCACATACCACCAACCGTTCATCATCCAACATGGCAATATTGTGAGGTAGGCTAAACTCGCCTGGATCCGATCCGGATGTTCCCCAGGACAATATCAACTGGCCTTCCGAATCAAACTTGTGCACCCTCGAGTTTCCATAGCCATCGGTAATGAAAAGATCTCCCGTAACCGGGTGCACTGCGCAGTGTGTTGGTCGATTGAATGGCTTCCCTCCCTGCCACTCCGCCGCCTTATTTGGTGTACCTATGGTCATAATCTCTTCGCCATCCGTCGTCGTCTTTCTGACAAAATGTCCCATATCATCAGCCAGATATAAATAGTCCTCAGAATCAACCGATACGCCGTGAGGTCTAACAAACTCCCCTTTCCCCCACATTGATAAGATCTGTCCTTCTCGATCGAAAACTATCATTGGGTGTTCACCACGATTGAACACATATATACGATCCTGATGATCCACACCGACCGAAGTGGCCTCTTTGAAACTGTATCCAGCTGGCAGATCAGGCCACCCTGGAACCGGTTCGTATACCGTGTTTTCTGTGGCTGGTCCTTTGCTTGTAATTTTGTGCACAGCATTCTCCTGTTGCTCCGATATGAGTACACACCGGATGACCCAAAATCGCGGGCTCAATCATTACGGATTGGTTCGGCAGGCAACCGATCCCATGGACTTCCTAATCACCTTGATTGGACGCAAGCACCATATCACTCAACCTTGCCTAAAAGAGACCTAAGTAAATAACCACAAACTACAGGTTGATCAGTCTCGTGTGACCCTAAGAAGCAAAGGCCAACGTGATTGCTAAGCCACTTCTAGTAATCCAAAGACAAGACAAATGTTTTCGGCAAATTCTAAGCTCCCTTAATGCTATCCTCATGGTCCCCTTCTTGTTTCATCCACACCGAAAAAATCTGACGGACGAAATCGTGCCGGCCACCAACAACAGGCGTCGGAGACTCATGGCAGGTTTCTTTAAACCCGGCGGGATCTACTACGGTTGGCGAGTAGCTATCGTAGCGTTTCTCTCAGCGGGATTTTCGATTGGAATGACTCATTACGCATTTGGCGTATTCGCTGAGCCACTTGAAACAGAGTTCGACTGGAGCCGTGCACAGCTCAATGCTGGGCTTGCATTTGGGGTTCTAACGGCTGCATCGGCACCAATCGCAGGCCGCTTTATGGACCTGTACGGAGCACGACCCGTAATGATTGTATCCCTATTGTTTGTTGCGTTTGGTTATATATTTCGTCCACTGATCCACGATCTTTGGCACTGGTACGCCTTGAACGCGCTTGTGTTCATAGGTTTCCCTGGGGCTACAGTGTTGCCCGCTGGAAAGCTAGCGGGAATCTGGTTTCCAAACGCCAAGGGCCGCATGGTTGGTGTTATCACTGCTGGCAATAACTTCGGCGGCCTTACCATGGTCCCATTCGCTACATTACTGATCACTCTGGCAGGATGGCGGTGGACCTATTTTGCTTTTGGTGTGTTGCTATTGGCTCTTGCGGGCTTAACGATCGTCATCGTACGCGACCGACCATCAGATGTTTACCGTGCACGGAGCGAGCTTAGAAACCGGGAACCGCTGGTCGACTCACCATCCACTGCAATAACAGGATTCGAGCTTTCTGAAGTTCTCCGTCTTCCGGGATTCTATCTGATCACTATTGCCATCGCGGCCGCCAGCCTAACCTACCACGCCGTTCTTACACAACTTATACCCCACCTGAGAAGCCAAGGAATCAGTGAGGGTAGTGCGGCGGCAGCACTCACACTAGTAGGTGCCATGGGAATTGTGAGCAAAATTGTTTTCGGACGCCTCAGCGAAACCATCACCGCGCGTATAGCAATGATTCTCAGTATCGCTCTGCAGTCGGCAGGACTCGCACTGTTGATTGCGTCGGACAATAATGCGGTCCAATGGATCGGAATCTTTGTGTTCGCTACCGGATTCGGTGGCTTCGGCGCACTAATTGTGCTCACCATCAGTGAAAGTTTCGGTGTCAAGGCATTTGGTAGTGTTATGGGTCTCGTCCAAGCGGCTAGCGCTGTCCCAATGGTCGTAGGTCCTATTACTGTTGGTGTACTGTTCGATCGTACCGGCGACTATCGTATGGGATTCTCCATAATTCTAGTAATTTTCGGATTAGCGATCGCAATGTTGATCGCATCCCGGCAACGAACGTACCACCCCAACAGGGGGGGCTCCAAACGTGCCAACCCCAAACGCTAAACCTCAACTAAGCGAAAATAACAAACCTCCCGACCTAGGCGGTAACCATAGAAGAATGAATCGAAGTACATCACATTGCGTCTTCACGCAGCCAATTCAGGTAAATCTCAGGTAAATCGATTTTTTGCTAATGATCTTAATGAAATTTTAGATCTTGCCCTCAGCCATAACTCGGACACAAAAATAGGGCGCTTCAGGTTGTAAAGCTATACTATCGATGATGCATGATTGATAACCAGCTAGAATATACGTCAGTATTGTTGGTCCGAGGCCCAAAAGCGTAGCCTCAATCGCTACTGAGGATTTGACTCATACCAAACCGAAAAATATGATCAGTATAGAGTAACGACTGAAGAGGACTGACAAAGACAATCTGATAATGAAGCGCCAATCGACGTTAATCCAGGTAGCCCGGACAATATATCCGGCAGGCGCGCCAGTACAAACGCCGCTCGAAAGGAATCCTTCGCATGCCAGCTAAAGAACTTAAGTTCGGTGAGGACGCCCGTTCCCGTCTCAAGGAAGGAATCGATGTTCTCGCTGACACAGTCAGTGTGACACTCGGCCCTAAAGGTCGCAATGTTATTTTGGACAAGAAGTTTGGCCCCCCACAGATCTGCTCTGATGGAGTGACCATCGCAAAAGAGATAGAGCTAAGTGACCAGTTCCAGAACATGGGAGCCCAACTGCTTAAAGAAACCGCGAAAAAAACAAACGATGACGCGGGTGACGGCACTACCACGTCTACCGTGCTGGCCCAAGCGATTATTCGTGAAGGCTTCAAAAACGTAGCCGCTGGAACAGATCCAATGGCCATCAAACGTGGTCTAGAAAAGGCTGTACAAAGCGTTCGTAGCACCATTGCCGATTTAGCCACGCCGGTTGAAGGACAAGATCAAGTCACGCAGGTCGCTAGCCTGTCCGCACACGATGACGAAATGGGCCACTTGATCGCCGGTGTAATGGAAAAAGTCGGAAAGGACGGCGTAATAACGGTAGATGAATCCAAGGGTTTAGCGTACGAAACCGAGTACGTCGAGGGGATGCAGATCGACAGAGGCTACATATCGCCTTACTTCGTTACCAACGCGGAGCGAATGGAGACGGTATTGCAAGACGCTTACGTTCTCATCACAGACAAGAAGATATCGTCGGTTTCAGACATACTGCCATTGCTCGAGAAAATACTTAAGATCAACAAGAACCTGGTTCTTGTTGCGGAAGACATCGAAGGTGAAGCTCTTGCGATGTTGGTCGTCAACAAGCTGCGAGGCACCTTAAACGGCCTTGGCGTCAAGGCACCTGGATTTGGTGACCGACGTAAGGAGATGTTACAAGATATCGCGATCCTAACTGGTGGCACGGTAATCAGTGAAGAGGTTGGACGTAAGCTTGACTCAGCGACAATCGAAGACCTCGGCCGTATCGAACGGGTAGTTTCCAAAAAAGATGATACGACGTTCATAGGCGGCAAGGGAAACCAAGCCGACATTCGAGGCCGTATCGATCAAATCAGCACGCAGATCGAAGACACTAGTTCTGATTACGACCGAGAAAAACTGCAAGAGCGCTTGGCTAAGTTGTCGGGTGGTGTTGCGGTCATCAGGGCAGGCGCTGCAACAGAAGTCGAGCTCAAGGAAAAGAAACAGAGACTTGAGGATGCCCTTTCAGCTACCCGCGCTGCGGTCGAAGAAGGGATCGTGCCTGGTGGCGGTACGATTCTCATCAGAGCGTCTGATGGCCTGCGAAAATTAAAGGTCAGCGACCCTGAGGAGCAAGTCGGCGTCAATGTACTGCAACGAGCCCTTGGCGTACCAGTACATATAATTGCTACCAATTCTGGAGATGAAGGCGCAGTAGTACAAAACAAAGTACAAGCGAACAAGGGCAACTATGGCTACGACGCCATGGTGGGGCGATATGGAGACATGCTGCGCTTTGGGATTATAGACCCCGCTAAAGTTACCAGGGCTGCTGTCGAGAATGCGGTCTCTGTTGCTGGAATGATTCTCACCACGGAGTCTCTGATCGCTGAAGTCGAGGAAGACACCCCTCCGCCTATGCCTGGAGGACCTCCCGGTGGTGGAATGGGAGGCGGAATGGGAGGCATGGACATCTAGAATCCAAGATCGTACTTTCCCATCGCGACAGCCCCCAGCCGGAGA
>CAZXXH010000036.1:4677-6684 GCA_964644645.1 uncultured Dehalococcoidales bacterium
CGTACTCCGTAAAGGTTTTCATCTTGCTCTTCCTCTGGGCCGGGCGGTCCCGCTCCTGCTGCTGCTGGGCGTCGGCGCGTACAGGTTCATGATCAACACATAAAGTCACCTTACGCCCAATTCTCACACTGTTTCGAAATTGTCCATCGCTAAACCAGCATCGCGAACTCATATATTGACTAAACAATGGTACGAATGACTGGATCTCGGGCGCTGATACGTTCCCTAGGTGTACACGGTGTTGACACCATATTCGCCTTACCGGGCGCCCAAATAATGTCGGCGTTCGATGCCTTACACCGTTCATCAGATATCCGCCTCATAACGACAAGGCATGAACAATCTACCACCCACATGGCAGATGGCTACGCGCGAGTAACTGGTCGTCCAGGCGTAGCAATGGTAGTCCCAGGGCCTGGTCTACTGAACGCTACCGCTGGACTTGGCACCGCTTACTCAACGTCTTCGCCGATCCTGTTGATCTCAGGGCAAATACCTTCAAAGTCACTAGGAATGGGACAAGGCCAACTGCATGAGATGGATGACCAGATCGACACAATTCGGCCTCTGACAAAATGGCGGCGCCGAGTAAGGTCAATCAATGAAATTTCAACCGACGTCCAAGAGGCTTTCAGACAGATGTTACGCGGGCGTTGCAGACCAGTAGAATTGGAGATCCCCTCAGATATTTTGGATGGTGAAGGCGACGTCGATATAGTTGAACCTTCAAAAAACACACGTATCGAAAGCTCGGACGAAGATATCGCTCGCGCCGTCAAATCACTTGTTAGTGCGCAACAACCAGCTATCGCTGCTGGGGGGGGCGCATTACGATCGAATGCGGCACGTCCCCTAGCTCGAATAGCCGAACTATTGCAAGCACCGATCGTCACATCACAACAAGGAAGGGGACTAATCGGATGCAATCATCCCTTGTACGTAGGGGTGAATTACGCAGGACTGGGTGTCAGTAGTGACCTGCTCAACGAAGCAGACGTGATACTTGCAGTTGGCACTCGCCTTCTAATAAAGGACTTTGTTATCAGGCCGGAGCAAACTTTAGTAAAACTCGACATCGACGCCAAAGAGATCATGAAAGCCCCGCCTGAAACTGTCACCGTTCATGCCGATGCGGCAGCAGGATTGGAAGCAATGGCCGAGATGCTTGAAGTTAACCTAACAACGTATAACGATGGGTCAAAACGAGCAAAAGCATATAAATGGCGCTTTCTCAACGATCTACGGTTCGAAGCAAGCGCCCAACTTGAATGGGTAGAAGCAATACGCGAGGCAGCAGCGCCAGACGCGGTCGTAGTAGCCGGAATGACTACTATCGGATATTGGAGCTACCTGGCATTCGATGCCGACCCGGCGGGTGTCTTTATGACTCCCGGCTATTTTGGAGCCCTGGGCTACGGATTTCCAACCGCTCTAGGCGCTTCGATTGGAGCACCAAACCGGCAAGTCGTCTGTATAACAGGGGACGGCGGATTCATGTACAACGTTCAGGAGTTAGCTACGGCGTCTAAACACCACATAGACTTAGCCATAGTCTTGTTCGACAACGGCAGCTACGGCGCTTCACAGTGGGATCAAAGCGAGCGGTGGCAAGGCCGTATCGTTGGCACCGATCTAAACAATCCACATTGGCTAACTCTGGCCCGAGCGTTTGGTGCCAGTTATCGCCGTGCCCTCAATCCTCCTGACCTCACAAAAACCCTTGTACAAGCCCTGAAAGAGAAAGGGCCAAGCATCGTACATGTCCAACTACCTAACATGGCACCTCCGTTCCAGTTGCCAGGACGTATAGGCTGGTAACACATTGCCAAATTGCCTCATCTCCTTGGTTAAACCTACAGTCGCACGAACCGTCTCACCCGCTGGCCACGTCCTACATCCCAAATCTCCGACGCATAACCGTCCCCTCGAGAATCCACTGCTATACCGTTTGGCACATCAAGCGTCCCGTTTTTCGAACCACGCCAACGCGTCACGAATTGTGCGGTT
>CAZXXH010000036.1:6694-8706 GCA_964644645.1 uncultured Dehalococcoidales bacterium
ATACAATATATCTAAGATTTGGATAAAGATAGTATTGATGGGGGCACGATATGCTCTGCAACCCTCAAAACGCACCAAATACTTCAATGGGAAAAAAAATGCTGGTCGTGTTAGCGATAGATTCTGCCTGGCGTGACTTACGTGGGGCTCTAGAATCAGCAACCGCTAGTGAACTCGATAAACCGGGTGTTTACGGTCAGTGGTCGCTCAAGACTTTACTGGGCCACATCGCAGCCTGGGACGAGCGTGTCTGTGGCCTATTATTAGGGTCTAAACCATGGTGCGACGATGATAGAGATAGACTTAACCTAAACGATGCACGGAAAACATCTCTATTGTCTTCTGGACAGGTTTTACGAGACCTAGAAGAGCGCCATAGAGCATTACGGGAAGCGATGAGAACCGCCAGTGAACGCGTATTTGAGCAAGATTCACCCATCCGTGATCTTATCGATTGCAACACTATCTACCACTACTTAGAACACGGGGCCCAAATCAAGGCCTGGCTAGGAACCAGCTCGCCTAGTACAAACAGCTAGTACCTTATCGTTAAACTGGGAATAAGATCCGATGAGCAACATGGTAGCCGTGTAACTTAACTGGATTACTTGGCAGTTTGCTGCGGCTTACTTAGTAACGTTACATGATTTCTCGATGTACATATGCTGAGTGTACGTGAATCACAAATCGAACGGATTCAGACACCGATAGATCTCAATGCTAGAATCGCCGTTTCGACCGAACCCAACAACGCGGCACATAACTCCACTGAGTAACCAAATTTTGATGAAAGAACCTAAAAACATTGCAATTAGCGCCACGGATGTTGTCAGAGTACTGCGTCAACAGGGGATCACTCACATAGTTTGGCTGCCCGATAGTGAGACAAATTTTATGTTTTCTGCAATGGTGGCCGATCCAGAAATTGATCTGGTCCCAGTTTGTCGGGAGGCTGAATCTATGGCTATTGCGGCTGGCCTCTGGATAGGTGGAAAGCATCCCGTTGTGATGATCCAAAACTCAGGGGTGTTTGCGTCCGGAGACTCTATACGATCAATGTCGTTAGACTTGAAGATGCCACTGGTTATGCTCATTGGGTACCGCGGATGGACGAGACATGGCGAGACACCGGACAGTGCAGCAAGATTTATAGAACCTGTGCTCCACGCTTTCGGAATTCCATATTATCTGGTCGAAAGCTCACCAGATCTGACTAGGCTAGGCTACGCATTCAATCAGGCCCGTACAGAAAATCATCCGGTTGCAGTACTCTTTGGTGAGCATTTCGAAGCATAAATTTACCGAGACTCACTGTGAGATCCTACCAACCGCACAAACCGGTAGGGACAAATACCCAGCAGCAGCAAGATATCAAAGTAGCGCAGGGAATCTTGATTACACCTACGATACCACCCATAGCGTCAAAGCCTTACAAAGTAAAACTACCGTGCCGCAATGAGCGTATTGAGCCACGCACGCGATGTATTACTCTTACAGCCTGTGGAGCAGTCGTCTGTTTTCGTTACATATATTGACGTTGCGACACTTGTCTCACTTTAAACTTGGGGTTCTAAGCACTAGATGTGGAGTGGCTGGTGTCCGATCTTGAATTCTATGAGCGGCCACAGCTAAGACGATCAATTCTGATCGCCGCGTTCTCCGGATGGCCCGATGCATCTGAGGCCGCTACCGGGGCCATCAAATTCCTTATTGATGCCCTCTCAGCTTCCCAATTTGCTCGGATCGATGCTGAGGAGTTCTTTGATTTCACAAAACTGCGGCCTGAGATAAGTATCGGTGCAAATAATCTACAAGTCATTGACTGGCCTACGAACTATTTTTATTACGTCAAGCATAAAGAAAGTAATGGACGTGACATAATCCTGTTGAAGGGAGTGGAACCACACTTAAAGTGGAAGCGTTTCGCCAAACAGATGATGCAAATCATCACGGACACAAACGTCGATGTATTCATCCTACTTGGCGCGCAGCTGGACGCCGTCCCTCACACT
>CAZXXH010000036.1:8716-14389 GCA_964644645.1 uncultured Dehalococcoidales bacterium
GGTCTCCTCGTATCACCTCATCGGCTACACATCAGCCACTCGGCGATGGATTTGATGAAATCGAATTTGGTCCATCGACGTATGAAGGACCAACGGCCGCTTCTTCAATTATCTTGAAATATCTTGCCAATCGCGATATCCCGAGCCTAAGCATATGGGGCCATGCTCCACACTACCTGCAAGCCTCTTCGAATCCAGAGTTAACCCTTGCAATCCTCTCTACGCTCCGCTCCTTATTGCCGATAAAACTCGACTTCTCTGACTTGGAACACGAAGCAGCGGAGTTCTCGAGGAATGTGGATATAGCATTAAGAAACGAAACGGAAGTATCCGCGTACGTACGGCGGCTAGAGCAACGGTTTGACTCAGAGATTCAACATGCCGAGGGAACAAACGACTTCAACGATGTGATCCAGGATTTAGAGGGATTCCTTAAACGTAATAGACAGTCAGACTTCAACTAGGGTGATAACTATTGAGCAAACTTACTGACCTACTTTCTACGCTGGGGCAAGTTTCGCAGACTCGCCTAGGGTTCGGGCCTACAGTACCGACGACACGTAATCCCGTAATGCTCATAGTGGGATTTATCAAGGGATCGGTCAAGGGAAATCGACTTGGACCAGCATTGAAATGCTTGGATGCAATCATTATCTCATCCAACAACGCTGCAGGCCCACCACAACCACAATTGAAAAATCTTGCTGACCGTATCTGGGGCCTAGGTGTAAACACCGCCAATACACAGTCCATGCAAGCGCTTAAACGATCCGGTTGCGACTTTCTGATCCTTGAAACGAAAGATGCACCGCTAATTTGCCTACAGAATAACGGTATGGCTAAAGGGTTCCCGATCGAAATTGGCACTCCGGATGAACAAGCTCGAGCATTGGAAGATCTCCCATTTGACTTCCTTATTCTAGATTCAGCAAAGTGTGATTGGCCTCTTAGTATAGGGTCACTGATTCAGATTCAGAGTTCAATCTCGATGGTGTCCAAACACATATTCATGCGAGTACCCAAAGTACCGCCACCGGACGAAGTGCAATTACTACGGGATCTACCGGTGTCAGCCTTAATACTAGACATAGATTCAATAGACATAAAATCGCTCCAAACCCTTAGGGAGACTGTGGATAAGCTTGAGCCTAGAAAAGCCGTCAGTGAACATGATCATGCTATTTCTGTCCATCCACACCCACCACAGATCACCCACCAAAACACCGGTGACGAAGGTGACGAAGAGTGGGAAGACTGATCCAACATACGTGCGGCAGAGCCATGGAGAATCGCTTGGGAGCGGACGATTGAGGGGGATAAACTAAATTGTGGCCTATATTCCCTCTATTATGAGTTCCAGAGTATGGTCCGTGGCAAGATCCGAGCGGGACCTATGCTATCCTCGAGTATCGGATCCGACGTTATACAAATAATCGTAATTATGTCGACTTTTAGCTACGCTGATAATCTGGGTATAGCAAGAAAACGTAGCATTGACATTCTGTAATCGAATTCCCGCGGTACCTGTACTGATCAATTACCATAAATACTGTTCGTTTCAGCTAAACGTAGAGGACTTTTGAATAGTGTGATTGAGATCGTCCACAAGTAGACATAAATGCGCTAGAAACAGAGTCTCAGCATAAAGGCCTCTACGTGTGGGCAAGCGGGACCATATTTTTGAAGAGGCAAAAATGCCACAAATTACGATAATCGGGCTCGGACTAATTGGCGGCTCGCTGGGAATGGCTCTGCGCCAAGCCTATAACGGCAAAGCAGAGTTGGTTGGGTACGATGCCGACTCCAAGACTCACAACAAGGCTAAAAAAGCTGGCATTGTCGACAGAACTGAATGGAATTTAGATAAAGCCGTAGAGAATACTGATCTAGTGGTACTGGCCGTGCCTGTTGGTGCGACGCCAGAAATATTCCAGTCCATTGGCCCTCACCTCAAGGATGGAGTCACAATCACTGATACTGCGAGCACTAAACGAGAAGTTCTTGTGTGGGCAGACGAAATACTGCCGGAAAACGTCGGATTCGTAGGTGGCCATCCACTAGCAGGATCTGGGCTTAGCGGATCCGACGCAGCCACCCCTTCCCTATTCACGGACAAGAAGTTTGCCGTTATTCCCTCTGCCAAAGCACCTCAAGCCTCAGTAGGACAGGTCTTAAAGATTGTTGAGGACATAGGGTCCAGCCCCTTCTTTTTGAGTGCCGACGAACACGACTCATTTGTGGCCGCCGTCGCGCACCTACCTGCGGTTATCTCAACCGCATTAGTCTCTGCAATTGCAAAGAGCCCTTCATGGCGCGAGATGGGCAAGTTTGCGTCAGATGAATTCGGTGACATATCCAGACTCGCCAGTGTTGATCCGGAAGTGAACCACGGCCTCTGCCGCACCAATCCGGACATGATCGTGTACTGGATTAACCAAATGATCTCAGAACTACAGGATTGGCGCTCAATGATAGTAGACGAAGATCGCGATGCATCAGAGGGCCCTCTCATGAATTCGTTCATCAATGCCTGGGAAGCCCGCGCCCGCTGGTCAGCTGGAATCGACCCGGTTGACTTCCCACAACAGGAGATCCCTACGGCTGGAGACAGCATGATGTCCATGCTACTGGGAGGACACATGGCCAATCGTCTCTCGTCCATGACTAAGGACGGTGGACAAGATCCGACCCAATACCGGGGCAGACGAAGAAATTAGTCTCTACTACCACACTGTTAGATCATATGACGAAGACTATAAACAAACCCCGCTCTCTACGGGGCACCATAATTCCACCCGGAGACAAGTCGATCTCCCACCGTGCCGCGATTTTTAACGCCATATCGAACGGCACAGCAACGATAACAAACTACTCCACTGGTAAAGACTGTGCGTCGACAGTGACTGTACTCCGTGCCCTTGGTGTACACGTCGAACGTGTAGATAATCCAAATGCACTTAACTCAACACTAACAATCAAGGGTAATGGACCGAACGGTCTAACCGAGCCTGAAGACATATTGGACGCTGGAAACAGTGGCACCACGATGCGCATGATGGCCGGTCTACTCGCCGGACAAAGTTTCATGTCAGTAATCACGGGTGATGATTCATTAAGAAACAGGCCCATGGGCCGTATCGTTGCACCGCTCACAAGAATGGGATCCGAAATACACGCACGGGGCCAAAACACACGTGCGCCGCTCGTATTCACCGGCGGTGAATTGCAGGGTATCAAATACGAAATGCCCGTCCCAAGCGGCCAGCTCAAGTCTTGCCTGTCGCTTGCAGGTCTACGAGCGAAACAACCCTCCACAATCGTCCAGCCAGCTATATCTCGAGACCACACTGAACGAATGCTCATCGCTATGGGCGCGGACTTATCCATCGACGAACTCACATTTACGATTCGCCCAGGAACCCTAAATGCGACAGATGTTGATGTGCCCGGGGACATAAGTTCAGCAGCCTTCTGGTTGGTGGCGGCTGTATGTCATCCCGACGCAGAGATACATCTACCCGGCGTCGGCGTGAACCCAACTAGAATAGGTGCACTAACCGTTCTAAAGAAAATGGGTGCAGACATTTCACTGTACAACCTCCGTGAAAGTGCCGGCGAGCCGATAGCAGACATTGTAGCCAGATCTAGTAGCTTGCAAGGGACGGAAATCGGTGGAGACATAGTGCCGTTACTGTTAGATGAAATTCCAGTGCTCGCTGTGGCAGCGGCAATGGCAACTGGTACAACCGAAATCACAAACGCTGCGGAACTCCGGGTGAAAGAATCAGACCGCATAGAGGCAACCGCAAACTGGCTTACCAAAGCAGGCGTAGGGTGCGAAGAGATCGACGATGGAGGACTCGCTATCCACGGCACTGGTAGTATCTCCGGTGGGGCATTCGATAGCCATGGTGATCATCGTATAGCCATGGCCCTCGGTACCGTTGGCATGGTGGCAGACAGCCCCGTCTCGATCAATGACAGTGAGGTGGCAGCCATTTCTTACCCAACGTTCTGGTCAGATCTAAGCCAAATCGTCAACGAAAATGGAAACTGATTTCAGACGATGCAAGAGCCGGCTATGCTGCCACTGGTAGTAGTGATCTCCGGACCATCCGGTGTGGGTAAAGACGCGTTGTTGGAACGGATGGCCAAACTGGGCTGCGATTATCACTTCACAATAACCACCACCACCCGGGCACCCAGAACCGGAGAGCTGGACGGTGTCAATCACTATTTCGTATCAGAAACCCGTTTCCAAGAGATGAGGGACAATGACGAACTGCTCGAATCAGCGCGAGTCTATGGCAACTTCTACGGGGTACCCAAAAAACAGGTAAACAAGGCACTTGCTGACGGCAAGAATGTCTTGATAAGAGTTGATGTTCAGGGTGCAGCTCGCCTACGCTCAGTAATACCCCAAGCGTTGTTCATTTTCGTCTTACCACCTTCGTTGGAGTCGCTTCGCCAGCGATTAACTGACCGAGGTGTCAACTCCAACGATGAAATACAAACAAGACTCGCTGCCGCACGGGACGAGTTACAAGAAGCTGAGGCATTCGACTACCGTATCGTAAATGAAGAGGGCGAGCTAGATAGTACGGTTCAGAACTTGCGGGACATCATTGAGCGAGAAGCGCTCCAACAATCGGCACAGCACTAAAAACCTGCTGGAACACCAAAGCTACGATTACTGATACTAAGACGGGAGCGGAACGTACATTTGAAAAAGATCGTGATTGCACCTCAAGAATTTAAGGGTAGCCTCTCTGCGCCCGAGATCGCCCTAGCCATCGCGGACGGTGCAAGGCGCGTCCTCCTCGAAGCCGAGCTGATTATAGTACCTGTTGCCGATGGTGGTGATGGAACCTTACAGTCACTAGTAGACAGTTCTCGCGGCCGTATTGTGACAACACGTGTAAAAGATCCCTTGGGCAGACCTGTTGACGCTGATTGGGGCTCATTAGGTGATGGCAATACAGCCGTAATAGAGATGGCCCGATCATCAGGTCTAGCTCTGTTGGATGTGGACCAACTTGATCCACGTTCAACGACTACATACGGTGTCGGAGAACTAATACTGGCAGCCCTAAATGCTGGACACCGCAAGATGATCATCGGAATAGGTGGCAGTGCCACGAACGATGGTGGAGCAGGTATGGCGCAGGCACTCGGATTTCAACTGTTGGACAAAAATGGTGCAGATATAAAACCCGGAGGAGGCGCATTATCCGACCTGCATAACATTGACACCAAGCACGCCGATCAGAGGCTTGAAGGAACCGGCGTGATAGTGGCGTGTGAAGTTGACAATCCGTTGACTGGACCAACCGGAGCATAGGCGATATTTGGACCACAAAAAGGCGCCACCCCTGCCATGGTGAAGGAACTAGATATAGCCCTCGCTCACTTCGCTAACGTAGTTGAAAAGGATCTCGGCGTCGATATAAGACATCGTGCTGGAGCAGGAGCTGCTGGTGGTCTAGGAGGTGGGCTTACAGCCTTCGTGAACGCCGAGATGAGAGCCGGGGTCGATATAGTACTAGAAGCTGTACGCCTGGGTGAAAAGCTCGACGGCGCCGACTTGGTGATCACCGGCGAGGGCCAGTTTGACCGCTCAACGATCTTCAACAAGGCTCCAGTTGGAGTCGCTAAGATGGCCAAAGAAAAGGG
>CAZXXH010000036.1:14399-15160 GCA_964644645.1 uncultured Dehalococcoidales bacterium
ACACGATCACGGCATAGATGCAGTCTTCACGTTGGTAAATGGGCCTACAACGTTGGAGAAAGCAATGGAGGGCACCCATGCTTTAGTAGCAAGCACCACCGAAGAGGTGCTGCGTGCAATGCTCGCATAGTGCTGAGTGCCAAACACGATTTAATACTACCCAATCAGTATCATGTGAACCTCTAACGGCCCATGTATACCTTCGACTATCTTGCCTCCTATATCGCCAGTCTTGCTCGGGCCAGACACTAAGTTGACAGAAGTGCTCAGCCTGCCAGACATGTGCTCCAGCCGCTCTATCAGAAACAAATCCTCGAGAGAAGATAGTACTTGGCCTAATTCAACCAGTGCGATGTGACGTTCTGGGGCAACTGAAACCAGTCTGGGGGCACGGTTTCTGGCATGAAGCACGATTGTCCCTGTCTCAGCAACTGCCCATTCGACGCCAGTAATACCAAGATCAGATGAAAATTCAGCCGCTTTCAATTCCGCTCGACTGCGGTCCCCTGCTGTCTCCGCGAGACTTGCGACTATCCCATTACTCACAAGTGTCGCTATCGCAGGCACACGACAGAATACGGGATGGTTTGAGTATAGAGCGGTTGAGATATTAGCCGACTGGCAAATATCAAGTAATATCCCTGCTGCTTGATCCGGAAACGCTGTTCTATGCACGTTCCAGCCCATCGTGGATGCAGAAGAAGCAAGTTCGTCAAATAGCGCTTTAGATTTACGTTGGGCCTCCGCAAGAACTTTAGCAG
>CAZXXH010000036.1:15170-16553 GCA_964644645.1 uncultured Dehalococcoidales bacterium
GATCCGGTACGAAAGAAGCATCTCCGGTGATTGTTCTTCCTAAAGCTTTGCTCGTTCGCTCAAGATATAAAGCTCTATCAGTCAACGTGTCACCCGATCGTGGCAGCTATTATCTTCGTGATCAAGTTCGTCTAAATCCCTGCGTAGTTGGCTGAACGGGCGCCTAGCTGGCAGTGGAAAGTCTCGTGAAAGAGTCCAACCGCTGAAAGGCGGTACCATACGCCTTATCCAACCTCTGCGTGAGACTGGCAGCAACAAGTACCGACCGATCTTTGATGCCATCCGATAGAGACGGAGGTTAGTCATCCCTAAGCGCCATAGAGTCCAAAGAATTCGTTCCAGCCTGCCAGAAATTCGGTCAGTACCAGTCGTCGACCCATCAGCCAAACGACTCCTCAAATTGAGCAACATCCGTGGGATGTCAATTTTTACCGGACATGCTTCACGACAGGCACCACAAAGAGTCGATGCGAAGGGCAGGTCCTTACCTTCTCGTAGTCCTGTCAGGATCGGAGTGATGACGGCCCCTATTGGGCCTGGATATACGTAGCCGTAGCTGTGCCCCCCGACCTTGCGGTAGACAGGACATGAGTTCAGACAGGCACCACACCTAATACAGTAAAGCGACTCGCGCAGTTCCGGGTCCGCCAATAAACGGGTACGACCATTATCAACTATCACCAAATGGAATTCTTCTGGGCCATCATCTTCATCCGAACGTCTCGGCCCGGTCACCATGTTGACGTAGGAGGATATGGGCTGGCCTGTAGCTGAGCGAATCAGTATGCGTAAGAAAAGAGCCAGATCCTGAACGGATGGGATCACTTTTTCCATACCCATAATTGCTACATGTATCCGGGGAGACGCAGTTCCCAGGCGCCCATTACCCTCATTGGTGACTATCACGACACTACCGGTTTCGGCTACAGCGAAATTGACTCCTGTAATCCCCATATCTGCCCGCTCGAAATGGGGTCGGAGTTGGGTGCGAGCAAGTCTAGTGAGATCCTCAGGACTCTTAGACTTAGACATTTCACCAGCTTCAACCCCGAGCAGTGTCGCTATTTGATCAGATGATTTGTGGATAGCTGGAGCTATAAGGTGAGAGGGCGTTTCACCAGCCAACTGTATGATGTACTCACCTAAATCAGTTTCTAATGTCTTTATTCCCGCGCTTTCAAATTCCCTAGCCAGACCCATTTCTTCCGAAACCATAGACTTACTTTTGATCACGCTCTCGACTCGTCGGTCAAGAGCCATATCCACCAAGTAACGGTTCGCTTCTTCGGCATCAGTTGCAAAAAAAACATGACCACCGTTGGATTCGACGTTATCTGCCAACATTGCCAGATAATGATCTAGGTTGGCGATTGTGTGAGCCTT
>CAZXXH010000037.1:0-14091 GCA_964644645.1 uncultured Dehalococcoidales bacterium
ACTTCAATACCGCATTATTAAAAAGGGGACAGGTAGAACACCCAAAAGAAAAAGATTAGTAAGAATAAAGCTTCGCCGACTAGCAATCCTCTCCATTGCAAGCGAAAGAGCGCCAACATACCTCGCCAACGACGAAGTACATATGCTGACCCAGCCACCGCTAATACGCCCAGCATTAGGCCGTACACCCAACCTTGGTTAGGTAGCAATCCTGCATAGCTAATAAGCCATACAGCAAAGCTAATGACCAATAAGCCTACAGGTTTGGCAAAACCTATGCCCCGATCACGCATGGCGGGGAACGCAGCGTAAGTCAGTGGGAATGCAGCCAGACCTATGAGTTCAATAGCGCCGAGCCACTTGAAGATTTCTATCATAGGGTCAGTTAGAACTGTTAGTAATTGAAAACCTGTTTCCGCTCAACCGTAAAGAGCCAACAAGGTCATCAATGATCTCGGGTGAATTCGGGCAGAAGGGTATCGACAAATGTTCGCGCATCAAATTCAGCCAGATCTTCTGGAGACTCCCCAATACCGATACACCATACCGGGAGACCTAATTCTTGTGCGATAGCGAGCACCACACCACCGCGCGCTGTCCCGTCCATTTTTGTCAGGATCACGCTATCGCATGCTACAGCCTGAGTAAACGACCGTGCTTGCGCTAGGCCATTCTGTCCTACGGTGCCATCTATGGTCAAAACCACCCGTTGTTTAAAGTCGTCGCGGGCCTCGCGCTCCACGATCCGACGGACTTTTTTTAACTCTTCCATGAGATTATGTTGAGTGTGCAAACGGCCCGCAGTATCCACAATCACCACGTCGGCACCGCGTGCCCGGGCCGCAGCAATCGCGTCAAAAGCCACAGCGCCTGGATCAGATCCATGCTGGTGACTCACTAATTCTATTTCTAGCCGTTCAGCCCATACCTTGATTTGGTCAATGGCACCTGCTCGAAACGTGTCCCCTGCAGCCAATATCACCCGCTTCCCGTCCCGCTTCGCATTATTAGCCAACTTACCTATCGTGGTGGTCTTACCAGAACCATTTACCCCAACCACCAAAAGTACTACTTTGCCGTCCTCAGGCAATTCTTGCCCTTTCCCTGAGAGATTGTGGAGGGTTGCCACCATTTCACTTCGCAATCGATTCATTGCCTCGGCTGGCGTTCGAACGTCAGCTCGTCTTGACTGGTTTTGCACACTTTCTACTAAAGCAATGGCCGCGGACGGACCCACATCTGAAGTAATGAGAGCCTCTTCGAGATCATCCCAAAATTGTTCGTCGATAACCGAAAGGGTGAAAAGTCCGTAAAGTGTTCGCCGCCAAGCGGCTCCGGTGCGGGCCGCGCCGGCAATTATGGATTCCGAATCCCGCCTCAAACTAAACAACTGTCTGTCCTCACACCGTTATCAGACACATAATCCTCCGAACAACCAATTTGGTGCCTAGTAAAGCCTAAGAATTAGGCATTCAGCCAAGAGACCTCACATTGATACACTGATGACCAAGACCTAAACTTAGGTATAGATCTTATAGAGCGTCTATCCCTTTTAAGTGTGTGTAATATTCAATCGCGACACCTGCTGCGCTACGCTCCGCGTCCAACTTCCTGAAACCTGATCCAATTCCAGCAACTGTGCCATTTACCAATACCTCAACAGTAAATTCTCTAGCCTGATCCGGACCGGTTGTAGCGGCGATACGATAACGTGGAAGAGACAATCCGTTCGCTTGCAGTAATTCCTGAAGAATTGATTTAGGGTCTTTCCGAACTCCAGAGCGAAGCACAGCACTCAACTCAGTCGCCAGCACCCTTTCGACGAATCCACAAGCCACTTGGTAGCCTTGGTCTAGGAATACAGCTCCAACAACAGATTCAAAGACATCAGCGAGATTAGAATCGCGATCTTCGCCACCTAGTTCAATCTCCCCATGCCCCATCAACAAATATCTGCCAAGCCCCAAACGTCGAGCTACGCCTGCAAGACTCTCACCACGAACCACCTGAGTTCGTTTCAGCGTTAACTCACCTTCGCTAGCATGAGATGCAGCATTGTAAAGATGGTTAGCAACCACTAAGTCGATTACTGCATCGCCCAAATACTCCAAACGCTCGTTAGACTGTGATCGCTCGTCTGAATTCTCATTCAGATAAGAGCGATGCACCAATGCTCGTCGAAGTAGATCTGGATCATTAAAATGCACGCCCAGCAGAGTTTGTAATGCTCTAAGGCTTGGCAGAGGAACTTGTGAAGATGCTAGTGACACGAATTAATATTAGCGGAGGTAAATAAATGTGCTACTCAAGCGCGCCTCTCGGCCACGGTGGCTGAGGGCGTTTAAGTTCCCCAAAATAATTTCGATTCCGAACCATTCCCACAAAGTGTTCAAACACCGGCAGGGTTTCGGCTTCTGGGGGTGTATACATTTTAAGGAATACGGAATCGGTTCCTTGAAATACGAATGTCGGTGTACCAAACACTCCCAATCGTACCCCCTCTTCGTGATCACGTCGTATGTCTATGAGCGCATCCGGGGACTCCAAATCTTGGTTGAACACGTGCATGTCAAGACCTGAATTACGCGCCACCTCATTTACCACACGAAGACTTCTAATATCGAGACGATTCACATGTTTGGCTTCCAAGATCGCCAACATGAATCGCCAATGCTCGGCTTCTCCTTGTTTTCTTGCTGCCCTGCCTGCCTTTAAACTTGTTATGCCTCGACTTTGATAACTAGGATCACTGGCCACGGCCTCCCACACAACGCTTTTAGTCGAGTTCACGATCTCGAGGGCGAAGGACCGCCAGTCGATCTCTACAGCATTCCCAAGTTCGCTTTTTACTCTGGACAGCCAAATGGCCGTCTGACGCACCCAAGGTCAAGTGTAGTCTATGTACACCTGAAACCTGACGGTTATATTCTCTTGCATGTGTGTTCGTCCAGATTACCCTAAACGACGACTGAAGTGAGGGGGCCCAGTCTATCAGCCTCGCAGGCGTAGCAGCTTTGTCCGTCATACGTTTCTAGGTTCTCAACCACACAATCAACGACGACATGGATACTGTAGAAATGTTCAGATGATTACGTTAGTTAATAATAGCAATATTATACTTTATTCATTTCAATTATTCTAGTTATAACTTAAATAATATTAACTCCTGCCCCAATTATTTATTTATATATCGCACTTTAATTTATCTATCGGTACAATTACCATACTCATATAATAATTAGAGACTGTTTGGTCACTGACACTTTGTAGTATATTTAAGCTTGATTACCGATATATTCACAAGAACATAATCAACACATGCCTAACCTGGGCACGCTCATAGAACTAAATTTCCCGAAAATTCATACCCAACTGCTGCGTCGAGTTGGCGAAATGGCCGAGCGCGGAGACTGTGGAGCTACAGATGCCTATCTTGTCGGGGGGCCAGTCCGCGATCTGATACTCGACCGTAAGCATACGGATCTTGATCTGGTTGTAGTCGGGAATGGACCAGAGTTCGCTACTGCACTGGCGAATATAGAAAATATCAGTTATTGCGGAACATCTGAGTTCCAGACAGCAAAGTTAGTCGCTTTTGGAACGACCATAGACGTTGCTACAGCGCGCACTGAAATCTACTCAGAACCGGGTGCTCTACCCAAAATCGAGTCCTCTGGCATAAAAGAGGATCTATGTCGTCGTGACTTTACTGTCAACGCCATGGCTGTCGCGTTAACCTCCAAGAATTGGGGGCGTCTACTTGATAATCATGGTGGGCTGGGTGACGTAACGTCCCGTAGGCTTCGGGTTCTCCACGATGCTAGCTTTCGCGATGATCCCACACGTATTTTGAGAGCCCTACGTTATGAAGCGAAGTTGGGGTTTGAGATTGAAGATCAGACGCTTAGTCTTATAGGCCGAGACGTACACTGGCTTCGAGGGCTCAGCCCAAAACGAACACTAACAGAACTCTCTCACGTGCTGGATCAGCCCCAACGTTCAATTATCCTAGCTCGCGCCGACGATCTAGGAGTGTTGGCCTCAATCGATCCGGCGTTAAGAATCGCTAAATCTTCGCTGGACGCAATGGGTAAAGAGACTCATATAGATGCGGAGCAGGTTATGGCTCTTATTACTTTTGCATTGACACCCTCTGAAGCTGATTCCCTGGTCCAACGACTAACACCTACAGAGCATCTAGCGAAGATAATGATGTTAGGGCCAAAGCTCAGGCAAATCATGCCCGTACTCGATCGCAGAGATCTATCAAATAGTGAGATCGTCAGCACTCTTGTTCAATTTCCTGAAGCTACCCTACTGGCAGCGAAAATCCTGTGTCCACAGACGCTTCGGCATAAGCGTCTTTGCGATTACCTCAATCGGCTACGGTTTATTGCACCTGAATGCACTGGCAACGACCTACTGGAGGAAGGGGTACCAAAAGGACCTTTAGTAGGTTTGCTTCTTAATGAGCTAAGGCAAGCGCGCTTGGACGGCAATGTGCTTTCTCGCGGCGACGAACTCAAATTAGTAGCAAAGCGGATACCAATCCTGACTGAGAGGATTGCGAGGTCGGACATTACTTAGTGTACAAGGCAGAACACGTACTCATCGAGCGATTTCGGCTTAACCTTCGGTCATGAAACAGGTACTGCTGGACATACGCCCCATCCAACCCAAACCTCCTCCTAGCCCATTCACCGACGCGAGAGTTGTTTAATTCCGGGTTTACCCCGTACCACTCGACCATTGCCCTCCTAACCCATCGATCTATCGGAACAGCCCGACGTTGGCCCAGAGAAAACGCCAGCACACAATCGGCTATCTTCTCCCCCACCCCGTGTAAGGACATCAAGACGGATCTTGCCTCTCGCAAGGATGCCTGCCGTAATGCCGCCAAATCTAAGTCGCCTCGGGCCACCACGCGTGCAGCGTTAATGACATATGGCGCCCTGAAACCTAGCCCAAGATGGCGTAAATCCCCTTCACCAGCTTGCAACAGATCATCTGGGCTGGGAAACGCGAAGTCATCAATCCCTGGGCCGACACGTCGTCCATAAGAACGGGCGAGACTTCCAACATTGAGTTTGATACGAGACACGTTCGAAGTGGCTGAGCAAATGAACGAAACAAGACACTCCCATGGTTCTTGCCTCAATACTCTGAGCCCCCAGTACCGGTCCATCGCACCCACCACCCTTAGATCTGACTGGTGCCTGCCGCGGAAGGCCACAAGATCGAACCCAAGATCAAGATAATCAGCAATCTGAGAACAAAACGCTCCATCTACAGGGTCTCCCATAACTTTGACCGTCAAAGTGTCACCAATCAAAGTCAGATGAACAGCACGATTGCCAATCACCCCACGGTACCCCTCCGATTCACGTTTCCAGCGGAATGCCTGTCCACCATCGAGAGAGCTGGCTAGATCAAGTGCTGGAGCCTCTACAAGAAGCGAGGTACTGATAAACATTTCTCCCTATCGATGGTGTAGATGTATTTCGCGTTCAAGGGCCTGAAGTACCTGCGTCCCAGCGACTAACCAACCCACTGATATCAGCCAGTGGAACTGCACGTATGCTTACATCCGGCAGGCTTTCAAAAAATAATTTGCCATACGACTTCGAACTTATCCGGCGGTCCAGCACAATAAAGCTCCCTCGATCCCTGCTTGCACGGATTAAACGTCCGAAACCCTGTCGGAATCGGCGCACCGCCTCAGGTATTGCGTAATCGTTAAATGGGTCCTCGTACAACTCGGAACGAGCTGCAAAAACAGGTTCTGTCGGTACGCCGAAAGGCAATCTCGTAACAATCAGAGCTTTAATTGATCCTTGCTCAAGATCCACTCCCTCCCACAAACTGCTCACGCCAAGTGCAACAGTTGCTGGCCGCTGTGCTAACTTCTTCATCACACGATGTGGCGGGCCGTCGACTCCCTGCGCGACCAGCCTCACCCCCCTCCGTTCCAGATCCCCACGTATGTTAGAGCGAACAGTATCCATAGCAGAATATGAAGTGAACAAGACCAGTACTCTCTGCTTCAATGCGATGGCGATCTCTGCAATCGCATTGCCGGTAGCAATCGCGTATCCCGGTTGACCTGGCTCCGGAATATCACTCGGCGTCAATACTATTGCAGCCTTACGATAGTCGAATGGTGAACCCAAAGAACGTTCGGTCCCTCCCTCAAGACCGATTGCGGAGCGGATGTGATCAAATCCCCCGCCATCAGTAAGAGTGCCACCAGTCAATATGACACTACGGTCTCGCTCAAAAAGCTCTTCTCGCAACCTTGAACGTACCGTCAATGGAGCCCCGTGGACTGTGGTCGGCCTCCCACCTCGTTTTATCGAAATCCAGCAGACCATATCGGGATCAGACCCGGAGAAGGCTTGTTGCAGTGCGGCCTTGTGGCCCTGTAGCGCTTCCATAGACGCCGCTATGTTGATCAGCGACGCCTCAAAATCGACACTTTCGTTCTCTCTTTCCACTTTGCCAGACAAACCACGCATAGATGCAAGCAACGCAGATAGTGCCAGGTCAGTATTTTCCCATGCCATAGCTACAGCTGGCCAAGAAGGGTGATTTCTTACAGCATCATTCAACCGGATATCGTTAACTGCAGATTCCTTACTAATAATTAAATTAGTCATGTCCCCTATAGAGCCAAACATGGCACGAACCGTGTCTGTTGCTCGTATAGCTTTTGCAAGCGTTGCTTCAACTGTCAGATGCATCATCTCAAGTGGTATTGATGCCTCACTCGCTGAATTGACCAAATTGGCAATCACACCAGTGTTACCAGAAAGACGTTGTAATTCGTCCATGATCTGAACCTCAGACACATCAAATCCAAAGTGCCGTGTGGCTGTATTTTCGAGATGATGCGCTTCATCTATCACCAGCAAATCGTGCTTCGGAAGCAACCCTCCGCCCATATTCAAGTCAGACAGCACAAGCGAGTGATTTACCACCACTATGTCGGCATTTTGTGCTTCATTCCTAGCCTTGCGCAAAAAACATGGACCATCCTGCGCTGGACATCCCTTTGCGCCAGAGCCCGAAATGCGGGTGAAGAGATGCCCATCACGTTGTAATGCAAGCTCACCTCTGTCTCCTGTGGCTGTCTTTTGCATCCACACCACACACTTAGCCAGAAGTCTGGCATCCCTTATCCGATCTGGGGGACTAGAACAAGCAAATGACCAACGTCTATAGCAGAGATAATTTGCCCTGCCCTTCAACCTGGCAACTCGTAATGTCCCACGCGGTACACCGAGCCTCTCAAGAAGCAGTTCAAGGGCCGGTAAATCCTTAGTGAACAACTGGTCCTGTAAGTTAATCGTGTTTGTCGAGACCACTACCGGCCCATTTCCGCTCAGTGCGCTAAGGGCAGCTGGAACAAGATAAGCCAGAGACTTACCCACCCCCGTACCCGCCTCCACTAGCAAGTGTTCTCCGTCTTGGATAGCCGACGACACAGCGACAGCCATTTCAGCTTGTTCCTCGCGATATTCAAACTCTGGCATGGACTGCTGAAGATCACCCTCTTGATCGAATAGCTTACGGACGGACAACGGTTCGGCGATTACGGCATCCAATCTAGTCCCAGTCGTCCTGCGACCATCATGGACAGGCTTGAGTCGTTTTTTTAGCGCTTGTAAATTCACTCCATGCTGCATTGGAAAACGACTTCGCTTGTCCATAGGCTTAGCATCTGCTATCCGTCCTGCTAATGCTCCCACCTCCCAGCCAGACGCCGAACCCAGAAGAGCGATTTCCTGCAGCACTTGGACATCAATATCGTGCAATTGCTGTATCAACTTCAGAAAGATCGCCCGCGTCACCTCCGCGTCAGATAAAGCGCGATGGGGATTGTCGTGACGGGCGTTGAAAAATGCAGCCAAATCGGCCAAACCGTATCCAGGACCAGACGGCATGAGCAAATACGCCAAATCCACGGTGTCATAGACTCGACCTAGAGGCGGCACACCGTGAGACCGTAGAAAAGCTGAATCGAATGCAGCATTGTGTGCCACAATGGCTCTTGCGCCAACGAACGAACGTAGATCGTCCAGAATGACATCGAAACTTGGTGCTCCATCTACATCGGCCTGAGTAATACCGGTTAAATCGGTGATGAAACTCGAAACTCGTCTACTCGGATTAACCAGAGAAGAGAACGTACCAAGGTCGCTGTGGCCTCGAAATTTCACCGCGCCAACTTCTATGATCCGATCCCGGCGCGGATCTACTCCCGTCGTCTCCAAGTCGATTGCGACAATCTCCTCGTCAAACGGGGGCAGCAATGTAAGTGTTCGCATAAATCATGTCTTTAAATTGTCAAATTGCTCGCATGAGTGTTATGACAACGTCCTAACCATCAACGTTGCTTGAATGGGTACTAAAACCCGGCCTGCCGAAGTGTCTTCTCAGCATTATCCTTGGAGACCGTCAGCGTGCCTGCCTCAATCTCGTGAATCACGTTAACCGTGGATGCTGAGACAGGCGTTTGCAGCCCAACCTTTTCTGCTTGCTCGACAACCAGACCAGTTAGCTGGTCTATCTCAGTACGCCGATCTTTGATCACGTCCTGTGCCATCGAATTTTTGAACTCGTTATCCGAGACCTGCTCAGCTAGTAATTTATCCAGCCGTTTGAATACGGTATTGCTTCCTGCAGATGCCCAACACTCGGCTGGCACTCCATGAACATCCTCAATACGGATGCCACAAGCAAAACCCACGCTGCAAGCATCAACTGCCAACCGGATCATCAACCATCGAGCCCAACGTTCCAACATAACGGGGCCAGCCCCTAGTCCAGTCATTGCTCCCACTGGGTTCCCCATAGAATTTTGGCATAGCTTAGCCCAACGTTCTCCTATGAGATTTGTTGTTGTGCGAGCACCATCAATAGGTTCCAGCAATTCGGCAATACCACGTGCGCATCCTGCAATCGCTCCATCCTTTCCACCAACCCTGAACACGTCGTGTCCATGATCTCGCCTTCTCACGCTTCCGGCCCGCTCTACCTTACCTACCTCCCACAGTGCAACACTGATACCGGACATTACCAACCCGAAAGCGTGCTCTTCCCCTACCGCTGCCACTATTTTTTCATCGTTCAAACCATTTTGTGCCGAGACAACACAGCCAGACGAAGCGACAAACCGTTTAGCCAAATGCGCTGCCCAGAGCGTGTCATATGACTTTACCGCAATGAACACCAAATCAAACGCCGGACCATTTGCAAGTACCTGCGAATCGTGAAGTGCTACGACTCTCGGGTAGACTACTATCGGTTCGTGTGGTCCAGTGAGATGAAGACCTCCAGAACTAATGGCATCTAGATGGTCGGTCCATGGATCGAGGAAAGTCACATCATGGCCAGTGTGCGTCAGCCAGCCACCTATGTAACTGCCAACGGCGCCCGCTCCAATCATTAAGACCTGATTTCGAATCATCCCGTATCCAACTCTCAGGTTTCGTCGTCCTCTTTATGAAAGTTATAGTCGGATGGCCGTAGATAGACCTCGTCACCAGGGCAAACACGCCCACCGGTCTCGACAGTTGCAAGTACCCCTCTTCTGCCGACAACCAAACGCATTATGCCCGAGTGTAGCGCTGAGAGATTTGAACAAGGCGTGTTTTGACTTGTAACGCGGATCACAACCTGTGGACCGAGACATATGAGGTCACCGGGCACAACGTCGGACAAGTCACCAACACCCTCAATGAGGAAATTCTCGCCAAAATCGCCAGGTAGCACATTAACTTGAAGATCCTCTCCAACACTATCAAAGACTTCTTTCGCGACCACGGTAACGTATCTCAACATGCCATCTGAGCCCACATTGCCGTAATGGTAGTCACCAACCACGCCTCCCGTTGCTACTGAAACCACGTTCTGAGGGTACTTCGGTACACCCCCTGCTTCACTCAGACAAACGGCGAGAACTTTTCCGTTTCTCAATTCTCCGCTCAGCGGCATAAGCCTGACTTCCATTAACTAATTTATCTAATGAGATTGCTTGCGCCCAAGTTAGGGTACGGGTCACAATAATAGTAATTCAACCAGACTTGAACTGTGCGACGCCGGGATGGGTGACATGATGCCGGTGTTCCCACTATCAATCAGTGGGTCTGTTAGCGGACCTAGGAGGTTTCGAATGGCTCTCGCTGTAGGTACCAAGGCACCCGCTTTCAATTTAGTCAGCCAAGATAATGAAAGGGTTAGCCTTAGCGATTACGCTGGTAGGAACTTAGTAATAGCATTTTTCCCTGCCGTTTTTTCAGGGGTGTGCGACACGGAGATGTGTACGTTCCGAGATATGAGTGATCAATTCAACAGCGTTGATGCTGATGTCGTCGGAATCTCTGTTGACGGACGTTGGTCCAATAACGAGTTTGCCACCAAGCTTAATCTAGGCTTTCCAATACTCAGCGATTACAGCCGTGACACTATTAGTGCCTACGATGTGGTGTTCCCAAATTTCGGCGGATTGGAAGGATACGATGCGGCTGTACGGTCAGTGTTCGTCGTAGACAAAACAGGCAACATACGATGGACTTGGACAGCACCACAGCCCGGCCTAGAGCCGGACTATGATGAAGTTCAACGGGCGGTGAATTCGCTTTCTTAAGCAATCCTGCCTAGTTACTTATAGCTGCGCAGTTGTCCCACCGTCGACAACCAGTTCAGCGCCAGTCACGTAGCTCGATTCATCTGAGGCAAAATACAAGATCGCGTTCGCAATATCTTCAGACCTGCCCCAGCGACCGAGCGGCACTCGCGCGAGTCGACTCTCTCGCTCCACCTCACTACGGTATAAATGTTGGGTGAATGGCGTTAGTGTCCACCCAGGCAATATGCAGTTGACCCTAATGCGATGTCGCGCTAATTGCACTGACGCCGCCCTGCTATATGCAACAATTCCACCCCGTGACATAAAGTACGACGATCCGTAAGATCCCCCTCCACGCGCAGCGATTGATGAAATATTAACGATAGATCCACCACCTGAGTTTCGCATTGGTTCGATCACCGCTTTCATACCCAAAAACACTCCGGTAGAGCTTACCTCCATTACTCGTTTCCACTCATCTAAAGGGGTATCGTGAACACTGTGTCGCTCCTGTAAGCCAGCTATATTAACCAGGGTGTCCAGAGTGCCAAATCGATCGGATACAGCCTTAACCACTCGCTGCCAAGCAGATTCGTCCGTGACATCGAGATTAGCGTAAATGACGTCATGTCCGGCATCTCGCATTTCGGCCGCTGCGTGTTCTCCTAGATCATCATCGATGTCCGTAATCACTATGTGCCCGCCTTCACCAGCCAGCAACCATGCAGTGGCTCCCCCGACCCCCATAAGTTCAGCACGCGATGCGTGTGCGGCACCGGTTATTAAAGCCACTTTTCCATTAAAGCGATGCATCAGGGTGGAGAATTCATACTGGGTAACGTGCTTATCTGCCAGATACTGCGAGCGGAATCAGCCAAACAAAGATTGCAAAGAAAATTGCATACTGGATCGCCAAGTGTAGCAAGGAACGTCGAGCCATAAACACCAGCGGAGGCGTTACCAATAATGCTATCAATACTATTCCAAGAGAGTACGGGACATTGGGAACCCCGGGAACGTTGAACGCCGACTCTCTCTTTGCCATTTCAAAAGCGAATGCCGCTACAACACCAGCTGCAATCCAACCAGCCAACGAGATCAGGGTTCCGATCATAACGATCGGAAAAACTGTCGACTGTGTTGCGCGTCTACGCAGGTTCGCAGGTGGCCTCAAGGTCATGACAACTGATACATGGCCGACAAATATCAGGCCCATCAACGCGCCTCCGAGCGCTCCCACTAAAGCAAGAGAATTCAAACCGAATCCTTCGTCACTTGTCCAGGCTGCCAAGAATGTGTCAAGAATGCAGTCCAGCCCCGGCCGTACCTCAACAATATCTCCCAAATGGCTCCGATTTTTAAACTAGGGGCCAGAACAAACAGTGACGGACCTGCTCCATTTAGCGATATAACTCGAGCGCCTACCTTCTGGAACTCTAATAGATTCTCGTTGTAATCCGCGTACATACTAGAAGCCAAAGACTCGAAAGCGTTGAAAAACAGTTCAGGCGGCACATCCCCATTTCCACGAATTCGACCCGCAAGCTTATGAGAAAGTGTGCCACGCGTGTAGTGTTCAGGCGTCACTCGTTCGAAAGCTGATCGCGTTTTCTCTAGCGGCCCTATTTTGGGACTTAGAATAACGATAGGTTGTAGGGAGGCGGCCGGTAGTGGCATAACCTTGTCACCCTTTCCCCGCACCAGAGCAGTACCACCGGTTAAGAGAAATGGAACATCAGAACCCACGGATGCACCTATCTCAATCAACCGTTCGTGACTAATCTCTAATCCCCAAAACTCCACTAGAGCGTTGAGCACAGCTGCCGCGTTACTCGCTCCTCCCCCTAGACCAGCAGCAATTGGTATGCGTTTCTTGATATCTATACGCACAGATTCCCGAACACCCTGCTCTTCTCGTAGCGCCCGCGCAGCCAGAAGCGCCAAATTAGAATCCGGGACAACGGACGTGTGATCGCAGTTTATTTGCATTTTATCGGCCCGAGATATCGTCACCGTGTCGTGCAACGAAATGGTCTGCATCACAGAAGCAAGATTATGGAAGCCGTCGGACCGCCGGCCTAGAATTTCCAAAGTTAGATTCACCTTAGCGTGCGCTTCCACTGTGATCGACTCTTTGGTGCTCGGGACAACTTCCTGCGACACAGCGCTAACCTCTGGGACCTTCTGATTTCGCTCGATAAAGGTCGCCCCATTCTTCTATCGATAGAGTTGCGGCGCGCCGAGACGGTGCGATACCCGCCAAATTTAGAATACAGGCTGCTGCAGAGGCCTCTATGGATAATCCTCTGGCTAAGGAATTCCGAAGTTGCTTTCGAGGCGCTGAAAATCCGGCTCGGACTAGTTCAAAGAAACTAGTAATTGAGTCGAGTTCTAGCGCAGGGCGTGGCCTAACTCGCAAGCTAACCACTGCCGAATCAACACGGGGCGGTGGCCGGAACGAATTCGGCGGGACTGATATCACCTGGGCCACTTCCGCGTATAGCTGTACAGCTACAGACAAAAGGCTCATGCGACCAGGTGCTGCTGACATCTCATCAGCTACCTCACGCTGGACAGTAACCACCATAAGACTCGGCCGTACAGTGGTCTCGAGGAAACGCCGGACTATAGGTGAAGCAGCATAATACGGCAAGTTGGCGACAAATTTGTATTCCAGATCACGTAAGTCCGGCACCCATTCAGGTGTGAATTCTCTAGCGTCCCCGCTTAAAACAGCCACGCCAGGATTGGAGCGATATCGTACAACGAGCGTTGACGCCAATTTATGATCAATTTCTATCAAGATCAAACTTGTGGCCTTGCGCGCCAGCAACTCGCTGAGCGCTCCATGGCCTGGACCTACCTCTAGGATTACATCGCCCGATGTGATCTCCGCAGCCGCTACTATACGATGGGCCACCTGATGGTCGACAAGAAAGTGCTGCCCTAACCTTTTACGCGGCATTTAGATTTTTTGGGTCAATGAACTCATATTTCCCGACTCACAAGCCACATCATTAGTTTGTTAGCCGTGCCCCCCCATTCGCCCAGCAAACCAAGGCGTACCAATCGCAGCATACTCAAACCAGGCTAACCTACGGCACCCGAGGGATCCCGCTTACCGCTGCTTCCTTCCGGACCTGACGGGGTTCACGGAGCCTCGCCGCGTAGGACCCAGCTATCAACGCCGCTACGAACGGCATAGACCCAGGATCGTCGGCCTCCAAGGGGAATTCCACCCCGCTAAAGCGGATTGCGGGTACAGGACACCGCTAGCTCCCCGTGTAGCACGGCACAAGTAATGCTACTACGCTCATTTTCGATTGGAAGCCTTTAATATTAGAGATTGCTCATTCTGGTCGTCTCGCTACACTATTGCCATGAACGAACACATACTATCCATTCACAAAGCTGTGATACCGGCCGCCGGCTTAGGGACACGCTTCGCTCCTGTAACGCGG
>CAZXXH010000037.1:14101-15742 GCA_964644645.1 uncultured Dehalococcoidales bacterium
AACCCCTCCTTCCTGTGCTAGCCATCCCACTTATAGACTATGCCGTTACTGAGGCGGCAGTTGCGGGGGTCAGCGAAATCTTGCTTGTTATCTCGCCGGGTCATGAGGCGATTGCGCGTTATTTTGAACATCATCCCAATCTTAGACCAATGGTGCATAGAAACAGGAAGTCCTTGGAGTCGGCCCAGCAACCATCGATTGCCAATCCTCCAAAAATATCGTTTATCTACCAAAAACAGGCGCTCGGCCTAGGCCACGCAGTGCTCATGGCACGTGAATTCGTAGGCGAAGAGCCGTTCGCTGTCCTTCTCCCCGACGATATATTTTGGAGTGCCGACCCAGCCATAGCTCAAGTGGCCAATGTCCATTCTGAGGTGGGAGGCATGGTAATTGCAGCAAAGTGTGTGCCTGAAGAAAGCATATCAAGTCTGGGCATCATAGAAAGTTGCCCCGTCTCTGACAGGGTTCACAAGGTTAACGGACTAGTTGAAAAACCACCGATAAATGATGCTCCGAGCAACTTAGCAATCTTTGGCCGAATTGTACTTGGGCCCGAGGTGTTCAGACATCTTTTAGAAGGCTGCCACGGGGCCATGGGTGAGATTCAACTAACTGATGCGGTCGCGGCCACTATAGGGACAGTGCCGGTACACGCAATCGAAATCGTTGGGGAACACGTCGACGCAGGCACTCCTTCTGGAATGCTTGTCGCAGCCCTTGCAGAAGCTCGATCTGACATAACGCTCAGAGCTCTGGTACAGCGTACAGTTGCCGCCTGGTAACAGGTCATCAGATTGCACCTTTGGCCAGATAGCAAAGACGAATTTCCAGAGATGTTAACTAGTCAAGCCCGTCGAAGCCCTTTAGCCAGAAAGAATGCCACAAATGCCGTAACTATAAGCATGAGCCCGCTTCCTAGGAGCGTCCACCTCAAGCCGACTAGTTCAGATGCTGTGCCAAGTAGCACGTGTCCCACCCAACCGAAGCTTATGGCAAACACCCACCCTGCCACAGCACGTCCTCTCATGCGTTCCGGCACAAGCGCTTGAACTAGCGTCCACTGCAGAGCATCGAATATGGCCGCCATAGCACCGACCAGTGTGATAACACCAAGCGACACATAAAACCATGTAGACCAGGAGAATGTCACTATACCGACACCGAAACCGAGCGTTATACCTACAAGAAGTAGCCCCTTACGTCGAAAGTTACCCAACCAAACAAGAAACAGTACCCCACCCAAAGAACCTATACCGGCCATCAACCATAACGCGCCCAACCCCGTAGCCCCTACACCAAGAACGTCTCGAGCTACCGCAGGCAATATGGCGTTATAAGCAAATCCAAATATTTCCACTGCTACGCCCAGTGACAAAACTGCAGCCACAGGCTGTGCATTGACCAGAAAGCGAATGCCCTCGAATGCTCCCTTGATAACGTGACTTGTATGTTGCTCTGTACGCTGGCTCCGATATCGTATTCTGGCTATTGTTAATCCACCGAGAATCAGCGCTACTGCGGAGCAGAACAACGCGGGAGACGCGCTGAAAGCATCGGTTACAAGACCACCTATCAAAGCACCCAGCACACCAACGGATCGCAATCCTGTCGCGAGTACGGATACTGCTGACATACGCGATG
>CAZXXH010000037.1:15767-16447 GCA_964644645.1 uncultured Dehalococcoidales bacterium
TTGAGGGTGATACGAGATCGGTAGTAAGCGCCAACATAGCCGGATGGGAAAACGAGTAACTGGCACCATTTATCGCAACTAGGACCATGACGGGCCATATGACTCCCAAGCCTCCAATCGCAAGTAGAGCCAGACCTGCAACAACCCCAGCCTGTACGAAAGATGTGATCAGCAGTACGGATCGTCTGTCGAAACGGTCCACGAGAACCCCAGCGACAGGTGCAACCACCATGCCGATAGCACTCCGTGAAGCGAACGAAACGGCTGTTAGTACAATGGAATCTGTCTCATTAAGGATCAGAAAGCCGACCACCAGCCGCTCGCTCCATTGGCCAAACCAGAGCAGCATGCCACCAGCAAATAGCCGCCTATACGACCGGGAAGCAAAAAGTGCTAACGGCCCACCGCTCGGCTCAACGGCGGCGCCAACAGGTCCTGCCCCAACACCCCTCGGTATTTTCAGGTTGCCCTGATCAGATGTATTTTGGGCCTCAGCCATCGACCAACAAGGTCTCGTAAGATCTAGTGCTTCGCAGGAAGCCTACTCACGTTCGAGTTTCAGCACTGCCATGAAAGCTTCTTGTGGCAACTCCACGCGGCCTATTTTCTTCATGCGCCGCTTCCCTTCTGCCTGCTGCTCAAGCAGCTTACGCTTCCTAGTTACGTCTCCTCCGTAGCAT
>CAZXXH010000038.1:0-10054 GCA_964644645.1 uncultured Dehalococcoidales bacterium
TTGAATAGTGTTGGTGGTGGTGCGTGGAATCGAACCCCGTTCCTCTTCAATTCCATTGAAGCGCTCTCCCGGATGAGCTACAGCCCCATTTCCAGTCCAGCCTTGTTCCCGTGTTTCACTTAGTTTGTGAAGGGTATTCTTGGTCTGGACGACCATTCTTCCTCGATAAAGCCTGCCATGCGATGAATAATAACCCGCCAAACAGTATCACGCTGAGCCAGCTAATGGATCGATCAACGATAGTCAACGCTGCGGCACTTGACTCATCGAGGCCTACCAAAGCCAACACGCCTGACAGCCCGGCTTCGACGAATCCTAGGCCACCGGGCGTAGGGAGCGTAGTTAGCATTGCGCTGGCCAGGGCCGCAAACATTACAACCGAGAAGTTCAAATCAAATCCAAGGCCTTCCGACACAAGATAGAAGCGCAAGATTTCGAGCATCCATCCGACTATCCCAAGCATTAGTTGGGATGGCAGGCTACGTGGGCGAAAGCTTCTAAGTGTGCCGGTCTGGAAGCGGCCGTAAGCATCCTTGAACCTGCTGGGCACCATAGTTGCTAGCTGTGTCCCAAAGACCCTCATGCCAAGAAGCACTACAAGTAGAAGGGAGCCCATCGCAACCGCGGCATATATCACTTGGATCGGTATTTGAGCCTCACTCCGCATAATTAGCCAAATTGCTGCACCGAGGACCAAAACCAACACTGTGGCCATATCCTGAACTCGCTCCACAAATACAGTGCTAAGGCTTATAGGGAGCGATGCTTTAGTTTGTTTTGAGAACTCCCACCCTCGGTATGCGTCCCCTAATCGGAACGGGGCCACCGAGTTTACGAACCATCCCATCAGGATGATTCCAGAAGATGTATGAATACCGGGGAGACGAACACCGTGCTCGTCTTCGATACGGGCTGTACGAGCTATGAGTTGCCAGCGTAGGCCGCGGAACCAGAAGCTGGCATAGTATGCGACTAAGGCCAATCCGTACATGAGAGGATCGGTGGCTCCAATTCGTTGGGTCAAATCTGACCAGTCGATTTCAAATACACGTGCAGAAGCCAGAGCAATTAAAGTGATCGCTACCGTCAGAGCAGCTACCGTTTGAGCAGAAAACACGCGTCTGCGGAACCCCGAAGGTTTGAGAGGCTGTCTTGTGTAGAAGCTCATGGTATGTAGTCTTAGGTTAGGGGTCTCTCGGGCCTGTAGACAGAGCTTTCAAGCGGTTTTCGATGAGGTGTTCCTGGGCGCCTTGGGTAGCGTTCGGGTGTCGGCTTTACCTTCTCCCAGACCACCAATTGATCTTCCCATCTACCGACGGCAGCAGATACTTTTATAACTTTTGCTTGCGCTGCACCAAGTAACGTTCCGGCATAAGAGGAGGCGGCCAGCTCATCGCCAAGGTCATGTGATTTGAGCGCTAACGTGGCACCTCCCAGAGCAGTGAAGGGTAATGTGAGCTCAGCAAGCTCCGGAAGTTTTGCTAGTCCGCGCGCCAAGACTACGTCGAACCGGGCCCGTAAATTGGGAACATGCGCCGCCTCCTCTGCACGTTCCTGAATTATTCTCAGATCTGTCAAACCCAAAATGTCACGCGCTGAAGCTAGGAACTCGCTTTTCTTCAGGGATGAATCCATTAGAGTTAAATTGAGTTTTGGTAGCAAAATCTTGAGGACCAGTCCCGGTATCCCGGCACCACTACCTATGTCGATAGCTGACATCGGAGCATCTTTTGCGCGTAGTAAGCGGCTGTAGGAAAGGAATCCAAGCGAGCGTATATAAAGTTCGTCACGGACCTGATGCCAACCACGCGCTCCCGTCAGATTGTAAAGCCGTGCTTGGCTTTCGAGAAACTCAAAGTGTAACTTAAAGCAAGCCTGTTGCCTTGCATCCAGCGAGATGCCGAATTCGGAAGCAGCCGCGATTAATTGGCGCAACGGATAAACAAATGGCAATGGCATAGGTTGTAGCTGTACTGTCTACGACCAAGGCACCATGGAGGTTTTTTAGTCACAAAAGACGTCAAATCTGCCCCGAATGTTTTAGTATTAAGGTCGACGCGCTCGATTGACGGGCGAGATACGTGGTGATACGGTCCGGGACCGCCCGACGTAGCATGATTATCTATCATCTCTAGAGCCCTAACTAGGGCTATTGCAGGCCAATAAACGTGCACATAGCCGTCTGTGTAAAACAGGTCTTTGACCCAGACACACCGTCATCGGCGTTTAGGGTAGACGAGCTAGCCGCGAAGGTGATCCCTGTCCCCGGAATCCCGTCGGTGGTCAACGGATTCGATATGCACGCAGTTGAAGCTGCCTTACGCATTAAGGATCAAGCTCCATCAGAGGGAGTCCATGTCAGCATCCTATCTGTAGGCGCGAGATTTGTCATGGATGCCATGAAAAAGCCACTAGCGATGGGGGCTGATGATTTGATCCTGGTCGAAGATCCCCTCGCAGAAGAATTGGATGGATTTGCGACTGCCCGAGTGTTGCGCGCATTGATTGACAAAACCGGCCCGTATGACTTGATCCTATGTGGTAGGCAGGCGTCAGATTGGGATCAAGCTTTCGTGCCGATTGGCCTAGCTGAGCTACTGGAATTGCCGTGTGTGTCACTGGCACGGTCTATCGAGGTGTCCAGTGATGGCGAGAGCGAACAGGCGATAATTGAGCGCGCACTAATCGACGGCTATCAGAGAGTGAAATCTTCAATGCCGGCCCTAGTCAGCGTGAGCAATGAACTGGGTGAACCGCGCTTCGCTACCCTGAGAGGAATAATGGCGGCTACAAAGAAAACCCCAATAGTATTTACCCTTTCAGACGTAGGGATCGATGCGTCAACTCTCGTGCCAGAATTAACTCTGAAACGGCTTTTCATACCAGACACTGATCGAGAGTGTGAACTTATCATGGGTGATCAAGAATCTGACTCTGGCAGGCTCCTTGCACTGCGCCTTAGAGAGGTTGGCTTGATCTAGGATGAGTGGTGTTCTTATCGTCGGTGAGCCTGAAGACTCAGGGATTAACACTCCATTTGCTGAGTTGGCTACTGTGGCAGTCCGCTCAGCCACCGATGGACCGGTGTCCGTAGCTCTCATGGGCGCAGACCTTTCGCGTTTGCCTGATTTGGATTTGGATGCACAAGCCGATCGTTTGTATCTTCTGGAACATGAAAAATTACATGATGGTGGTACAGGTGGGTTCGAAGCTCCGGTTTTTGCTCTTGAAGCTCTATGCAGGGCGATCGATCCCGAACTAGTTGTTTTCTCCAAAACCGACTTCGGGTCGAATGTTGCACCGCGACTTGCATTTCGGCTAGGAGTTCCGGTGGCTCAAGACTGTGTCGACATCTCACGAGATTCTAGTAATGGACGACTGTTGGTGACGCGCCCGGTGTATGGCGGAAACGCGATGGCAGTGTTGGAGTTCGGAACCCAGAAGCCCCAGATTGTGATAGCTCGCACCAACGCATTCGATGCTGCTGAGCCAAGACAACATGTGAAAGCTACCCCAGTCGAACACTTTGACGTTTCCAACTTTATGAAGCAAACGCGAGCATGCCTGATTGAAACCATCCCCGAGCAATCTGAAGGGGTACGATTAGAGGATGCCGATGTCGTTATTGGTGGGGGGCGAGGTCTTGGAGGCGCAGATCCGTTTCGGGAACTGAGCGAACTTGCATCAATGTTAGGTGGAGCGGTTGGAGCGTCGCGTGCTGTATGCGATGCCGGCTGGATAGATCACAGTTGCCAAATTGGACTTACAGGTAAGAGCATCTCCCCTCGTCTATATTTGGCAGTTGGAATATCTGGGGCGAGCCAACATATGGCGGGCTGCTCGGGCGCTAAGGTGATAGTGGCCATTAATAAAGACGCAGAAGCCAACATCTTCAGAGAAGCTCAATACGGTGTGGTTGGAGATTGGCAAAACGTTCTGCCAGCTTTTATCGCGACCTTGAAAGATCTCGAGAGCGCGTAAGTGAGCCCATTCAGGATAGTATGGAAACAGCACCACCAATACAGCGTGTGCTCTCAAGAAGGGGATTAACTTTGGACGGGAACTATGGGCTGGACCTTAAGGCGATTATGCATCATGTACAGACTATGGACACAGTATCTATCTTTTTCCCGACGTTCCGTCGTTCGCTCGTGGTGGATTTGAGGTGTGGTCCTGACCAGAAGCCGCTAGTAGCGGTAATGCCCATGGCTCGCTCTGCTGCTGATCGTGTCCGAAGCATCAAACGTATGAGACCTAATTTGCCGAGGCCTAATGAAATAGTGGCTATACCTTGGCCTGCGTATGTCGACTCGCTTGTGGAGACCGGAGTTTGGGGGGGGTTGACTAACCGACTTGCAGAAGTGGGGACCGAAGAATCACTCATCATGGCGAATGAAGCTCTAACAGCCCTCAGGCAGTGCGAGAGACGAGAGCTAGCAGCCCTCATTAAAGGCGAACAATATCAAACTATTTGGGCAAAGCCAGACCAGTAGTCTAGTTCATACCCGAATCATGTTTTCAGTCGGCCGCGGAATTGTTCTCCGAATTGGCGTTCAGAATAACCTTCGCCGCCTCATTTGGTGGCACTGTGTCGTAGTAACCGAAACTGGCGCTAAAGGTGCCCCTGGCCTGCGTTAGCGCTCGCAGGTCGGTCGCATAAGTCTGAATCAAGGCCATGGGCGCGTCAGCTTCGATTAAGGTGATTCCGTCACCCTGTGGATTCATTCCGAGGATGCGTGCTCGACGGGTGTTGAGGTCACCGATAACTTCTCCCGTTGAATCATCAGGGATGGTCACGCTCATCTTCATCACCGGCTCCAGCAGTACGGGGTTCGCCGTTTGCACACCGTTTCTTAGGGCGAAGCTGCCTGCTATCTCAAATGACATACCTGATGAGTCTACCGGGTGACTACTACCATCCAGAAGGCGTACGTCTAGGTCGACGATAGGGAATCCTGCTATGGCTCCAGCTGACATTGACTTCTGCACACCCTTTTCCACTGCGGGAATATATTCGCGAGGAACATTACCTCCGACCACTTTACTCGTGAAACTGAAACCTTCGCCTCTGGAACGAGGTACGAGCTCAATGATCACGTGGCCGTACTGGCCATGCCCGCCTGATTGCTTCTTATGACGGTACTCGGACTTCGTTGAGGCTGTGATCGTCTCCTTGTATGGGATTCGCGGAACGGCTGTCTTTAGGCTGACACCAAATTTACGCTGAAGCCGGTCGATAGCTATTTCTACGTGCAGATCTCCGAGGCCGCGAATAACAGTCTCGGCGGTATCTGCGTTTCGCTCTACCCGGAGGCTAGGATCTTCATCTTCCAGTCTGGGGAGGGCGGTCGCCATCTTGTCTACATCGGCGTTCGATTCTGGTTTAACAGCCAGCGCATACACGGGTTCGGGCATATCGATAGAGGGCAAGTTTATCGGGGTGGACTTATCACAAATCGTATCGAAGGTTCGAGTAACGGAAAGCTTCGGCACGACACCCATATCCCCTACGACCACCTCTTTGGTTGGAACCTGCTCCTTACCTTGCGGTGTGTATATTTGTCCCCAACGCTCATTTTCACTCCGATTTTGGTTCCAAGCTTGCGAGTCGGCTTTCATGGGAGCGCCGTAAACGCGAAAGAATGAAAGTTTGCCTACAAACGGATCGGCGCTGGTTTTGAACACCAAGCTTGCCAATGCTCCCTCAGGGATTTCAGGCGCACCTTCTCGCGCCTGGGCCTCTTGAGGCGAAGGGAATAAATCGACAAGTGTATCCAGTAAATTTTCGATACCGGCATTGTCCGTGATTGAGGTTGGGAGAACTGGCCTGACCGAACTGGACAACACTGCGGATTTCAGGCCGTAACTTAATTCTTCGGCGGAAAGCGGGTCTCCCTCTAAATATTTGAGCGTTAGCTCATCGTTCGTCTCGGCAATCATCTCTATGAGTTGTTCATGCATATCGCTGGGCGTACCTTCTGGTGCTTCAGGCGCCACCAGGGATGTTGATTTGGTGAATGATGACTCCGATCCGTTCGGTACTTGTATCGGCGTGTAGGACCTATCCCAACGAGCGGAGATCTCATTGGCAGCTTGTTTGAAGTCAGTGTTCTCACGGTCTAGTTTGTTGATGACGACTAGGGTTGGTAGATTCAGTCGCTCACAAACCTCTCTCGCTTGGTCAGCTCCAACCTCTACGCCAGACGGAGCTGAGACAACTATGATTGCAGCATCTGCCACTCGGAGCCCACAGAGCATTTCGCCCTGGAAGTCAGCGTACCCGGGGGTGTCAAGTACATTGATTTTTGCGCCTTTCCACTCACATGGCAGGAGAGCTAATTGAGCGCTTGATCCACGTTGCTGCTCCTCCGGTTCAAAATCCGAGTAACTGTTTTTCTCGTCGACTCTGCCTTGGCGTGTTGCCCCCCCAGAGATAAAGAACATTGCGTCAGCCAAGGAGGTTTTGCCTGCACCGCTGTGGCCCAATAGCACCACATTCCGAATCTGCTCAGTTTTCACTGCTGCCAATTTTGGCCTCCATCCTATGTATCTGATCTACAGCGAGCCAACTGGGGCGTGATGCCCCTACATTATCAGGACAGGGATTTGAACTGCTGCATAGACGGTTAGGATACTTGCTCGCCCACTTGAACGTAAGTGCAATGCGTATCGTACCAAAGCTTCAATGTGATTGGACCAGAATGGCTTGAGCGCTACGTTTTGGTGTAAACATGCGAAAGGAGGAGAGTGCGGACGTTACATTGCCCGCAATTGGAATAAGCTAACAAATTTTGGTTATCCGCTCTAAAAATATGTCCGCAGAGCCCCTTCTATATTATTTAGATGAGATTTTGGACAATCCCAAAGTGTTAAATCTAGGAATAATTGCATGCTAAGCACCCGTTGTGCGCCTAGGACATTGTATGTAGCGGGTTTCAATCAATGGTCGATAGTGTCTATACCTGAATATTGTGAATGAGTGAGCTAGTGAAACACACCGATCATTTACGGTTACTAGACAGAGTGGATGCCATTAAGTGATCCAAGTGATTGCGATAATCAATCGTACATCGGACTATCCGATCCAACCCTATAGTAGTCGCGCCTTGAACCAATAGGTACCCTGGGACGCGGTCCGGTAACTGAACTCATGGACAGACGGCAAATTCACCTGACTTTCACCCTACTGTACGGATGATTTGGCGAACGAGTTACTCAAAGAAGCGTCCTGATCTGGGCAAGACAAGGGAGGGCCAACCGATGGTTAGTACCTTGTGGAGGCCAGCTCGTATCGTCAGGAATGTTATTCAATCTCTGACAGCCGGACGTAAAAGATTCGGTGCTCGAAAATCTCTGATCGGATTTTTTATAACCATTGCATTCCTCTTACCTAAGGGCGACACGTTTATGTTGTCTCCAAGTGAGTGGGCAGCAGCCGAGTACCGGTTTGACCTAATCGGATGGGAGCTAGCAAATTTTCCTGCGAAATGGGTACAACGAGCCAAAGATGCTCTGCCCTGGGCGGGGAGCGGAACAGGATCTCGAAAAGATCAATTTAACCGCTACATGGAACTTTCCAGCATGATCAGAGACGCTGTTGCGGATCTGGCATCGATGCCAGATCCGCCAACTTTGGATAGCGAAGAACGATCTGCCATACAAGATAGCCTCGCCAGTCTTATATCCGAAAGGAAGGGTCTCCGGAACGGGGTCGAAGAGCTGGTGGAATCCATGGTTAGCTCTATATTGGTAAAGGAGGATCTGCCGGCTATAGGGTCGTTGATTTGGCCACCGGTAGACGTACGCTTGGACTTCGTTCCCAATGTGTTGGTTACATCTCCTCGTGAACACATCGAGCGCCTAGATTCTAATTTGCTGGATCCAGATATACCGGTTAATGCAATTGAAAGTATGGAGAACTCACTGCAAGAACAATCCAACCTTTCAGGGATTGTCATACAGGTTGGGGGAGTGGCTACATATCCGACTGTAATTCCTCCAGTAGGAGACCTGACGCGGTTGCTGGAATTGACGGCGCACGAATGGTTACACACCCATTTTTTCTTTCACCCCTTTGGTCAGGCACTATTTCGCGATGCAGAGATGTTCACACTGAACGAGACTGTGGCCAATCTGTTCGGTCGAGAGGTCGCTTTATCGGCCCGAGAAAGTTTTGTGGCAACGTTGGTTCCGGAGACGATTGCACGCGACAACGGGGATCATGTGCCAGAGTCGTAAGGCGTCGATTTCGCTCAGTTCATGCAAGACACAAGACATTTGGTAGACAAGAGTCTTAGTGATGGAGATGTAGTAGGTGCAGAGAGCTTGATGGAGGCTCGCAGAGTTACTTTGAATACTCGTGGTTTTAATATCCGAAAAATTAACCAGGCGTGGTTCGCGTTCTATGGCACCTATGCAGATAGTCCCGCCTCAGTGAGTACAGTTGATACAGAGCTTGCGGAATTGCGGTCCCTTGTACCAACGTTGGGACATCTTATTAGGATGCTGCGTGGTGTTTCGAGTTACGATATGTTTTTGGAGTTGCTGGACAGGAGTAGGGAGGAGTTCAATCGTAAATGAAATGGGTGCGTAGAAACGGATAACGTGTGCCCCTTAACATGTGGTAATGAGCTCGTTCGCATCAGTCATCCGCTATTTACGGGTTATGGTGTCTTGCGGTCAGCACCCATTTGATGACACCATGTGAGGGAAGCGGGAGTTTCCCCTCCGTACAAGTGGCTTCATGCTTGTCGTTGGAGCTAGTTGCAATTACGAGGTCAAATGTCTGTCAAAAGTGAGCCGTCAGGAATCCGTCAAGATGACGTATATCGGCCTCCCACCAGTGATCCACCTGAGGTTAGTCTGGAAGATGTCTTAGCGCGCGTTCGCGCCGCAATGCCACGAATTCCAGGCATTGGTGGTGGAGGGTTGTCTGTCGCTGTATTTGTCTAGATTGCGGTCGAGCTCTAGATGTGGCATGCTAGCGGCGTATTTACCGTGTCACCAAACCAACAAGCAGCGTTACGCATGTTTGGAAAATTTGACTCCATCGCGACCGAAGGTTTGCACTGGTACTGGCCGGCGCCTATTGGTACGAGGAACGTTGTTGTGGTGACCGAAACTAGACGTCTTGAGCTAGGATTCCGCTCTGGAGCCGAGGGGATTACGGCACTTCAGATCGTTCCCGTAGAGTCTCAAATGATTACCGGCGACGATAATATTGTTGATGTCCAAGCGGTAGTTCAGTACGTGATAGTTGATCTGGCTTATTTTTTGTTTAACGTGGATGATCCTGGCGAGCCTATACGAGGCGTACTGCCTGGAGAACCAGATGGCCGAACTTTGCGCGATGTTACGGAGTCGGCGCTACGACAGGTTGTAGGTTCCAGGAAAATTGACGATGTGTTGACGACGGAAAAGGAACAGGTGCAGACAGAGGTCCTGTTCCTGATGAAGGGAATGTTGAATCAATATGAGACGGGAATAGATGTGCGCGAGGTTTTGCTACAGAACGTGAACCCCCCGACTGAAGTTCAGGACGCGTTTGATGATGTTGTGCGGGCAAGGGAGGATCGGGACAGGTTAATTAATCTGGCTCAGGCTTATGAAGCGGAGCAGATCCCTAAAGCTAACGGTAGCGCTGCTAGGATCATTGAAGCGGCACAGGGGTTTAAAGATGGGCGTATCGCAAAGGCAACTGGTGAGGCGCTAGGCTTCCGTGCAATTCTTGCGGGCTACCAGGTTTCGCCAGCTGTTACCAGAGAACGGCTTTATCTGGAAGCGATCGAAGATATTTTACCAGGGACAAGGAAGTTCATTCTTTCTGATGGCGCCGGTGTGTTGCCGCTGTTACCCATAGGTGATGATCAGCAATTACCTACTTTGAGCGGGGGGCAGTAACGTGAGGACTACCGGCATTATCCTACTAGTCGGGTTGATAGCTTTATTGCTTGTTGTGCCGAATGTTTTCTTCACGGTTGATGAGACACAACTTGCCATTGTTACCCGGTTCGGACAGTTCAAAGAATCCCACACGCAGCCAGGCCTTAAGATT
>CAZXXH010000038.1:10064-16110 GCA_964644645.1 uncultured Dehalococcoidales bacterium
ACACGGTAATTAAGTTTGATCGGCGCTTGCTACGGCTTGATGCTCCGCCGGCTTCTCTGCTCACCAAGGACAAACGCAACTTGGTGATTGATGCGTATGTGAGATATCGAATCGTTGATCCCATCCTTTTCTTCCGACTGCTCAGAAATGAGACGCAAGCTAACTCCCGTGTGGGCGACGTTGTCGCGTCAACGTTGCGCCGAGAGGTAGCATTAGATAAGCAGGAAGAGATTATTTCCGAAACTAGGGGAGAAATAATGGCTCGGATCTCGGAAGCTAGTAACCGGCAGGAGATAAGTCGGGAAGATGCTATGAGACTGGAAGGTGGCTTGCGCAATCCGGACTTAATATTCCTCGTCGACAAGCCTGAAGAAGCAGACGAGCTCCGCCAGCGCCATGCCTCAGACTCAGAGCGGTTGGCAATTATTGACCACCCGCAACCCCAGATTCTCGAGGGGAACGCTCCAAAGTACGCGATACCAATAAGGTTTGTGCTCGGTATAGACATCGTGGACGTACGTATTAAGAGGGCGGATTTCCCATCGGAAATCGAAGAGTCTGTGTTTGAGCGCATGCGCGCAGAGCGCTTTCGGATAGCTAGTGGTTTGAGGGCAGAAGGGTCTAGGCGAGATGCCGAAATTAGGGCGGATGTAGATAAACAGGTTCAGGTGATTACGGAAAGTGCTTCGGGTAGGGCATCTGAGCTACGTGGCGAGGGTGAAGGCGAAGCTATAAGAGTTCTAGCCGAAGCACTAGAACTCGACCCAGAATTCTTTGCTTTTCAACGATCACTGGAGGCCTACCGTAAGGTTTTTGCTACCGATACAACCGTGGTGTTGAAATCAGAAAGCGACTTGCTTCGTTTTCTAGAAAGTTCCGCAGGTACTGTGCCTTCAGCCGGCACGCGCTGATGTTGTGATCCGGGATATAAGCAGACCGGTATAAAAGCAGCGTGTCGTTGGGCGAAGACCCTATTGGTGCGAAACAGTTAACGCCCTAGGGTTAGGCCTTTTTTCGAGTACAGCCACTAGTTTTAGATATTGGCGCCATTTGGTTTGCAGCCTATCTTGCGTGGTGCTAACATGCCTTGTTAGTAATCGATCACTAACAAGCGCGGGTTTAGGGAATGACTGGACTGGGCACGCATCAACGGCTAGACCACGAAACTAGGCAGCATCAAATCATTGAAGCAGCCCGCAGCATCATTGAGCTCGGTGGTGTTAATGCACTCACCACACGAGCCATCGCAGAGCGGGTTGGTTTAACTGAACCCGCACTCTACCGCCATTTTACGTCCAAGGTGGAAGTACTTTTGATGCTCGTGGCCGATATTAGAGAATCGCTATTCAACGAAATGTCACAGGCAACCTTGTCGGATCGCGTGTCGTTAGACAAATTGGAGCACATACTTGCGTTGCATTTATCCCATGTTGAGTCTAGGCGTGGGATCTCCTTCGTACTAATTGCGGAATCGTTGCAGTTTGGTGAACAGGCCGTGAGAAGCGCCATTCGTGAATTAATCGAGGACTACTTGAGCCTTATAGAGCGGGTCGTCGTGGAGGGTCAGATTAGAGGCGAAATAGAAACAAAACTAGACCCTGGTGCCATAGCTATGACGTTTTTTGGGATGATTCAGGCTGCGGCTACCACGTGGCTACTAGACTCTAGGGGGCATCCGTTGACGCAAAATGTTAGCGGATTCCGCACGTTACTAAGATCTTTGCTTTCATAGCCTTTTATTGTTGACTGGAGGTCCGTTTTGACAGTTGTGACAATTGACGGTCAACTTGGTGCTGGCGCACCCGAGATTGGACGCTTGGTAGCCCGCGCGATGCAATATGACTTTCGTGATCGGTTAGTGCTAGTTGGGGCTGCGAAGCGTCTGGGTGCTACTGTAGAGGCCGTGTCTAATAAACAATTCTGGGTGGACAGAAAGACTGATTGGATCTGGCGTTTCGCGGAGAAGGTCATGTCAAGCTTGGCAATGGGTAGCATCCCTTATGAACCATATCTGGGCACGATGAACGCGGATCTGTTGCCGGCAACATGGGATGAATCTTTAACGGGTCCGCGGGCTAGCCATACAGAGCTTACAGTAGATGAGATTGGTGGCGCGATCAGAGACGAAATAACGGAAATATCGTCAAGCGGCAATGTTGTTATTGTCCACCGTGCGGGATGTGTAGAGATAAGCGGGCCAGAAAATTTGTTGCGCGTCGGATTGTTCGCTCCGTGGAATCAGCGTGTTAATCGATTGATGTCAAGAGAGAGTTTCAAAAGGTTTGCGGACGCAGAACGAGCGCTCGAGAGCCGAGAGCGCTCGCAAATTGCGTATTTCAAGAAATTCCACGGAGTTCATCCGCACAATACCGATTTATACGACGTCAATATGGAGACATCGGCACAGAACATAGAGGATTTGGCAGGCAATATAGTAAAGAAATTGAAGGCCTCTTTGGTTCGGAATTCGATTGCTTTAGCAGGTACATAAGAGGTATCTGTTTCTGTGCCAGAAGGGGAACTCTTAAACAGTTAATTCAGCATATTTATTCGTCCATTGTTTTGGTTCTAGTTAGCGGGTTGTGCCTTAATCCAAATTGATAGCGAGTAGATAAAGAGACGGCAAGTCGTTCACGTTCGAGTCATGCCACCCACCCTCACTATTATGGGTGGGTCGAACAGTAGAGGAGGAGGCTGAGTTGATGATGGACCATAGAATTGGTTCTTTGGTGGTTGTAGATTCGGAAGGCCAATATCAAGGTCTTATCTCAGAGTGACTGTTCTTTCCGGACGCCGCGGGAGTCCCATTTATGAGAGGTACTGTGCTTGAGATTTTTGGGGAATGATTTGGGCGCGTTAAACATCTGGAAAAAGGATTCTACGGTCCTGGAAACGCTTGGTACAGGAGGTCAAGCGGCGGAGATGTACCAACTGCTTTAACAGATACTCCGATAACTGACCTGTCCCAAATTATGATTGCAGAGAAGATTAACCATGTGGCAGTACCTGATTCCGGTTGACCTGTTGGCGTCGTGTCCCGGCATGACCTATTAAAGGTTTCATGGTCCAGCGAGACTAGCTGAATATCATTTGTGCTGTACCGAACTCGAAAACAAAAAGTCGTTTCAGGGTTACGGATCAGTGGTGATTGGACTGGTATGATCGACTTACACGTACGAATGCATGGATCTTGTTGGTATCTTTAGTTCCGTTGGTCTCTACGCCACTGGAAACATCTAGAGCCCATGGATTTACCGCCTTGATAGCGAGATCAACGTTGTCGGGCTTTAGCCCACCTGCTAGCACCACGTTAGGTAGATTGGCTATCCCAATAGCTATATGCCAATCGAACGACAATCCGCTCCCTCCGGGCGTGTCAGGATCATAGTGGTCCAAGATCACCATTCGGTGATGATCTAGCGCATTTTCGACCAATGTTCTTAATTTGTTACCGGAGGTGTGTTGGTGAACTCGTATTTGTCGTATTGTCGGTACGTCAATACCAGCAGCGAATCCGGTGGGTTCCTCGCCGCAAAGTTGAACTAAGTCCAGTCCTACACTTGCGATGGTCTTATTCACAAATAGTTGCGACTGATTTCGGAACAGTCCCACGATCATTGGTGAGTTCGAGGCCCATATGCGCCGGTACTCAGCTAGAATTTTACGACCATCTTCAGGCCAGATTTGTCTACGGACTCCCTCGACGAAAACAAAGCCTAGAAAATCAGCACCGGCACGCGCGGCTGCGACTGCATGCTCCGCTGATCTTAGACCACAGATTTTGATTTTTGGCGTTTTCATCATGAGTTTGAGAGCGAGCTGATGTAACCTGGGAGACCCTTTTGGGTACGCATGAGCGATTCGCCTACCAGGACGGCATTTGCACCGGCTCTGGCCATTCGACGCACGTCCTCAACCGATTTAATCCCACTCTCGGCCACCAAAGTGGTGCCTGATGGTACTTCTGTCGCTAGTTGTTCGAAAACTTCAAGCGACACCTCCAGAGAGTCTAGATTTCGATTATTGATGCCAATCAGGCGAGGGGCCAATATAAGCGCCTCTTCGAGTTCGCCCAAATTGAACACTTCAACCAGAGGGTCCATACCCAGAGAGCGGGCCAGTGAAAATAAGTGGTTGTAACTTGCGCGACTAAGAATTCCCATGATGAGAAGTACCGCATCTGCTCCATGTGCCCTACCTTCAAACAACTGGTACTCGTCAATTACGAAATCTTTCTGAAGTATGGGTATTCCGAATGTTTCTGTCGCTTGCCGAGCAGCTTCTACGTCACTCATTCCGCCTTTGAAGTAATGTGGCTCGGTAAGAATCGATATAGCCGCAGCACCGTTCTCAGCATATGTATATGCTCTCTCAGCAGGATTCAAGTCAGGGTCAAGTTCTCCCGCAGATGCGGAGGAACGTTTCATCTCTGCAATGAGCGCAACGGTTGTCTTTGATCGGATGGCGGCATCAAGAGAGCGAACCGGAGCAGCACTTTCGGCCAAGGTGCGAACCTGTGCAAGTGGCACTTGCTCTTTTGCGTAGATTAATGATTCACGACGGGACGTGACAATACGATCTAGGATCCCTGGCTCATTGTTGCTGCGGGTAACAGTCACCGAGTGGGCCGAGTTAGTATGGATTTGTTAAACGTTTTTGCTCCGGGGATCATGGCGCCAATTTGTGGCTTAAGCTAGCCAATTCGTCGAGTTTTGCTTGAGCGGCGCCGGATTCTAGAGAGGCCTTTGCTTGAACAGCGCCTTCTTGAAAATTGGCGGCCTTTCCCGCAACTACTATTGCTGCCCCGGCATTGATTAAAACGGCAGTCCTAGCTGATCGAGCGACGCTTGCCGGAGCGTTGTGACCGCCACCCTTGCCGGCTAGCACGTCTACTATTAATTCACGGCTTCGCTCGACTGAGGATGCCGACAAGTGTTTGCTGTTACCCGGTGGCAAGCCAAAATCTGATGGTCTAGCAACTCTCCTTCGAATAGTATTGTCGGCTACTTGCCACATCCGTGTGTCGCCTTGTACCGCGATCTCGTCGGACCCATCTTCTCCATGAACAATTAAGGCGTAATCAGTGCCCAGCAGCTTAAGGGCTTCCGCCACTTTTGGCGCTGCTTCCACATCTGCTATGCCGATAATTTGCCGCGACGCTCCTGCTGGGTTAGTTAGCGGGCCTAGCAGGTTGAAGATCGTTCGAATCCCAATCTCGCGCCTTGGGGGGGCAGCATACTTCATGGCAGGATGGAATACTGGGGCAAACATAAAGCCTATTCCGGCCTGTATTATACACTGTCCACCTTCTTCCGGTCCGAGTTCAATTTTAACTCCAAGTGCCTCCAGCACGTCTGAACTACCTGAAGCGCCTGACATGGCCCGATTTCCATGTTTAGCAACGGTAACACCTGCACCAGCGATCACGAACGCAGCAGCGGTTGATATGTTAAATGTTCCCTGGTTATCGCCTCCTGTGCCGCATGTGTCAACGATAGGGCCATCTACATCGGTTTCTACGTGTAGCGACCGCTGGCGCATGGCGTTGGCCATGCCAGCAATCTCGGACGGAGATTCGCCCTTTAAGCGCAGAGCTGTTACGAATGCACCGAACTGCGCTGGCGTTGCATCGCCCTCCATTATCTGCCCCATGGTTTCTGCGGCATCATCCATCGATAGGTCTTGCCCACTCACGGCGGCTTTAATGGCGTCTTTGATATACATGAGTGGTTCCTCTCGGCGGAGTTTTTATAGCTGGAGGAAATTTCCAAGCAGCCGTTTACCAAATTCGGTCACTATAGATTCAGGGTGGAACTGAACACCTTCCACAGGTAGTTCACGATGCCGTATGCCCATGATTATCCCATTATCTGTACGGGCTGTTACGTCAAGCCATTCGGGTACCGTATCTGGCTGTATCGCTAGCGAGTGATACCGCGCTGCTTCAAATGGGTTATCGATTCCCGTGAATACGCCCTGTCCATCGTGGTAAACGAGCGAAGTTTTGCCATGACGAATCTCCCCTGCGCCCGTGATGTCCGCGCCG
>CAZXXH010000039.1:0-3782 GCA_964644645.1 uncultured Dehalococcoidales bacterium
TCTTTCATCGCCTGTTCTACAGTCGATCGGTAGGGTTTCTCACCGATGGACTGCACATCCAGGCCGAAGAGCTAGTCTCGCATGGTCGAATTCCCAACAATTACCATTTCGTAAATGTGTCTACGTCTAATATCTATTCGTTTACATATCTCTCCGATTTCAAAGTTGATGGAGGAGAGCATAACTGCCTTCAATTCACCGTTGTAGACACCTCCGTCGTAGGAGATCCGGCGCATTACATCACTACCACCAAAACGCTGTGGGTTCTCAAACGACGCCGTACGTAACGTCTTTCCTGATTCAAGATCTACTAAATTAAGCACGACTGTAGTGGTGCCTACATCAGCAGCGACTCCGTAAATGGCTCCCCGATATTTATCTATGCGTTCAGATTCGGCAATTCCAGGTATTGATCCTCCACTCAGGCATACCACCGCATCATCAACGCGTACAACCACGGGGTCCATTGCGAACTTCCGCCGAACTCCCTTCATAAGGATTCTGGGCTGTCTCCTGAGCACAGAGAATTCAAGTACGGCGTCCGGATCCTTGACTATCGCCTGGCAAGCAAGTCGATAGTTATCGCGTAAAAACTTTTCTGATGCTGTAGGCGGTGATAACGCTCCGACGCCACGGCGTACTTCGACAATACACTCATGACATTCACCCGTCCTCCCACAAGAAGTGGGCACGCGTACTTTTAGGCTATCTGCATAGTCGAAGATTGACCGGTTGCGTTCAAGAGGCAACTCACAACTGTCGTGGATTAAAGGACTCATAGATAGAGAAAACTCCCATCCCGCACCATGTAAACAATCGGTGCCCGTTACCTATGCTGTACAGGGAAGGTAACTTTGCTCCTCGGATATGGGACTCATGAGAGAACTTTACAAAAAATCAGTACAAGGGATTGGTCATGGTCTGCCATAACCTAGTTACGCTTCCAGATCCCAGGCGCTTCGATAGTCAATATGATCGGATCCGGTGCACACGGGCAAATCAGATGAGCCACTCTTGAAGAACTGATTCCTACATCCGAAATTGGCGTGGCATCTGGCGCGAGCATCCTTGTACGGACACCTACGAGCCATCAATTCTGTCGCGTTATCAGATATACCTGTGTATATATTCATGAGACGGTTCATGCTGGCCTTAAGCCGCTCTCTATCCACATTGGAATTGTCTTTGATCACGCCCTCGACCGTTTCTGACATGGTCACCAATCCGACCCTTCGCCTATCCACTCGCTGCTAATGCGAGGAGTTCCTTTGCACGTTCTACACATTCGACCGCGTTAGCACCGTAACCGTCGGCTCCCATTTCATCTGCAAATTCCTGAGTGACCGGTGCTCCTCCCACCATGAACCGTACTTCCTCACGCAAACCCTCTTCTACGAAAGCCTGAATCGTACGGCCCATATTGGGCATTGTGGTTGTTAGTAAAGCAGACATACCCACAAGCTGCGCCTCGTGTTCAAGAACCGCATCAATAAATTCTTCGGGCTTAGTATCTACTCCAAGATCCTCAACTTCAAAGCCTCCGCCACGCAACATCATAATGCACAGGTTCTTACCAATATCGTGTAGATCACCCTTCACCGTACCCATGATTACTATCCCCAATGGCTTAACTCCAGATGCGGACAGTATTGGCTCTATATGTGCCATTCCGGCCTTCATAGCCCTGGCCGAAATCAGCACTTCCGGTACAAAGATGATGTTATCCCGGAACTTGACACCGACAATTGCCATACCGGCAATCAGACCGTAATCCAGTAGCGCATTGGCTTCATAGCCACTCTCGAGAGCTTCCTTAACAAGACGATCAATCTCGAGATGTTTTCCGGTTATCAGGTTATATGCGATCTCATGTAGCAGGGGATCCCCAGATTCCAATGTTTCGGCTATGTGAACCCGGTCGCCTTCTTTAACGACATAGGACTCAAATTCCTTACGTAGACCCTCGTGATGAATTGGCATATTAGTAAACGTGTTTCTCCATAAACACTAAAAATTCTGGACTTGCCTGTAAGTCCAACCGACAACTCCTATGTTATCGAGAGAAGCCCATGATCTCCTAATTGCTTCAACATGTATTTCCCGCAGACGTAGGGATTAGGTTGTTCATTGTCCGCGGGACCGCGCTGTGGCCCAATCTTTCACTGCAGCCGGGATTGCCAACAGGTTTTCCAGCTTAGTTTTAAGTGGTATTGCACACTCAGGAGCTATGAGCTGTACACCGGCATTGAGTGCTCTCATAACCTCGGCCCTTACCTGCTCCGGTCCTCTAGCATATAGGGTTTCCGGGTTATTTATGTTACCTGCCAAACGAATGCCACCTGCCACTGCATCCATCGCCTCTTGAGGATCATTTTTTGAATCGAAGTGAAACGCCGCCATACCTGACTCCGCTATGTAAGGCATACGATCCACCGTACGCCCGCATATATGGAGGATGAGAGGTACCGGGAGGCGCTCCACCATCTCCTGGTGAATCTCGAGTAGAAATCGTCGGTAGTATTCCCCACTTACCAAGTCGCCGGTCGCGTGATCAGGGAATGTAAGAGCATCAGCACCAGCATCGATCTGAGCCATTCCAAACAGGACTGATATCTCCTTCATAGCGTGGAGTGCGCGAAGCATCATGTCCGGATCATCAATGGACATCAACAAGAATGGCTCCACCCCAAAAACATGGTATCCAAGTGTCCACGGACCCATCGTTTTACCTATGATTGCGGCTTGGTCGCCGTATTCTTGCTTTAGTGTCTGTATGGACTTCGTTACCGCCACAGAATCCCGGTGCTCAAGAAGACCTTTCGGTACATGTATGTCCTCGATACTTTTCCAGATAGGATTGTTCATGCGCACCGTTGGCCAATTGTCTTTTTGTTCCCACTGCACCTCGCAACCAAGAGCGGAAGACTCCTGGATAATCGAAAAGTACGGTGCGATCGAATCAAACCCAAGCTCTGTATAGCCGGTCGCTGCCAGCCGGGCATTCATTTCCGGATCGCGACACGCATCGGGGAAGGGAGCATCGACCATGTCCATCAACTCTACAGTCGCGACGTTGGTGGGATTTGAAACTGGCGGACGATCCACCGGCAAACCGGCCAGTGCATTTAGCACGCGCTCTCGTGGTTTCATGGTTTCAATAGTTGTCATTGCACACTTCCAAAATTTCTTCGGTTTGCGATATTGGTGAGAGCCTCATTAACCGCTCCAACTAGGTGGAAGAAAACCCCAACGTCTGCGTAGTCATCTGGCCTGCCATATCTTCAGACGCCAGCATGTCCTCCACAGCCGATACGTTCCTCGCATACGGAAGCAATAGCCTTACAAGTTCGTCATGCCGCGTCCCGCAAGAAAACGATGCTTTATCTGGTGCGACACGCTGCATTCCGCCGTAACGCATAAGTCCACCTACCACAGCACGATGGCGTAGCTCCTTTCGACTAAACTCACCCTCGCTCGAAATACCGTACAACCATCGGCCATCGCCCTGAGCTGGAGTTGCTTTCAGAAGTAGGGGCGAGCGCAAGTCCTTAACCGTTATATCACCAGTTGGTACGGCCTCACTCGGGGACCGCTCCACCGCACGCGTGGTAAGAAATCGCAACGGTTGCAAGTGTGTATCGCCACAACCGAACCTGGCCTTGCTCGGAGAGTTCTTTATTGGAACCAGCCCGCCGATAACAACCAGTCGGTCACGGATTTGCTCAAGTCGATTTTCGGTTCCTGCTTTCCGGCTGTAGCTCCAGACCGTAAGTACATCGTTT
>CAZXXH010000039.1:3792-8695 GCA_964644645.1 uncultured Dehalococcoidales bacterium
GTGAAAGTGCGGGTCAATGGATACAAGTTCAATGCACGCTCCGAGCTTTTCAATCACAGACGTCACTGATTCCCGGTTTCCCGAAGTCGTTGATACCATCTGACTCATATCAGCATCTTTCCTGTAATAACAGCCCCCACCAGCGTGCCATTAATCACGCACTGCTCCTGCGATAGCTCGAATGTGATCGGGAGTGGTTCCGCAGCAACCACCAATGAGATTAACACCGATGTCCACAAGCTCCCGATAGTACGGTGCCATGTAGTCCGGGCTCTCGGGGTAAACAATCTGCCCCTTCTTGATGGCTGGAATACCAGCATTCGATTGCACGATTACGTATCCTTCGGCCGCGGCTCGGACCTGACGCGCCAACTCCACCATTACTTCTATACCGTTACCACAGTTGGTGCCGACAACGTCTACACCTGCCATCTCAAGTTCCGATACGCCACGCTCAGGGGTTACACCCATCATAGTAAAAAAACCGCGGGGACCTTTGTCGTAAACCATACTCGCCATAACGGTAAGGCCTGTGTTTTCCCGAGCCGCCCGCACTGCAAGTGTGACCTCTTCAAGAGCTGTCATAGTTTCCATTATGACGCCGTGGCATCCACCTGCTTCCAAGCTGGTGATCTGCTCACAAAATGCTTCGTACATCTCCGATGGATCGACATCCCCTAGTGGCTGCAAAAACTCTCCGGTCGGTCCGACCGATCCGACCACATGTTGGGTTTCGTCTGCCTGGCCCGTAGCAAGTTCAGCTGCGACGCGATTAAATTCCCTTACTCGTCCACCATGACCATACTTCTCTAGCATGAACCGGTTTCCACCGAACGAGTTGGTCAGGACAAAATCACTACCCGCAGCAAAGTAATCACGTGCCATCGCACTCACTACTTCGGGGTGAGTAACATTCATAAACTCCGGGCAACCGCCTGGCTCGAGACCGTGACCTTGAAGGTAAGTACCGGTTGCACCGTCGGAAACCAGGACTTCACCCATACGGAGCTGCTCTAGCATGTTGTTATCAGTTTTAAGGGTGTTCATGAAAACCTGTTTACTCCCCGAATGATATGTAAGTCTACTCTTCCATCCAGTGATCTACGGATCCTGGTTCTGGATTACGCCTGCCCGAGAGATGGAGTTTTCGGATACGACCGACAAAATCACTGGGGAACCGGTCATTTATGCGATCCACTGTTGCAGATGCCGCTGCCTTCGCTGAACCTGGCACGTCGCCAATTGCCTTCCACTCCCAGCCAATCAGATATTCGTCTGTACCTGCGCTACCATCGAACATAGCCACGGCATCAACCCCTTCTTGAAACCGTTTATCTAAGGTTTCTGAAATTTGGGTGGCCCCGTCGTCGGCTTTCACTTGCACGGGAATTTCTTTCCAGTACATAACCTGCACATCCGCCATGGTCGTGTCCTCCTACATTATCGTATGAGACCCTTATAAGATCCCTGCGCAATATGTGAACAGTTACCTATAGACAGTTGAATATACCAAGACTAACTTAGCTCTGACCGAGGCGTCTTTGTCCCTTTGCCCATTGGCTGCTTGCAGATAATTGAGGTAATCCAGTGAATAAGTTTCGAGCCATACCCCTCCACCAAGACAACAACATAAAGCGCGCCGACGAGAAGCCCTGGGAACCGGCCAGCGCTGCAGCTATTGCAAGTCTGCCCACAGGTGATCAAGTGTTCTGGGGCATCCCATTCGATATGGGGCCGACGAACAACAATGAAGTTGGCCTGGTGGTAGCGGGTGCCAGTGGAACTACCGACGCAGTGAACATAGGGTTGGGTGGTAAAGCATCTCACGTCATCATCGCTCACGTTTGTGATTCCCGCGCATCCTCTTCCACTGCGGGGCAAACAGCCGACTACCCTATCCCGGTTGTGACGGCACCGGGTGAGTTGCTGGCAAACTACGTGCTGATGTTCGCGGATGGGACCGAAAAGTCGGTTCCAATCAGACGCCGATTCGAGATTACTCAAGTCCTGTCACGCATGCAGAACGCGTTCTCGGCGCGCCAACACCAAGACATGGAGACTTTGGATTTCAGGGGACCATATCCTGCTGACTTATGGGGAAGGATGCAGACCGGAGTGTCTGTCGGTAGCCCTCTACCGGCCCCAGCGGCGCGTGATTATCTAGCTCAAAACCCTGGGTCAAACACTCCTTCGTGGTCAATATACGCCCTTCCTAATCTTTTCCCTGAACGAGAGATCGTTGGTCTCCGTATTGAGCCCACAGGCTCCGCAGCGATCGCCATCGGAGGCGTCACCCTGTTCTACGGAGACAGCCATCCGCTCCGCCTAAACGTAATTGAGTCGATCGCATTAGATGGCCCAAACAAACTCGACAATCGAGTATCGGTTGACATGGGCATCATTGCGAGAACACGTACAGTCCCCAATTTTGACCCGGACAAATGGTTGGCCGCACCCGTGAAAGGGTGGGGAGAACTGTCCGGTAACGATAAAACTTTCGTGGCAGACGTAGTCGCTGCATCCGATGCGACGCTCACTTCAGGTGATACCGAGTTGCGCATGCGAGATTTGTACCAGACTGGCAAGGCTGACAGTAAGAATGGCAATACAACGGCGCGGGTTTTAACACCCAAACGCACATGGGTACATGGCCGTGTAGTAGACGTTTCCACGGGGAAGCCAACCCCTGCAAGAATCCATTTCAGATCCCCTGATGGCCGATACTTCCCACCATACGGTCACAGGCACCAGGTAAATGACAACTGGTTTGAAGATTATGGAGCCGACCTAAAGATGGGAGACACCGAATATGCCTATATTGACGGGACATATCAGGGCGAAATGCCAGGAGGGGAAGTGTTTGTAGAGGTGGCGAAAGGCTTTGAGTTCGAGCCAGTACGTGAACGAATTGACATCAAGCCGGGCCAACGAAACCTCGAAATCCGATTACACCGCGTAGCTAACCTTCGCACACAAGGTTGGGTCACAGCAGATACACATGTTCACTTTCTGTCCCCGGAAACAGCTCACCTAGAGGCCCAAGCGGAAGGCCTCAACCTGATAAATCTTCTTGCCGCCCAGTGGGGTGACCTCTTTACCAATGTTGGTGACCTTACTGGGAACATGTCCGGAAGCAGTAGCAACGATACCATCGTGTGGGTAGGCAGTGAAAACAGGCAGCACTTTCTAGGGCACATCAGCATGCTTGGTGCTCATGGGCAACCAATCTTTCCTATGAGTACAAGTGGCCCAACAGAGGGGTACTTCGGAGACCCGACAGACCGTGCAATGAGCGAATGGGCTGATGAATGCCGTAGGAAGGGTGGTGTGGTGATAGTACCTCATTTTCCATTCCCACATTCGGAAGTAGTTGCAGAGGTGGTACGTGGACGAGTTGACGGGCTGGAAATCCGGGACTTTCACGGACCAACTCTTGATACTTTTGCAGTCCACGAATGGTACCGACTACTTAACACCGGGCATCGTGTGGCTGCAGTGGGGGGCACTGACAAAAAGTCCGCCGGTATGCCTGTTGGCGGGGTTAGAACCTACGCCAACATAGGTGATGAAGAGTTCACGTTTGATGCATGGGGCCGAGCGGTTCGCGCTGGTCGTACCTATACCACTAGTGGTCCCATGATCGATTTGACTGTAAACGGCCTTCAGCCCGGAAACCAAATTGATATGCCAAAAGGTGGTGGCACTGTCCACTTAGAAGGCAACGTTACGAGTACGATCCCTATCCACAGTCTTGAAATCGTGCAGAATGGGCGCGTCATCGCCGCGACAACTTCGAGAAGCGGACAGCACTCATTAGCCCTCTCCGAAGAAATCGTTGTTGACCAAAGCAGTTGGCTAGCAGCGCGATGCGTAAGTGCTCATCAAGCTTGGCACTGCTGGCCCGTCCGATTCGGGGCACACACGTCTCCCGTATATATCGTCGTGGATAGACAGGAGTTTTTCCAAGAAGACCTAGGTAACTATCTGATCACCCTGATGGAGGGAGGAATTACCTGGCTTGACACCCTAGCTACCCCATCTACCCCCGAACGTCACGCCGCCATAAAGAGGGTGTTCGAGGACGGGATCTCCCGAGTGAGCGCTAGGCTTTCCAAGCACACACACTAACAACTTAGGCCTTAATGTCACCTGTGTTTTTCGGGAGTAGCGTACACATGACAGTAGCGCCTAGTCCATGATTCAACAAAGTCGCGAGCTTGGACAAGAGCTGTTATGGGTGAGGTTGTTGATTTACTTAGCTCGATGCCTATCGGTCCAGTGTAGCCAACCGTTTGTAGGGTATGCAGAAAGTTGGTTGCTGTTGCACGTGTCAAGATACCGTCAAACAATGGACGATGTTGATCGGTTAAACCATCATTATCGTCTATATGCACGTATCCCAATCGTTCTTCCGCGCTCTTCACTGCCTCCGATGGATCTTCTCCAGTAATAAGACAATGTCCGAGGTCCAATAGTACATACAGATTCTCGTGTCCTAGATCCCGCACAAATGCAAGAGCCTCATACGAAGTACTGAGTGCATTGCCCGGGTGAGGTTCGACGCACAACATGATACCGCGCTCTGCCGCGGCATCAGCCAGGCGATTCAGTGCTTGAACAAAGTAGCTGGTATCGCTCAGTCTCCGCTTGGGAGTAGTCATGTAGGCCCGTTGAGCACCGAGGGTCGCCGCCTTGTCCAAAGATCCCAAGATGTATGGCAGAAACTTGCTGAACTCACGCGATCCTAGCAGCTCAACGGAAATGCCCGGAGCAGTGAACTCAGGCATCAACCCTGCACATCCCAGCGTGAGGCCACGTGTCGCCAATTGAACCGCCTCGCCGATACCAGACCAGCACTCTGGGCGAAAATCTACCGCGGCGAACCCGGCATCACGAATACGGT
>CAZXXH010000039.1:8705-13521 GCA_964644645.1 uncultured Dehalococcoidales bacterium
CGATTAGGAGACCTAGGTAGGGCACAAGCGCATTCAGATATCTGCCACACGATCTTCAGTTAACCCCGAATCTGGATGTGTTTAAACGAAAGACCGGTATAGTATCGCGCAGTTTAACAAGTTCATACGTGTATATTACTAAGTACACATAGACTATCCGGACACAAAACGTTGGCTCTCGTAATCGTTCCTGACGACCACCCGCCGGTTATATCAGATAGCCCGGCCTTATTAGAACTGCGGCATGCTCCAGATGTGGAACTACGCCTCATGACTAATCAACCGGAAGATGATTTTGACCTTTCCACGCGTATTAACGACGCCCATTCAGTTATCAATATGAGGCGCTCGACGCGATTCACGTATCACGTGATGTCTGGTGTCCCTTCACTCAAACATATTGCAGTTTGGGGCACTGCGACCGACAACATTGATCTAGAGTCAGCACGAAGGCTCAACATCACCGTCACGAACACCCCTGGAACTACAACTGACGCTGTGGCAGAACACACCATGGCCCTTGCCCTTTCACTTGCTCGACGAATTCCTGAGCTGGACGCGCGCGTCCGTGCCGGTGATTGGTCAAGAGGTCTATTGGCTCAGCTCACAGGAAAGACAATGGGAATAATCGGTACTGGAGCGATCGGTTCGCAAGTCGCCCGCCTCGCACATAGTATTGGCATGAAAGTCATAGCGTGGACATTCAACCCATCGCCCAAGAAGGAGCAGCGCCTTGGCGTCCAGTATGTAGAGTTGGACCGCCTAATACAGAGTGCCGACGTGCTCTCTTTACATGTACGACTTTCTGAAAAAACATCTCGAATCATAAACGAACAACGATTAGTGTCCATGAAGCCAACCGCTCTGCTTATTAACACCGCCCAGAGTGAACTGGTTGATGAAGTTGCTCTCGCGGCAGTGTTACAGGCACGGGCTATAGGCGGCGCAGCTCTGGACGTAATTCCCAATAATCAATTAAAGCAAGGTGATCCGCTAATAGATTTGCCAAACGTTATCCTGTCACCAAACATGGCTGGAGCAACAGCTGAGGCACAATCCAATAGCCTGCATATGGCTGTTGAGAATGTACTAGCGTACCTCGCTGAACGCCCTCAAAACGTCGTTGTATAAGCAGCACCCGTCTTTTTGGTTAAGATTCGTCCACTTGGCCACGCTATCTGCAACTCTAGGAGGTATCAAATATGCGGGTCGGATTCATAGGGCTTGGCAACATGGGCCTGGGTATGGCTCAGAATCTGCTCAAGAAGGGAATTGACCTAACAGTCTACTCGCGCACCGAGAGCAAGGTTGATGCGATAACAAAGACCGGTGCGAAAAGAGCAAGGTCCGTTGCTGACCTTACGGATAACGTCGACATAGTTTTAGCGTGTTTGGTGAATGCAGAGATTTCAAAACATGTATTTCTCGATGAAGGAGGCGTGATATCTCGTGCCAGACCAGGCATGATCTTAATAGAGCATGGCACCTTGGACATAACGACTGTACGGACATTGTCAGCGGCCGCACAGACTATTGGATCTCAGTTCCTGGACGCTCCGATAAGCGGAGGACCAGAACGTGCGGCAAACGGGTCCCTTTCGATTATGGTCGGGGCTGAACAGGAGCCTTTTGAGATCGTACGTCCAATCTTAGAAATGATGGGGGCGCACATATATTTGATGGGAAGTCCAAGCTCCGGAACTGTGATGAAACTCATTAATCAACACCTAGTAGCATGTAACGCAGTCGCCGCAGCTGAAGCTTTTACGCTAGCCAAACACTACGGAATCGACATCACAACCGCTACCGTTGTTCTAGGCAACAGTTGGGGCTCAAGCGAAATGGTCAAACGCAATGGGCCCATTACTGCAAATCGAGCGTTCGAAGACTCCAGAGCTCCACTACGCAATATGTGCAAGGATCTAAAGTTTGTCGAGGCGATGTCTGCAGACCTAGGACAACCATTGCCACTAGTTAAGGTGGCGGCAAGCATATATTCCCAACTTATGGAGATGGGATTGGGGGAAAATGATATTTCTGCCGCCGCAATAGCAACTGAAAGATTGTCGACCCACCAGAATAAATTTGGAAGCTAGTGCTTAACACTTTTGATAATCGATAGTGCAACGAAGCAACTACTTAAATAGGAACATTCATGGCCACTCACCGAATAGCAGTAATTAGAGGCGACGGAATAGGCAAAGAGGTCGTAGGCGAAGGGTTGAAAGTGCTGGAGTCTGTTTCAACTATCACAGGGGTCGATTGTGTATTCACAGAATTCCCCTGGGGCTCAGACTACTACTTAGATAACGGCGAGATGCTCCCAGAAAACGGTATAGAGATACTGTCCGGATTCGACGCAATATTCCTCGGTGATATAGGGCAACCAGAAAACAAAGACCACATAACGCACAACGGCCAACTACTACCGATCAGGCGAATCTTTGACCAATTCGTGTGCCCGCGCCCTTCGGTCCTCTATCCAGGCGTCCAATCACCGCTTGAGGGAGTCCATCCATACGATATTGATCTCGTAGTTGTACGAGAAAACACTGAGGGCGAGTACGCCGATGTTGGAGGATTCCAGTACCTAAACACCCCAGAAGAAGTTGCCGTACAGACAGCTGTATTTACCCGACGTGGTTGTGAACGTGTGATCGAGTACGCTTTTGAACTGGCCCGGCGCCGCAACAAGCGCAAACAGGTAACCTCGATCACTAAATCAAACGCGATGGGTTATAGCATGACTTTGTGGGACAGAACATTTGCGCTAGTCGCCGAACGTAATTCAGATATAGAAACGAATTCCCTGTTGATAGACGCCGCGTGCATGGACTTTATTCGACGTCCAGAATCCTTTGATGTAGTCGTTGCCAGCAACTTGTATGGTGACATCCTCACAGATATAGGAGCCATTATCACAGGTAGCATGGGACTAGCCGCAAGCGCCAACATCAACCCTGACCGCAGCATTCCTTCTATGTTCGAACCGGTGCACGGCAGTGCGCCGGACATTTCCGGACAGGGCATTGCCAATCCAATGGCGCAAATAATGACGGCCGCTATGATGCTTGAACATCTTGGGGAACATGCGGCATCCCAGGCTGTGCAAGAAGCTACATTGAACGTCCTCGCCTCGGGCGCAGCCCTCACGCCAGACCTAGGGGGAAGCTCCTCCACCGAAGAAGTCGGCAACGCCATAGTGGCAGCACTGGCAGAACGTTGATGGACCCATTCGAAATACGCAATATAGGTTCGACCAGTGTTGATATTACTGCGCTAGGACTAGGAGGAGCCCCTATAAGCGGCATGATTCATGCTGGCGGTTTATACGGTGGAACGGACTATAACGAAGCTCTCAGGATCATAAAGACAGCTTACGAACTAGGGATACGGTACTTTGACACGGCGCCGCTTTACGGTTTGGGCCGTAGCGAAGGTCGCTATTCGGCTGTACTCCCACAACTTCCCAGAAGCAGTTTCGTGATATCTACTAAAGCCGGACGCATCCTTACACCAATAGACCAGAACGCAGCCAAACCGGTAGGGCCGGAGATGCTACCGGTCGTTGAACCGACTTTCGATTACACAAGAGATGGAATACGTCGCTCTCTAGAGGACAGCCTGACCCGCTTGAAGCTTGACAGTATCGACATATTGTTGCTTCACGACCCAGATGTGGCTGGCTGGGAGGCGCAGGCAACAGAGACAGCGCTGCCAGCACTGATCGAATTGAAAAGCGAGGGTGTCGTGGGCGCCGTAGGATGCGGCATTAACGAGTGGGAGATGCCTGCACGATTTGTAGAGCGATTGGATTTGGACGTCGTGTTACTAGCAGGTCGTTACACACTGTTGGATCTTTCAGCACTAGATGAATTCATGCCACTGTGTGAGAAGAGAGATGTCAGTGTGGTAATTGGCGGCCCATACAACAGCGGGATATTAGCTAGAGATCTCAGTGGACCGGTGACTTTCGATTACGAAGTGGCCACGAACACATGGGTGGACAGAGCGAAAGCATTGAAATCTGTTTGTGACGATCACTCCGTGGAACTGAAGGCTGCCGCCCTTCAGTTCGTGCTTGCTCATCCGGCAGTCGCGTCGGTGGTACCAGGCTCGGGTTCGATAGCGGAGCTCCAGGAAAATACACGATTGATCACAGATTCTATACCGGAAGATTTTTGGTTAGAGTTAAAATCCGGCGGCCTACTTCCTGAACACGTACCTACCCCTTAGCTACCAACACCATCTACATTAAAGCAACACCAAATCAATCAATCGAGTCCTCAATCCAATCACCGAGTTGTGCTGACAGTGCAACAACATGAGTACGTTACCGTCACAATAGATTCACCTTCGGTGCTCGCATGCGCAGGTCGAGAGCTAATCCTCTGTCCAATTCGGGGTTGTTCTAGTGTGCAAAGACATACGTAAGTGGGCCAGAACGGACTTCAGTAGTACACACACGTAACACTAAATATGTGTGTAGAACTTCCTGGTTAAAATCCATCCATGTTCCAGAGCGTTAAGGGCTATAACGAAAACGCATGCGCATACGTTCAATCCTGTTTGATCTCGATGACACGCTAACTGTCCACGAAAGGCTTTATGACGAGTCTTACCGTGAACTACTAAGGCCGTTTACCCGCGACCTCTCCGGAGGCATAGATAAAGCGGTCGCGACCGCTAAACAACTGGCGACCCTAATGGGCCAAATGTCACCATCTCGGCAATACTTGGATGCTATAGGTATAGGGGGACGGGACATTCTATGGGGCGATTCGGATGGGAAACATCCAGAACTGAAAGCACTGGC
>CAZXXH010000039.1:13531-15407 GCA_964644645.1 uncultured Dehalococcoidales bacterium
GATGCTGTCCAAACACGGTGTATATATTAGCGACACACAAGCAAAGCGACTGGCCACTATCTTTCCAAGGGAGATGCGTTCCCGAATATTTGCGTTCGATGACGTTCTCACGGTACTAGAGTTTCTTGAAAATCGGTTCAATATCGGCCTAGTAACGAATGGACTACCAATAACTCAACGTGGAAAACTAAGTCAGGTTGGGATTCGTCAATATTTCGATACTATCGCTGTGTCAGGCGAGATTGGGTCAGGCAAACCTAGTCCTGAAATTTTCTTGCACGCTCTTGAAAAGTCCCACTACGAGCCGTCACAGACAATTATGGTCGGAGATGTTCCGGCGCGTGACATAGCTGGTGCTCAAGCAGCTGGGATCGGCTCGGTATGGATCAACCGAGTCCGAAGACCATTACGAAAATGGGAACCTCGTCCTGACGCGGAGATATCGACCCTCCGTGAACTCTATGAAGTCATAGAAAACAATTTCACTTGATGATATCGGTAATTCACGCTACTGGGCTTTTTCCACGTAGGAAATCGAAATCACAACCAAATTCTGCCTGCATGACGTGCTTGGCGTACATTCGAGCGTACCCGCGCTCCGGGTCTACCTGAGGTGGCTGCCAACTAGATCTCCTCTGTTCGAGTTGTTTTTTGCCCACGAGCAAATCCAATCTACGTTCTGCCACGTTCAATTCGATCTCATCACCATTCCTAACCAAAGCCAGTGGCCCACCAACCGCAGACTCAGGGGAAATGTGCAACACCACTGTACCGAATGCGGTACCGCTCATACGGGCATCGGACAGTCGAACCATATCTCTCACACCTAGCTCCAAGAGCTTCTTCGGCAACGGCAGCATCCCCCACTCGGGCATACCGGGACCACCCACAGGTCCTGCGTTTTTCAGCACTAACACGTCGCTCGGTTCCACATCCAATTCGGGAGAGTCGATACGATCCATTAGATCGGCGTGCGACTCGAACACCACAGCACGGCCCCGATGCTGGAGTAAATTGGGCGAAGCTGCAGTCTGTTTCAGTACCGCTCCCCCCGGAGCCAAGCTGCCATTCAGGGCTACTAAGCCCCCTTCACTGTGTATAGGGTTTGCCAACTGTCGGATCACATCATCGTTGAATGAACTTGCTCCAGCGACATCCTCCCCCAAAGACTTACCGGTGACAGTCGACACGTCGAGATCAAATAAATGCGACAGCCGAGAAATGACCGCGGGAATCCCGCCTGCATAGAACAAATCCTCCATCAAATATCGACCACTTGGTTTGAGATCAAGAATCATGGGTGTAGAACGCGACAGGTCATCAAATGTGGACAACGTAAGGTCAATATCAAGCCGGCCTGCAATCGCAGCCAAGTGAATTACAGCATTTGTAGAGCCACCGATAGCGACCAGCATTCGTGCTGCATTTTCGAATGCTTTTCTTGTCATAATCATCGAAGGTTTCCGTTGATCTCGTGTAGCTTCAACGGCCAGACGACCTATCTGTTCCGCTAACGTCGCTCGTCGAGAATCAGCTCCTGGTATAGCCGCCGAGCCCGGAAGCGACATGCCCCACGCTTCAACAATAGCCGCCATTGAGGAAGCAGTGCCCATTACCCTGCAATGGCCGGGAGACCGAAAAATGGCTTCCTCCATGGAGTCGTATTCCTGCTGCGTAATATTCCCAGCACGGAGTTCGGACCAGTAGCGACGACAATCAGTGCATGAACCAAGTTCCTCCCCCCGCCAATTGCCCTTCAACTGCGGACCGCCTGTTAGCACAACAGCAGGCAGATCAGCTGATGCAGCACCCATAAGCATCGCTGGGGTAGTCTAATCACAGACGCACATCAACACTACGCCATCAATCGGGAGAC
>CAZXXH010000040.1:0-15403 GCA_964644645.1 uncultured Dehalococcoidales bacterium
GACCCATAAAGTCGTCCCGTTGGCCCAGATCGAGCGGTCACAACCACTGGCGTTTCAGTTAGGGCTTCACCTAAGGTGCGCCACTCCGCTGCCTCGGATAACCGTCGTTGCTCTGCTTCACGCCGAAGTCCTGCTGCTCGGGCGACAACCTCCTTGGTGGCGAGATCGGCGAGACCGTTCGGCAGAAGGTAGTTTCGGGCGAACCCGTTTTTTACCACCCTTATGTCACCGGCTCTCGCTGTCGGCGGCACGTCTTTGAGGAATATTACTCTCAAAATCTCATCCTCTTTATACTAGTTGTTTCAGTGATTCCGGTTTTCATGTCGAACCGTGCACGGATGCAGTCGTTCCGAAAGCCCCGTTGAAGACACGTTCCACCACGCAGCGGGAGGTGTGTTGGTACACATATTCTGTGATCGCTATGTGATTAATATGGTTCAAATTTACTTTGAGTGAGCCATCCACTCGTCCAACTAGAATTTCGGAATCGCACCATGTGAGGAAACTTATCAGTCCTACTAAATTCTATAGGTGAGAGCGATTTGATCCAATACGGGTGTCGTGGAACGCTACGTTTAACTTATTCAGACAATTCAGGTTATCCACCAAACTAGTCATTCTCAGCTTATTTTTCGTCCAGTCTGATACACCGCCTGACCTGAGGCGGATCCTGATAATCAGAAACTTGTACCTATGGACGATATCTGTAGCTGGTGCTAGTTCCTCCGATAGTTATATTTGGACTTGGTTAGTCAAAGCGGGAGCGGTAGTTAATAAACCAATGGCCACACGTGGCTCCACAACAAAGTAGCAGGGAATAAACGTTTACTGTCTTTTCTGAAACGAGTAACGTCTGAAAACGAATTTTGTACAAATACTCGTTTTCTTAGGAACTAAGCAGTTCCGCGATTCTCCTGCCAACGATATCTTCTTCACCTTCGTTGAGGCCGAAAACAGAGAGGGATATGAAGCCGTCGACTACGCGGGTCCAGATAGGTGGGTCTCCTTCCTTAAGGCGATCCACGAGTTGATCGTAATTTAGCGGTGTTATTTGTTCATCTATCTCGAGCTTTACACCGAAGGGTTGGTTGCCCACAACGTTGTCGATCAATGCAGCCTTTACACCAGGGATCCCCTGCAATTCAGTAACCATGACCTGGCTACGGCTCTCGAATTGCGCTAGCCGTTCCTCGTGATTAAGTGTCATCCAACGCTGAACCGCAGCTACCAAGCCAACTAGTTCTTGGCGGTCAAGCTTTTGAGGGCGTCCAATGCTTCGAATCCGTCGGCTCTCGTAACCCACAAATGAATGAAGCGCTAGCTTGCGAATAGTCTCCTTCGTACCAAGTGCTAGCCCGGTAGAGTGAGGTGCACCGATGTATTTGGCACCGATGCACGAGAAATCTGCACCAGCTTTCACATATTTCGAAAGGTTTTCTAACGGGTATACCTGCCCCGCTGCATCCACCATTACCGGTATTTCAGCGGCATGGGCGATTTCAATAGTCTCTTCGAGCGAGAGGGATTTGGGGTCGTGTTTTTCAGCCCGCTCGTCGGCCACGTAATGTACGGCTGCGGTCTTGTTATTTATGGCGGAGCGTAAGTCCTCTGGCTTAGTCTGATCTTCATTACCGAATTCGACAAGGCGAGCGCCCGCCAGTTCAAGACAACGATCGTACCAGTAACGTTGACGTTTTTGTATGAGAATCTCGTTTTTCATCCCGTCAGTGTTTGGCAATTGTTGGATAAAATCGTCGTTGTCGCCTGCCATAAATGCGGCTGTTGCGAGAGTTAAAGCTGATCCTGCTCCAGATGTAATGTAGGCAGCTGGAACGCGCAGCATATCGGCAACGACGGCTCCAGCTTTTTCTTCAAGTGTTGCCATTGGAGCATAAGATGCGTTGGCGGCTTCCATCGCTTTCCTAACTTCATCAGGCGGAGTGGAACCTCCAAGTAGGGTTACACTTCCGATCGCATTAATAATCGGAGAAATGCCTATGTCATCGTATATTTCGCCCCAAGTAGAGTCTGCCATGGTGTTTTCCACTCAAATCAATACAGTGCGTCGGACTTATTGGCTAGGATTGTAGATATGAACCGTGACATTATCCACTCCATATTTGTACGATTTACTGAAAAGACTGATGGATGAAGGTCTGTGTTGGGGGTGTTTTCTGAAATGACAGAATCAAGCGCGATTTTTGCCAGCCGTATCGCCAATGAGAATATTTCCGGTTGGTTGACTGAGCACGTGTTGCTGATTAAAGACGGGCTCATAGAAGCAATAGTTGCCAAATCGGAGGCACCAAAGGACCTCAGCAGTTCACGTCAAGTTTATGACTTTGGTGACACATCTGTACTACCTGGACATATTGAGGCACACGCACATATGCACTGTAGTGCTACTCACAACGCGCTCCAGATGATGATGACCGATGATAACCCGAGACTATTTATGCGAGCTACTGCCGCTCTTCGACAAGCGCTATTAGCTGGAGTCACAACGATGCGTGATCTGGGCAGTCGTAATGAGATCGCATTCGCTATGAAATCTGCGATTGCTGATGGTGTGATTGTGGGGCCAGATATGCTTGTGGCTGGCACACCCATCACCACCACTGCGGGGCACTGCTGGTTTTTTGGATCGGAAGCCGACGACGAAGCCGAATTAGTGAAAGCAGTAAGGCAGCAAATCCGGCTGGGCGCAGATGTGATCAAGGTTATGGCTACGGGCGGTAACTTCACGCCCACATCCAACACACGACGTTCGCAGTATGACGCCAAAGCATTGCGCGCCGCGGTTGACGAGGCTGAGAGAAGCGGTATACCCATAGCTGCACACGTTCACGCCGCGTCTGGAGTGCGGAACTGTGTTGATGCTGGGGTGCATCACCTAATCCATTGTCGTTGGCTTAGTTCCGATCCAACACAGGGTTTTGACTACGACCCTGAAGTAGCAACGCGCATAGTAGATAAGGGACTCTTTGTGGACACAACCATAGGAACTTATATGCTGCGTGAAGAAGCCGCTGCGTTGGGTCTCCCGGTGGGGCAACAACATTGGTCGACTACCGAGCGGCCCATCACTCATCAGGAACACGTAGATGCACTTTGCGATATGAGATCGCGAGGTGTTGGGTTTACTGCAGGACTGGATATGGGTATGAGCTATGCCGCGTTTAATAAACCTGGAGCCACAGCTTGGGCATATGTCGATTGGCTAGGGTTTACGCCGTGGCAAGCATTGTCGTCAGCGACCAGAGAGACAGCTGATGCGCTGGGTCTTGCCGGAAAGACGGGTTCTCTAATACCTGGCTTGAACGCGGACATCGCTGTTTTTAGAGGTGATCCGGCTAAGTCAATAAGGGATTGGCATGACCCTGAGACAGTTTTCCTACGCGGGCGGCCTGTTAAATTGAGTGGCAGGGAACTGATATAAATTTTATGGCCTTGTCTCCCCGAACTATTCAATTTAAAACACTTGGCCGGTCATATCGACCTTGTGACTACACGGGACCCTAGCGTGGGCCCGGACCGGTTACTGGTTGTATTGGTAAGCTCTTCTACAGTGGTTGCCGATACATGGACCAGATCCCTGCGATCAATCGTCCCTGACGTCCGTGTTCGAGTGGTCAGATTGAGTGACAACAACACTCAGCGACAGGAAGCATCATTGGAGGCCTTTCTTGAGGCCAGCAACTCTGAATGCATTGTCTTGGTCGCCCATGGAAAAGCGGCGCGTGTGTGTGTGCGGTATGCGCTTAACCTCACGATCGGTCCGAAAGCGCTGGTGTTGGCGGAGGCCACACTACGTGATATAGGAGGTGATGCAGGTAGGGTTGACTGCCCGGTTTTAGTGATACGAGGACGCCAAAGTACTGTGCTCAGTCATTCCGAAGCGGTGGCTGAGCGCGAGGCTTTCGTTAAAGCCAAAATAACCCGAATCGTGGAACTTGAACACACTGGTAATTTGCCATTTAGTCAACGACCGCATGAATTCGCGGAAGCGATAGTCTGGTTTTTGGATTCTGTTGGTTGTGCGTTATAGCGGTGTGACGGTAGGAGGCATTGAAGCAATCACTGTTGTACCGGAATACTCCTAACTCTCATGCATTCAAGAAAATCGACCATGTGTTTCTCGATGGCCCCTGCTATTAATCTCTCATTGAAATTGCCTAGTGATCCCTTAATTTCGACATCTCCCGCGATTGATACAGTGGTATGAGTCGTACCTTCAATCAGGGTTACTTCCGACTTGCCGGTTACGGTACTGCCATATCCCGTCGTCATGAGGTCCAAAGTGTACGACTCTGGTCTTTTCTTATTCCGCGTTTTTAGACAGCCGCTGAATTTGGGTAGGAACGGCATGTTCGGTAAGCCGATGTCAATTGTGAACGTATTGTTCGTGGAAGGGGTGACCGTGGCACCTCTCAGGCAATTAACAACGTTCTCTGAATCAAGCAAAATTTGCCAAACTAGATCTCGAGGGGCTGCGAACTGTAAAGCGGCCTTAATTTTCAAGGGTTTGCCATGTCCTAGTGATATTACAAGCTCAATTGGGATTGGCCGATTCTGATTGCCTAGATTGTCAATAATGGCAAAACGTCCGGGTCAACATCTACGCCGAATTCTGGCCCTTCATTAGGTGTAAGAGGTCCTTTTAGTATTTAACTTGCATCGGTATGAACGGGTCGAAACTACTTGTATGCTAGCGTGCTACAACTACAGTCATCGGACCACCAATAGCTATTCGATTCAAGGATGTTCAGTCATCCTCAAGAGTTGAGGTGTCTCCCTCTGGCAATCCTAATTCCCGTGCCTTCAGGAGCCTGCGCATTATTTTGCCTGAACGAGTTTTGGGTATGGACTCCAAAAAATCTATTTCTCTTGGTGCAGTTCCTGCTGCTAACTTCTGTCGTGCGAATTGCATAAGTTCTCGCAGAAGTTTAGGAGAGGGGTCATGACCTGGGTGTAGTGAAACGAAAGCCTTCACTATCTACAATGCAATGGGATCCTGTTTGCCGATCACGCCAGCCTCTGCAACTGCAGGATGTTCTATGAGAGCGCTTTCTACCTCGAATGGACCGACAAGATGTCCGGCTGTGTTGATCACGTCGTCAGCGCGGCCTTGGAACCAATAGTATCCGTCTTCATCCATTGAGGCTTGATCACCGGTAATATACCAGCCCTTCCGGAAGCGGGAATTGTACATTTCGGTTTTTTTCCAGTAGGTATGGAACATAGATGGCCAGCCTGGACGAACAGCGAGGATACCTGTGTTCCCGGCGGTCACAGGGTCAAAATTCTCATCAAGGATGCACATTTCCACTCCTGGAATAGGACGGCCCATTGAACCAGGTCGCACTTCCATAGATGCATAGTTGGCACACATGATCGCCCCGGTCTCCGTTTGCCACCAATTGTCGTGAATTGCCTGATTGAACATTTCGTTTCCCCAGATCACGGCTTCTGGATTTAGAGGTTCGCCTACGCTCGCGATAAATCGAAGGGAGGACAGGTCATGTGCGGTGACTGGATCTGATCCGGCGCGCATAAGCAGCCTGATGGTAGTGGGCGCTGTGTACCAAACAGTCACTTTGTACTTGTCGATTACGTCGTACCACCTTGTAGCGCTGAATCCACCCTCATAAATCACCTGTGTTATCCCGTTTGTCCACGGCGCCAGCATGCCGTATGACGTACCAGTAACCCAGCCTGGATCTGCAGTGCACCAGTAGATGTCGTCATCTTGGAGATCGAGCGCCCACTTCCCGGTCGCATATTGTTGAATGACAGCTTGGTGTCGGTGTACAGCACCCTTCGGCTTGCCGGTTGTACCCGATGTGTAGTGCATAATCGAGTAGTCATATTGGCTGGTATTGACCAATTGGAACTTTGTGGATGATTCTGCCATGAGTTGCTCGTATGACAGGTCGTTGTCCGCTAACGGATCTGAGTCTCTATCTCCTTTGTTGACAACGATAATGTGTTTCAACTCAGGGCACTCATCTAGGATCCCAGAGACTTTGCGTCGGAGAGCGGGCTCCGTAACCAAGATAGTGGCGCCTGAGTCTTGTAAACGGTCTCTCACCGGGTCTGGCCCGAACGCGGAAAATAGTGGACCTATGACACCGCCAGCTTTTAGTACTCCCATTACGGCGAAGTATAATTCTGGGAGCCGGTCCATGAAGACAAAAACGCGATCTCCACGCTTTATGCCAAGATTGGTGATGACGTTGGCGAATTTGTCGGACTGCTCCTTGAACTCTGCAAAGGTGTAGCTTTCCTCTTCACCGTTTTTGCCGAGCCATAACATCGCTGTCTTATCCCCGTTGCCGTTCGAAACGTGCCTGTCTATAGCTTCGTATGCCTTGTTGAGTCCCCCTCCCGGGAGCCAGTCGATCGATTTCTGAACGTCTGACCATTGGAAACCCTTAGAATACTTCGAATAATCTCCAATATTGGGCTTAAATTTCATCTGCGATAGCGGCGGTTTGCTGATCGGTTCGTAGTCCACTGTTGTTCCTCCCGGCGTCATTTGACGAGCGATGGCCACTGCGCTTTCGGTTTGGTCACAAACTTTATTACTGCTCGAAGGATAATTCAAAAACGGTGTCTTTCAACCCACTAGAATTATTTAGTGCCATTGACCCACCCGGGTCGTCAACTGATAATTCCATCTGAATGGGAGATTAAAATTGGCAACATTCGAGAATATTCGACTGATTTGTGATGGGTCGGTTGCGATCGTGACATTGCACCGGCCTTCTTCGCTCAACGCGCTGAATTCCGGTTTACTAGAGGAGTTGTATTCACTAGTGTCTGATTTAGACGAAGATGATGATATTTCTGTCATTATCCTGACTGGGTCTGGCGATAGGGCGTTTTCTGCTGGGGCCGACTGCATGGTATTGGCTCGGTTCCAACGAGAGTGTAAGCAGCCACCTAGGCATCACTACACTGAGGCGATGTACCGCCTTTCGACTTCACGGAAACCAACGATCGGTGCAATAAATGGTATTGCTTTCGGAGGCGCAGCTGCTCTGGCCTCTGCCTTAGATATACGGGTGGGATGTGATCGAACTCAGTTTCGTTACCTAGCTGTTACGTACGGTCGCTTGAACGCCACATGGCAACTGCCAAATTTGGTGGGATTACCCGTGGCTCGTGAACTCCTTTACACCGGTCGTATAGTTGATGCACAAGAAGCGCAACGAATTGGACTTTTGAATTGGTTGGTGGCTGACGATAAAGTGCTGTCCAAATCCGTCGAAATAGCGCAAATGATCGCGCAGAATGACCAACGGATGGTGCAGGGAGCTAAGAAACTATTGAATGAATGTATAGGCACCTCTTTGAGAGTGACGTTTGAAGCGGAGATGAATGCTATTCGAGGTCCTTTATCCCCTGTGCCTGTAACGGAGGGCTTCTCTGATTTTATCGGCCGAAAGGGGATAGGGTGACTCCTTTGGGGTGGTTCGGAAACGAGATTAGATTTAGTGTCAGGTGAGCTGACACCAGTCCCATGTCCCAGTTGATTCCATTCCGGTGTGTTCCAAGTTTCTGGAAAAGGTGGCTCTATGTTGAACTATTCAAACGGTGATAAAGCGCCTGGACCGCTTGATGGCATTCGGGTTATCGATCTAGGGCGATATCAAGCCGGACCTCGATGTGCTTTGGTCTTCGCACGGCTGGGGGCAGATGTGATTAAGGTAGAGCCGCCTGGTCGTGGTGATGAGAGCCGCGGTAATGGGCCTTTTGTTCGGGGCCAGAGCGCCTATTGGGTCCAATATAACTCTGGGAAGCGCAGCTTATCTCTTAATCTCCGAACGGCTGAAGGCAAAGAAATCCTTCGAGATTTGATTGGAGTTTCTGATGTTCTCATCCAAAATTTCCGTCCAGGAACGATTGACAAGATGGGATTTGGATACGAGGTCATTAGCCGGATCAACCCAGGGATCGTGATGGTAAATATATCTGCGTACGGGCAGTATGGCCCGTTAAGCGACAGGGTCGGTTTTGATCAAATAGGGCAGGCTTTGAGCGGACTGATGTCGCTTAACGGTGACCCAGATGGGGGTCCTATGATGGTTCCTTTCCCATTGGTTGATCGGATCACGGCGCTTCACGGGGCAATAAGCGCACTTTCTGCTCTTTATGAGCGTTCAATATCGGGCAAGGGCCAGGCCATTGATGTTTGCCTTGCTGATTCTGGGTATACCACAAATGAGATACCAATATCTGCTTACCTAGGGGACGGTCAGATTCCTGAACGGACGGGCAACCGAGTAGATCTAGCGGATATATACAAGACTAGGAACGGCTATGTATACCTGGCTAACTTCGCATCGGACAACATATTTGGCCGAGTGGCCGACGTCAGTGGTCATCCTGAATGGAAGAATGATGCTCGTTTTGCTTCAAGAGATGCTCGTACTGCGAATGTTCAAATCGTTAAGACAGAATTGGCGGAATGGTTCTTGTCCCGTTCAAGTGAAGAGTCGCTCCAAATATTGGGTGAGATTGGGGTTCCAGCGTCCGTAGTGAACGATACACGTAATGCAGCAAATGAGCCGCACATGCGGGAGCGAGAGGTTATGTTAGATGTGCCAGATCCCGTAGCAGGAAACATTCAGGTATCTGGCCGTGTATTTAAATTTAGTCGGAGCGGGAGCCCGGTGGGCACAGCACCAACCGTCGGTGAACACACTGATGAAATCTTGTCTGACCTCTTGCAGATGGGCGATGAGAGAATAAATGAAATTCGAACAGCAGGGATAGTCTGATTACGAGAGTGTATTTACTCGTGCTGATTAGACCGCGACGGGTAGTCGGTTACGATGTAACGACCAGGTTTCGTGGGATTCCGCGGATTCCGCAGTCGCTTTTTAGCTAATCGTTGGTGGATAAATCAGACGAGTCCAACTGCTCTCTCACTGAATTAGCGAGATCATGTTATTCGTCCGCAACCACTTCCGATGTTAGTACGGTTGGCTCTCCCCCATGTCGATAATCCTCGCGCATCTCTAAAGAACCTAAGAAGGGTAAGCCCATTTCCGTTGCTAGTTCTTGTCCAGCTCCACGCCCGAACACTGGCCCAGCGAAATTCTCTACTACGCCTAGAACGCTAAGGTTCAATTTGCGAATCATGTTGACAGATCGTTTGGCGTCAAGCTTGGCCAGATCCTGAGGAGCAGTAACCACTACGAATCCGTCTAGGTTCAACGTTTGCATTACGGTTAGAGGAGCGTCAGAGGTGCCAGGTGGGAGGTCGACTAACATGTAGTCTAGATCTCCCCACTCAGTCATAGTCATGAACTGATTGATTGCGTTATGGATCATCGGTCCCCGCCATATGGTCGCTTCTTCTTCATCTTTTTGGAAGAACGCCATAGACATTACTTTTACCCCGAATCTTGCAGGAGGTAAAAACTTGTCATTTTCTTGGCTAGGGCCTTGAGTTATGTGAAGAACCTTTGTGACGTTTGGACAATCTATGTCAACATCGAATAGGGCAACGCGATCGCCTTCTTGTGCCAATGTAACAGCCAGGTTGACAGCGACTGTTGTCTTTCCAACACCGCCCTTTCCGCTGTAGACACCGATTTTCCGCCTAACGCGATCAAGTTTCTCACCGATTACGCGGCGCTGCTGAAAATTTTGGCGCACCTGCTGGAGGCGTGCCTCTTCTTGGGGAGTGAGTTTTCGGCGTTGGTTAGGCAAGTGTAGTCAACTGACGCTCCCATGCCCACGCTTGTTTGGAGCCGTGGGACAGGACATGGTTGTAAGGGACCCCGGCTCGTGAATGGCGGCTAATCGAGACCGAGTAGTTGCTTGCCCTCTTCCGTTATTCTCTCCGGTGTCCACGGGGGCTCAAACACTACGTCTACGTTAACGTCTTCTACACCGTCAAGTTCCGCTATACGCCATTCTGCTTGCTGTGCGATGTACGGTCCCATGCCGCAACCCGGCGCTGTCAGCGTCATCTCCACCGCAACGTCCCCGTCCGAGACCTCAATGTCGTATACGAGGCCAAGATCAACGATGTTTACAGGTATTTCAGGGTCATAAACTTCTCTCAACGCTTCTTCAACGTTGTCCCGGTTAAGCGTTACTTCTGGCATGCCAACTCCATGTGGACCTGTGAGACTACGGGCCACGCAACACCAAGATGTGTGCCCCGTCAAAGTCTAGCGGCGGCCATAAAACGGTGTCAACAATCAGCCGCTGATAGATAAAGGTATGTTTGACACCCTGCTTGAGGTTCTTTTTCAGGGGCGCACGTTGATAGTAAACGTTTGAGATAAGGCTTTGGACACCGACAACTTTTCAGAGCAACATCAAGTCTTTGACACGTTGTGTTCGTCGACGAGTATTTTACGTAGATCGATGATTTGATCACGTAGCATACCGGCTTTCTCGAATTCTAGAAGTTTGCCTGCTGTCCTCATTTGTTTTTCCATATCTTTTATCAGGCGAGTTAGTTCATATGTCGATAAATCCGTTCCAGAAACCGCCGGTTGTTGTAATTCAGTAGAACCGCGTACGCGGTCCTTGACTTCTTTAACAATGGATTTCGGAACAATGCCGTGTTGTCGGTTGTGTGAGTCTTGAATCGCGCGTCGGCGCGTTGTCTCTTCAATCGCTTTATGCATTGAGTCTGTGACCCTGTCTGCGTACATTACTACGTGGCCGTAAATGTGACGGGCGGCTCGACCTATCGTCTGAATAAGTGAGGTCTCAGAGCGCAGGTACCCTTCTTTATCAGCGTCTAGGATAATTATTAGGCTAACTTCTGGTAGGTCGAGTCCTTCACGCAGTAGGTTGATGCCTACTACCACATCGTAGACTCCGAGACGTAGATCGCGCAGTATTTGTGTACGATCAAGAGTGTGAATTTCTGAGTGTAAGTAATGTGTACGTATGCCTAGCTCGAGTAGGTAGTCTGCCAGTTCTTCGGCCATGCGCTTCGTTAACGTTGTAATGAGGGTACGCTCGTTACGCTCAACGCGTTCCTGGATTCTAAGGATTAGGTCATCAATCTGACCTGTGGTTGGTTTTACCTCGATCGTTGGATCGAGCAGACCTGTGGGTCTTATCACCTGCTGGACCCGGTTCTGTTCGTGTGTCGCCTCATGTGGACCAGGTGTGGCCGATACGTATACTACGGTGTTAAGTTTTTCCTCGAATTCATGAAAGCTGAGAGGCCTGTTATCAATAGCAGATGGTAGTCGGAAACCATGGTCGACAAGCGTTTTCTTCCGCGCAATGTCCCCATGGTACATTCCACGAATCTGCGGCAAAGTAATGTGTGACTCATCAATGAACATCAGGAATTCCTGCGGAAAGTAGTCAAGCAAAGTCGAGGGAGCCGAACCTGGCTGACGTCGTCCGAGGGGGCGGGAGTAGTTTTCGATACCGGCACATGTGCCGGTTTCACGCAACATCTCCAGATCGAAACGTGTGCGTGACTCCAGACGTTGCGCTTCCAGTAACTTGTTTCGACCCTTTAGTTCAGCTAACCGGTTCTCTAGTTCATGTTCAATGTCCGTTAAAGCTTCCTGAAGCCGCTGATCGGATGTCACAAAATGTTTCGCAGGGTAAATATCTATCAAGGCGCGTTCGTTAAGGATCTCACCGGTTAGTGAATCGAATTCGACGATACGTTCAACCTCATCTCCGAAGAACTGAATCCGTATCGCAAGTTCTTCATATGCTGGCATGATGTCGAGTGTGTCGCCTCGCAGCCTAAATCGCCCGCGAGCAAAATCGAGATCATTACGTTCGTACTGCATGTCTATCAATCGTCGAACAACTTTCCGCAGACCGCTGTTTTGGCCCTTTGCCACATGGAGCACGAAACTGAAATATTCATCGGGAGAGCCGAGTCCATAGATACATGAAACAGACGAAACTATGACCACATCTTGGCGAGTTAACAGGGCGCGTGTGGCGGCGTGACGGAGGCGGTCTATCTCTTCGTTAATATCCGATTCTTTTTCTATGTAGATATCAGTTTGCGGTATATACGCTTCTGGTTGGTAATAGTCGTAGTAAGAGACGAAATATTCAACAGAGTTTTTGGGGAAGAACTCTTGGAACTCGGTGACTAGTTGGGCTGCGAGCGTTTTATTGTGGGCGATGACTAAGGTAGGGCGTTGGATACGCTCGATTATGCTAGCCATCGTGAATGTTTTCCCGCTACCCGTTACTCCTAATACCGTATGGTGAACAAGGTTATTTTCAAGACCGCGTACAATCCCATCAATGGCATCTGGCTGGTCTCCGGAGGGTGCGAAACCTGAGCTTATTTCAAAAGCATTCATAGGAGATGTTTGTCAATTGGACTGGGCGATCTTGGTTTAATTGAGGATACCAAGCATCGCGCATCTTTTTTATTTGGGTTTGTGGTGACATATTAATCTTGCGTTTACCATTCGTGCCTCAAAGCGCGCGACTATCTTTACGACCCGGATGATCTGAGCGAAGCTGACAAATGTGCATCGATCCCCAGTACTCGAGTCGGGGCTCGTGTTACGGTTCCTGTTCTGTACGTAGCGGCCTAAGGAGTAGTGTCAATGAAGATTCTCATCGGTTCAGACCATTTGGGCAAGCACTTCGTACCAGAGTTGCGGGATACCTACAGAGGCGTTGAATTTCGGGAGGCGTATGAATCAGGGGAACAAGTTATAGCCATCAAAGGTGCAGATGTATTTATGGGTTTGCCTACACGGGAAGTGTTTTTAGCCGCAGACCAGCTTCGATGGATTCACTGTCCCGGAATGGGGATTGACCGAATCGTTAGTATTCCAGAGATTGTTTCTTCTGATATTCCGGTAACAAATGCGCCAGGGCCTCACGTAGCGCCAATGGCGAATTGGGTTATTGGCGCCATGGTGGCGCTGACTCACCGGTTTCTTGATTTCTTCCGTGAACAGCAAGCTAGAGCTTGGGACCAATATAAGTTTTCGGAGCAAATATCCGAGCTGAGCGGGCGCACAATAGGTTTGTACGGGTTGGGTGCCATAGGCTGTGCTGTAGCTCACCGGGCAGCGGCGTTAGGTATGAATGTAATTGCACTGGATCCTCATCCAGCAGATGTCCCAAGTACAGTTAGTGATTTATTGCCACCAGAACGGATTGATGAATTTGTACAGATGTCCGATTGGCTTATAGTGACAGCCCCAAGTACCGACAAAACTCGACTTTCTATAAACGTTGGACGGATATCTAGAATGAAACGCGGTTCCTACATTGTGGTAGTTTCCCGTGGAGGTATAGTAGATGAAGGAGCTCTTTGTGATGCGGTCGAGACTGGTCATATATCCGGGGCCGCTTTGGATGCTACTGACCCAGAACCGCCCTCATTGGACAGCCGCTTGTGGACACTTCCAAACGTTTTGCTGACACCTCACTCCTCAGCCCTGACTCCGGAACTGTTCGATGGAAGACGGAAAATATTCCACCAGAATTTGAAGAGATTTCTTGCAAACGAACCTTTGATGTATCTGGTAGATAAGCAGGCTGGATATTGATAGTGCCCGGATTGTAACTAGGTGCGAAATAAGGCAGCGTGGGGCTATGGATGAAGTGACTAAATCTCCGTTGATCCACTTTATTGCTGTGCTCAGTCAAACCAGTTGAGTTGTTGATAGGATGCAGAGGAGCCTAGTGGCCGTGCTTGGACGACTGACCAAGTGTGTTTCACGTATTCTTCAGTCCACAAACTAGGATTAATTCTTCACTGGTTTCATTGAACGGGGTTTTACCGAAACTGCCCCAAGCCTCGTAAATGGTCATTCCAGATTGTTCTACTAATTGAAAGGCTTCTGTGGGGTATAGGTAACGGAGTTCAGAGTTCAGTATGACTTTGCGCGATATTGTGAAGTCAGACGCGATTTCTTCGACCACGGTTTGAGATAGGTCCAACTGACGACTGGTATCGTAACGTTGTAGGGTCCAGAATAAGCATCGGTGGCCCGACTCTGGGTTGATCACATCACCTGATAAAAATGGCGTTTTAGAGTGGTGATACAGGCGTTCCGAGTCGGGCACGTAGATGTTAAAAACGAGGTAGCCACCTGGGCAAAGGTGATCACGAGCTGCGGTAAGGGTGTCAAGTTGGTCGTTAAATGAGGAGTTGAGTAGTAGTGTGCGTGCTGGGATGAAGACTAGTTTGAATTTTTCTCCTAGTGAAAGCGAGCGCATGTCTGCCTGAAATAATCGCACGAGGTTACGATTCAATATGTCTGAATCTACCTTGTTTCGAGCTTTGTCCAGCATGGATTTATGTAGATCTATCCCGGTCACCCTAATACCTAAATTGGCGATCGGTACAGCCAAGCGCCCCGTGCCTACGCCCACTTCTAGCACGGGGCCTCCATGATCACGAGCTAGCGACACGTAAAAGTCCACTTCGTCCGCAGTCGTTGACGCGTAGTGGGCATCATAGAATTCGGCCCAAGTGTGATAATTCACGAAAAATAGCCCTTTGCAATAGTGAAATTGCTACTATCATCGATAAACCCAAAACAAGTGTGGAATGGGTTTAATGGCATGTCTCAGTCAATAAGTTTTCTGATAGCGCACGCGGTCCTTGTGTGATCATTCGGCATCATGTGAGACTGATGATGACCTAGACCAATTGGCAATGTGACATACAAAATACACAATCGCAAGTCGCTTTTTCAGAACACGTTGCATCAGAACACGTTGCAACGGTAGGGCTTGGCCGGGAACAGGTAGCGATCAGCATACACTCACAGTAGGGTTACGCCGTATGAGTTGTCATTAAATGTTGATCCGGACCGGTTCGGCAAAGGGATAAAGAATCGATCTTGGTCTATTCCTTGCTCCGACGGTATTGGTATTTGATTGTAGTGGTTGGTTCTGACTTTTACCCACCGATGAGTGCACATATAGTTTCATGCGCGAAAAATATGTTGATAAAAACCTCTAATGCGTGTTTACGAGGGATCGAATTGAGATTCCAATGAAGACTGGATTTGCGGCCTTCGGTTACCGTGAATACCGTTACTACTGGGTGGCTGCAGCGTTCTCTAATGTCGGAATGTGGGCACTGATTTACGGTCGGCTGTGGCTGATGCACGATCTAACTCAGTCCACCGTTATGGTGGGCTTGGTGACGACATCGACTCTTGCCCCAGTACTGTTGTTGTCAATGTGGGGAGGGGTGATCGCCGACCGAGTTAACCGACTCTATCTTGTCCGTGCCACACGTGGCTTGTTTATTGTGCTTGCGATCCTAACTGGACTGCTTATCAAAAGTGGTGTTATAGCCCCCTGGCAGGTAATTGCGATATCGATTGTGACAGGAGTGTTACTGTCGTTTGACATACCTTCTCGGGCGGCAATGGTTCCGGCTCTGGCGCCAAAAGAGCAC
>CAZXXH010000041.1:0-7290 GCA_964644645.1 uncultured Dehalococcoidales bacterium
GATGGCCTCAATTGGTCCGTCGGGTGTAGGAATTGGCCCTATTTGACGAGCGATGTTAAGTAGTCCCGGTGGGGTGATGGCAATCACACCGTCTACTGAGCGATTCTGACCCAAACGGAACAGTTCTATAGCCATCTGAGCGGTGGATGGGAAATCAGGCTCCCAGCTTACGTCTCTCATCAACCAAACTGGAGCATTCATGTGTTGTTGGAGCAGTGACGGAGGGCTTGGATACAAATGAAGATTGGCGAGATTGTCTACCTCAACAATGTCATGGTATTCAGCTGAAATAAGAGATCCACGGTCTGTAGTTAGCAACCAAAGAGCCGATACGAATCCACCTGTTGCGCGTAGCTCATCGGAAGTTTGGCCAAGGACAAGATACGTGCGCGGCCCGTTCGCTCCTAGTAGGTCATCGGCCAGAGTAGGAAAGTCTCTCACGAAACGGAATCCACTGTGTAGCAAACTAACCGTGTTAGAGATCTCGCTGATCAAACTTGAATCCAACCTGGCAACGCTTTGTTCCAGGGCTTTATCAATGTGTACCGCACCCGACTCCAACAAAGGTATGGCGAGATCGAGCTTGTCACGATGTAGAGTGAGTAAGCTGATTCCTTTGAGGTTCCGTTCGCCGTCTGACAGCAGCCCAGCCGAGCCAGATTCTAGTATTTCGAGGGCCGGTGTAATCGCCCGTAATCCCAGGCTGGCTCCCGCTGCACTTGCTCTGAGACCGTTTGTGGCTGCCTCTACAATGTGGAGGTGATTGGCAATCTTTGACCCCAACAAGTTCTCTGGTGTTATCAGGTTGGTTCTTGAGGCGGAGTCAAAGGCAACAGATCCGTGATAGGTGACAAGATCGAGCGTTTCCAACAAAAGTTCTAGATGCCCCGGGCTAGAGATTTTCCCTTCTTCCAAATACTTAAAGAGAGAGCTCAAGGCTGTTAATGAATCGTAGAGGTGACGCACCGTTTCGGACGCTGAGGACGCCCAATCTATGAAAGAACGAAGCTTTATTTCATTGAGGCTTAATGAATCATTATATGTTTTGAGAATATGTATATAACTATCCGGGTCGCTCGTTGACCCGATTGTCTCAACCTTTTGTAGAGCGATGCTGGCCTGTGTCAGATGTTCGCTGGCTTTGCTCAACCGAGCCTGCACAGCATCGTCGTGTCGAGGCAGACTGATGTCGTTCATCGCGGCAGCGGACATCGTATACGCTGCTTTCAGTTCGATAACACCCTTTAGCAACTCCCTAGACGCGTTTATATCTCCGTTGACCCGATCTGCTAGATTCGGTAGCGCGGTGATATTGTCGCCAACCCAGGGTGCCCAACCAACAAATACGCTACTGAAGCGCAAAGGTAGCAACCATAAGCGCAGCATCTTAACTTGAGCCCCAATATTATTGAGCGACTTGATAATAGGTTCTATGGTGGCCCTATTGACCGAAGCTATATCAATGGCATTTGCTTGGTCGATACTGTGCAGCTCGTTCTCAATTCTCTGAGCAAAAGTGAACGTGATTAAAGCCCATATGGCAATCGCGAAAGCCAGAAATATGGCTAGTCCATAAGTGATGTTTCTTTTATGGAGCCGTGTCGGAATTAGTATGATGGAGTTGAGCAAGGGGGATGATTATGTGAAATGGTGTCGCTTCGGTCCGAAATTATATGATGTAGACCGGGCTAACCAGAGCACCTTGTAATTTTTCCGTTGGTAACACCGACGAAATTGGTGGAACGATGCCATAGCGCCCAATGACTGAATCTTGTGGGGTTGGGCCACGGCGACCCTAGGGGTGCTAAGGCCGCCACATAATTACCGTGGGTATGTTTTTGTAGTCAATCAATAGGGAACGATCTATCTTATACGTCTCAGTGCTAGATAAGTCAGCGTTGTACGATAGCTGACAGACATCCGATTCACGTTAAAGCGAAAATCCACGAGGTGGTAAATGCGTTGTAAATTCATCTTGATTGAAGCTATAAACATTGCTTAGTCTGCGCATTACCTGGAACCAACTGTAATGCTCGCCTTGCCTAAACAATCATCAAATTCTCCGAGCAACGGCTTCACCCTTGTAGCTGATGGTATTACGAAGCGGTTTGGATCGCTTTTGGCAGTCGACCGAGTTTCGTTTCGTGTGAAGAATGGGGAAGTTGTAGGTTTGCTGGGGCTCAATGGCGCAGGTAAGACTACTACTATGAGACTTTTGACTAACTTCTACACACCAGATAGTGGTCGAGTTCTTATTAACGGAATAAATCCTGAGACCAATGGCACACAGTCGAAACAGAGGATCGGATATCTTCCGGAAGGCAACCCTCTATATGAAGATTTACTGGTTAGCGAATATCTTGCTTTTGTAGCAAATTTACGGGGGATAACTGGTGGTCATCGGAAACAGCGGTTCGATACTATTGTGGAACAGACTGGTATAGCCGAAGTGTTCTATCGCCCGATCGGAGAGTTGTCGCGTGGGAATCGTCAACGTATCGGCTTGGCGCAGGCGATTTTACATGAGCCGGAGATATTGATTCTAGATGAACCGACCGAAGGTCTAGATCCGAATCAAAGATTAGCGATTCGGGCATTGATTCGATCATTAGGACGTGACCGAACAGTTGTTCTAAGTACCCATGTGTTAAGTGAAGTCGAGGCTACCTGTGACCGAATCATGGTTATCAACAAGGGGCGTCTGGTTGCTGACGATACTATGGCGAACTTGCAAGAAGCTGCCGCCAGCGACGAAGGCAAGATACAGGTGGAGATTGAGGGCCCCAATGCTGCCTATGAGCTTAGCTGCTTGGAAGACGTTACCGATGTCGAGTTGGACGGTGTTACGGAGGGACGTCATAGGTTCATCGTAAAAGTGGTATCAGGTTCTGACCCTAGGCCTTCAGTATTTGAAATGGCTAAACAGAAAGGATTTGTTCTTTGGGGACTTAGCCGAGACAAGGCTAGTTTCGAGAACACATTTCACTCATTAACTTCTGATGAAGGCGTTGGAATAGAAAAACTGGTTGAATCGGAGGGAGTAGGGAACACGTTGGAAGTCTCAGCAGGTCACCACTCGCCGGAAGAATCTATCAGGTCGTAAGTCGTTGCGTTCATTCATTGCCCTGACGGTTAAAGACCTTAAGGGGTACTTCGAACAACCAACTGGCTACATATTGCTGGTCGTTTTCGTCGGTATCCTTACGTATCTGTTTTTCCGTACAGCTTTTGATTTAGCGGACTCGTCTCTTAGACCGCTTTTCACCACGCTCCCGTGGCTTTTTGCTGTTTTCATTCCTGCGACAACAATGCGCTTGATGGCAGAGGAAGAGCGTGATGGGACTTTGGAAACGCTTATCACATATCCACTGCAGGATTGGGTGATAGTTGCATCCAAATTTACAGCTGCATTGCTGTTTGTGTGTCTAGGTTTACTTTCAACCGTTGCTATCCCGCTGATGCTTCAATTTGGTGGGTCTGTGGATGTCGGTGCAGCGGTGGCGCAATACATAGGTGCGTTTCTTTTGGCGGCGTCCATGGTCGCTATTGGTTTGTTTACTTCGAGTATCTCGCGCGACCAAATAGTCGCGTTTGTAGCAGGCTTGGGATTCAACATAGTTTTGCTATTGATAGGTTCTGGTTTTGTACTGACAGCGTTGCCTGTCGGACTAGTGACCCTGTTACACGGTATAAGCCCATTGACGCATTTTGACAGTATCACGCGTGGTGTGCTGGATTTGCGAGATGCAGTCTACTTCCTGCTTCTAGTGTTCACATTTTTGACGGCCGCATTTTTTTCTTTGCGCTCGAAAACGGTTAGCCACTTTTCCCGCGACTATCGGATGCTGCAAGTGACTACTGCTGGACTGGTAGTGTTGAGTCTACTAGCCGGTTGGTTTGGTGGATCTATACGAGGTCGCTGGGATTTAACCGAAGGGCACCGTTATACGTTGAGCGCTGCCATGAGCGATGTTGTGGGAGGACTGGATGATCTACTTACGGTGAGACTCTACGCATCAGATAACTTGCCAGTGCAAGTAAGACAAATGAACCGTGATGTAAATGATTTTCTTGAAGATCTTGATTCAATATCATCGAATGTCCGAGTGGTGCGTAGTTTCCCTGACGAAGACGAGAACGATGCTTGGTGGGCACAACATGTTGGAGTTTCTCCCGTCGAATTGAACGTGCTAGGCGAGGCCGATTTACAGTTGACGCGTGCCTATTTCGGTCTATCTATCACCTACTTGGATAGGCATGAGGTTATCCCGTTCATCGGATCAACTTATGATCTGGAATACCGTTTGGCCTCAATGATAGGCCGAATGCTTAGATCCGAACCTAAGCGAGTTGCTTTCATATCTGGGCATGGCGAACTACTCGTGGAGTCTGATCTGGTAATCCTGAAACAGCAGCTTGATCAACAATACGACGTGGTGGAGTTGGTTGGGGGACAGTCGGGAGAGAACAATTTTGATTTAGGTGGATTAGATCTTCTAATAGTACCTGGACTGTTGGAGGATTTTCTGCCGGAAGAAGAACAGGCTTTGCACCGTTACTTGGACCACGGCGGTAGCATGCTTCTGTTGGCGGAGCCAGTCCAGGTGTTGCAATCACAGGATGGGCGTCTGGGTGTAAGCCAGGTTGGACAAGCGGCGGGAAGATTTATACGTAAATATGGTTTAACGATTGAACAGAGCCTTATATATGACCCTCGAAATAATGAGGCGATCTCTATTAGCCAAGGGCCATTCGTGTTTCCGGTACCTTACGGGTATTGGCCTAGGGCGGAACCGGTTAAAGGAACGATACCCGGGGACGTCGATTCGATTGCACTTTGGTGGGCCTCACCGATCCAGGCGGATATATCGAACGATCTGAATGTAGAGGTGATACCACTGTTACAAGTGAGCCCGTTCGCTGTTGCAGACTCGAAGTTTGGCAATGTTACGCCGGCTCAAGAGGATTTTGATCCTGGCTCCGAGTTAACATCAAGATTAACGGGCGTCGCAGTCATAGGACCATCGAAATACAAGGAAAATATTGAAGCCCAAGAATCGAGCTATCGCCTTGCTGTTTTTGGTGATGTTGATTGGCTGAGTGATCGGGCCGTGTCAGGTTCTCCAGAGAACATGTTGTACGCGCTGAATGTGATCGATTGGCTGGCCCAAGAGGATGCTCTGGCGGCGATACGCTCTAAAGTGATAACTAGTAGTCGTTTGTCATTCGGTTCGAAGACTGAGATGGATCTGGTGCAATACGGAAGCATGATCGGAATTCCACTGGTAATAGTGTCTATCGGAGCATTATTACACCTGAGGCGACGTCGATTGATAGGGGCTGTGTATGGTGACGATGCTTAGTGGTCTGAGACGTATTAGATTTGCCCTGGTCGCCGTGGTATTGGTTGGGATTATCGGACTCTTGTTCCGCTTCAACTCTGGTTTAGGGATTCCCGATACGATGCCTGTATTGCCAATGCTAACTAACGAATTGGTAGATCGCGTGTCAATAAGTTCATCCGACAGTTCAGTCGAGCTGATTAGGGAGGACGGGCGCTGGCTAATTGGTGGGCAATCAGTATTTGAACCAAAGATGGTGCAGTTTTGGGCTGCGGTTGAGAAGTTAACCGTGGCTCAATTAGTTGCGGACAGTGAAGATTCGCACAACAGGACCGGTGTTAATACAGAAAATGTTATTGACCTGAGTTTTATGACTGGCTCGACAACACTGGAGAAACTACTGATTGGACGTTTTTCGGAAGCTGCAGGACTTTCCTATTTGAAACCTATAGACGGCGATGCTGTGTACAGCCTTCCGGCTAACTTGCCTGCTATCTTTTCTACCAATCCTGGAGGTTGGCGTAATCCAATAGTCGCGCAGTTACCAGCTGATCGAGTTGATTTAGTGACGTACACCTACCCGGAAGGGACATACAGCCTAGTTCGTGAGGGAGCATTCTGGTGGGTTGACGGTGACGGCGAAAGACTTCCGGGCAACAAGAACATTATCGAATCCACGCTTCAAGGTTTGGCCCCACTAATAGCGTCTGACTTTGCCAGACCTAGAGAAATATCCATGATCGATTTCAATGCCCCTATGGTTGAGATTACTGTATCTACTCTCGGTGAAGCTGATGCAGCAATCACAATGAAATTAGTAAAAAAGGATGCGGAGTTCTTTTATATTCATACGGCACCTGACTTGGTGTACATAGTGAAAAAAATATTTGTGGATGGCTTACTAAGAAAGATGGACGACTTTGTGGCTGAGGGCTCCACTCAAGAGACATAGTCAGTTGACACGTAATCATCTACACCGAAACGTAAGCAGGGTGTCCTAGGCAGACGATGGTGTGTTCGTAGAGGCGTTCAGAGTATCAACTTTGAAGCAAGAATCCGGCTTTACTAATGTGGGCAAGAATAGCGGACGCTCCGTTCGACAAGGAAGTGCTGTCGTCGATAACGATTTCTGGTGATTCGCCCCCCCCGTAGAATTTATCTAAGCCAACAGTCGTCCTAACCTCGTTTTGTTTGTTTTTTCTAAGACGTTCCGTAGGTTCGCATACTTCTAATGCCTCAACTGGGGAGTCCATAAAGACTTCGAAAAAATTTGCTTCGCCCACCATACGTTTAATCTTGTTGGTAATTGCACGGGGTGCGTTGTTATTGATACAGACCGCGATGCCGCGGTGACCGACGATTTCCGATGCAACGAATCCAATAAATTTGATATCGGCGTCTTGATCATCTCCTTCGATGCTGGATGCTCCGATCACATTTTGAGGTACGTCTTTAGTGTCGAGCACAGAAACGGATCTACCAAACTCCATACATAGGGCCGCGATAGCATGTGCAGTCATCAAATTACTTGTGGAGTTGAGGCCATTGATCCATATACAAAACCCCTGATGTGGGCGTGGTGGGTAGGCACCAGACAGCACCGCAGCGACCTCAGGTCTAGTAAACCAAGAAGGGAGAGGCTTACCTTTGGCCAGATACTTGTCTCTTACCTCAGTTCCGGAAATCGACCAAGTTTCAGTTCCTTTTGGTATCTCGGTAGCTTCAGCGTACCGATCTTCAGAAGGCAGGTAGTTCATCAGGGCGAACCTTACAATTTGTATTCCGATCTCATCTTGGTGAGTTTCTACGATGTCTTGAGCCTCGTATGGGTCGTAAAACGGTTGGCCAGTTGAGTCGAGTCCTGGACTAGCGTGGTCTCTTCCGATTATGAAATGGGTTGCTCCGTAATTTCGACGAATAAGGGCATGCCAAAGGGCTTCACGAGGTC
>CAZXXH010000041.1:7300-15367 GCA_964644645.1 uncultured Dehalococcoidales bacterium
AGAAACCGATCTTTTGGATAGTATGGTGCTAGCGCGAGATAACTGCGGACTCGCGTGAAATGGTCTACATCTCCTGGCCGGGTCATGCCTACAACTGGGTGCAGGAGTAGGGCACCATCAACGAGATCAATAGCTCGCTTGGTCAATTCCTCGTGTGCCCGGTGTAGTGGGTTACGAGTTTGGAATGCCACAGTGTTATTGTGGCCCATCTTGGAAAGATATTCCTGAGTTTGACTTGGTGTTAGTCGAAGTTGGCGAAAGTCATGGTGGGCAGGGAGCGCCAGTACTTGGAGGGGGCCACTGATATTAACGGTACCCCAGGATGCCATCTCACGTACAAGGGGATGAGCACTGTCTTCAGTACCGACGGTATGTCGCGCGACGTGTGAGGGATCCCAACTGTAAGCTTCATCCACTCTCATGATGGCAAGAGGGTTGTTGAAGCTGTCACATAGCGTAATTTCCGTGTCTAGAGTGATAGGAGCGTCGGCTGGCAGGGGCAGAGTTATGGGTATTGGAAACAGCGCTCCGGATTCGAGTCGCATATTTTCTAAAACATTGTCGAGTTCACTCTGGCCAATAAATCGGTCTAACGGAGAGAATGCACCTGTCGCTAACAGTTCAAGATACCATATCGCTCTTTACGGCAAATGGACGAAAGGTAGTCGTTTGGAACGTGCACTTATTTCATCTATTGACTCTTTGGGCACTACAAGATCAATCAGGTTTGAAGCTGGCAAAAAGTCCATATTCCTTATCATCTGCGCGGCTGCTTAACGCTGCGTCGATGTTCCATTGTATTCAGTGTCTTGTAACCAAGGTGACCTTTGGGTATACCAATGTTGCTTGATACCGGATCAACCCATGGCGTCTTATCCCCGTACATGGTTGCTTGTTTTCAGGTCTGATCGCGGCGTCGGTCTCCGATACGTTCCTTTATGGAACCAGTAAACGTGGTCCACGTTTCAGGAGGCTCAATTCCGGGCCGACTGTATATCTCAAGCACAAGAGCTATAGAAAGTACAATCAATCCCGACATAAGCCACATCAGACTATGGGAGAGCATTCCAGATGCCATTCCATCAAAAAATACTTTGATCCGTACAACAAATTCTCCACTATCTACTAGAGCGGCGGTACGAGGGAAATCACTACGGAACGACGTGTATTGGCCAGTCAACGGGTCGCTCGATACTGGTTCATCTAAATAGGTAGATATTCCAGCTTGGATCTCGTTCGACACAGTGTTTCCTACATTCAGGTATACCGGTCCAAAAATAACAGCGCAGATGGAGGCACTTATTACTACAGCGCCGGCGACCCACATTAGTCGGCTTCGCCAATTTCGTCCGCCCAATAAGCCGATAAACAAGAGTAGTAGTAGTAGTGGGCTCCCAAGAAGAAATATGGAACCCAGTATTCGACCGAAGTTAGCTCGGCTGGTATTTAGATCTGTCGACCAATCAAAGTTGAAGAACAATATGCTTGGACCTTTGATTGTTGCTGGAATATTCTGTGAATCGAGGAAATTTTGATAGTCTCTTTCGAACTCGACGTTACTGTAAATTTCTCCACTTCTTATTGTGTCTAGAGCCCGTCGGAAGCTGGCTGGGTCGCCAGTTTTGCTCCAGTCAGATATCAAGTCATCATCGGTGTATACAAGGCCCTGCTGTATTGTGTTTCTGACTGCTTCAAGAGAATTTGTTGCATCCAAGCCTAAGACTGTTCGGAACTGCGAGTCTGTATATCCGACAGTGTCAGGGACGTGTATCAACAAGCGGTCTCTAATTTCATTATGGAACAGAGTTACGGCTGCACTTCTGAGTTCTCTCAGATCAATACCGGATTCGCTGCATCTGGGCAGTCGGAGCTCTGTGACATCTTGTGCGGCAAGGACAAGTTGCTGGTCGTTTTTGCATTTCGGGATGTCCGAGAGCACACTCGCTAATTTGGCATCAGCTAACTCAGTAAGATGATCCAGACCGTTTTCTTTGCGTTCTTTTAGATCTATCGAGTACGCTAGTGAGTCAGATTCTCCAGTAATGTATCGAACTACGGCTACTACTACGTTTTCGGCTTCGGATTCTATCCAGGCTGTCGGCGCGAATTGACGCACAGCTTCTGTGATTTCGTCACCCGTGATCGGTACGTTGTAGGATAGTAGCGTTAACTCAGCAACGGCTTGTTTTACTGCTGGATCTATTACCCGTTCGAATAGCAGAACTGAAGCAAGTTCCTTTTGCTGTACTGTTTCGACGAGCACGTCTCCTAAAACTGGTATGCGCTCCGAGTAATCTATGTTGATCAAGAACGAATCGGCGTCTCCGGATAGGTAGGGGGCCAGTTGGTCGACTGCAGTGAACACCTGTTGGTCTATCCAGTCGGCAGGCATGACGCGATTTGCTGCGTCAAGCACTTCATCAGGCGTAAACGATATGCCTAATGTTGGGAAAGTGAGTTCGGATGCGGTGCTTTCGATAATGGGCGCCATGATGTCATTGGAAATGATTTCACCTAGGCTGATCTCTGCTGACGCCGATCTCACTGCTACTGGTAATGCCCGGACGCGATCATCGAGTTGTAAGTCTATTGAAAACTCATTCTGACGACCAAATGCATAAGACGCGATTTGCTCCATGAAAGTCTCGGCACGGTCCTGCATGTAATCTCGTGGAACAACATTTTCGATAAACGTCTGTATTGCGGCTGCAGCCCGGTCGGGTTCATTGAAGCGTATGGTGCCAGTATTGCTCGCTCCGAATCCAGCATCGATGTCAAAGCCTCGATCTGCAAAGTCATTGAGAATTGAGGGCATAATACGGTCATATAGGAAGTTATAAGCGTCCGCTTCGCGTAGCCGCTCTGATATGAACTCCGGATTAGTTGTAGATCCAATTCCCTGCATATAAATAATGAATATGATTAGCAGTACGGAAAACACCAGTGCCAGCGCGACAGCGATACCACGACGCATGATGATGCTGAGAGTAAGAAACAGAGTGCGCAGAACTGAGATGATGGACACAAAGACTGATAACGAACGGCGCAACACACCGTCATTATTGGCATTGTCTGGGAATGACGGGCGTTGATTGGTCATTTTGATACCACCTGAATTTCAGGAACTGTCACCGGTGGATAAATAAGAGTCATGATTTAGCGGTTTTTTTTCCCTTTGACGCCTACCATCACAGGCTGGTCACTTAACCGAAGCTTACTATTATGTACGTCTATAATGCTTTGTGCTCACGGTAACACGTCGTCTGTTGATGGTCGGCTACCACGATATTAAGGTTCTTCGCTAACATCAATCAAAATCAATGTTTCCAGCAGGCGATAAGATTTAATGAGTGGGTTACCGTTAATTTGTGTAGCTTATTACACCGCGGCCGTCCTCTCCGCGAGCCAGATCAGCGAATCCTTGGTTAATGTCGTCAAGCGTGTAGCGGCGAGTTATTAGCGAATCTATATCGATCTTTCCGCGTTGGTAGAAATCGAGGATGCGTTCGAACGTAAGGTGTGGAGTAACTCGGCCGTATAAGGCTGAAACAAGGTTTTTTTGAACTCGCACCATGTCCATGACATCGATTGGAGCGTCGTCACCGGATGCAGGTAGTCCTATGAGTACCCCTGTGCCACCTTTTCGGATGCTGTTCACTACTTGACGGACAACTTGGGAACTTCCAAAAGTGTCGTAGGCGAAGTCTACTCCGCCACTTGTCATGTCTTTTATTTCCTCGACTGGGTCAGATTCTAAAGAGTTAATAATGTCGGTGGCTCCAAATTTGTATGCGAACTCCAGCTTATGGTCGACTATATCTACGACTATTATCCGGGCGGCATTTAATAAACGGGCACCCTGAATCGCGTTTAGTCCCACTCCGCCTGCACCAAATATTGCGATCGTGTCCCCAGGTTGTATGCCGGGCGTATTCAGAACCCCTCCAACTCCTGTGGTGACAGCACACCCTATAAGGGCCGCTGATTCCCATGGAACTTGGTCGGGTAGGATCTGGCAGGCTTCCTGCGGTGCGATTAGCGATTCGGCGAACACACCGAGTTTTTGCATTTGTCGTACATCAGTGCCATCTGAGTTATGTAGACGCACAGTACCGTCAAACATGGTGAATGGGGTGTTTCTGTGAGTGTCACACAGGTTGCCTTCCCCGCGTCGGCAATCCGAACAGCGTCCGCAGCTTGATTGGAAGCTTAGTATGACGCGGTCACCAGGGGAAAAGCGAGTGACCCCACTACCCACTTCCTCGACCAACCCAGCTCCTTCATGGCCTAGCACGACGGGTAGTGGATAGGTCATTTTGCCTTCTATAACGTGATGGTCACTAGCACACAGCCCTGCGGCCATTGTCCTCACTCGTACCTCACCCTGCTTAGGAGGATCCTGATCCAAATCTTCAATGCGAAGTGGGGCATGGGTGCGGTACATCACTGCGGCCTTCATACATTTTCTCCTTGGGACACTTGAAGATCCATCTACACACTAGCAGATGGATCAGTTACGGGGCACCGCTGAGAAGCGTGTCAGAAATTAATCAACCCCAAATGACGCGGATACCCTGATCAGTCTCCTGATCTGTTCTTCGAGCCGCGCTTTGGTGATAGTGCCGGTCCAGCGTCTAAGTATCTCTCCCGACGGAAGGATAAACAGTGTGGACGGCACTCCTTCGAGTTGGTAATGCGACAACGCACCCGGATCTGGAGTGCTGCCTGTGGGGAAGCTAATATCCATTTCGGAGATTAGCTTCAAACCATCTTGAATCGATCCCAATCCTGTGTGTGGCCCGATGTCAACTCCGATGATAGATAGCTCACCAGGGTGTCTTTCATGGCTATATTGGAGGTATGGCATCTCGGCACGACACGGGGGGCACAGACCGGCCCAGAAATTGAGCACTACGGGTAGACCTTTGTGTACTATTTCTGAAAGATTGATATCGTTGCCACCCAGTTGCTTCTTGTCTTGGTACATCTCGAGGATCAAATCTGCGGGTAGGTTCTCGGTTATGGATGTTTTGGTCGGATTAGTATTGTTTTCTCGACTACCTAGGCCAAGCTCACCCATCAAGAACGCAATGAAAGTATCTACGCTATGCGGGTCTGATCTCTAGACGAACGAAATAAATAGGTCATTACTAGGAACAGTGGCCTGAGGCTTACCGCTGAGATCGCTCTCGGTTAGAGCCACTGTAAATAGATCGCATGCTAGTTGAGCATTTTGTAAATCATCTGGTTTTGTAAATGCTACTAGTCGGTCGCTTCGCTCACCACCAATGTAGCGTGTGTTAATTTCGATTAATTGACCGAGGGCTAGACGTTCAAGTTGATTTGGTCTGGTATTGATCACAAAGCCCTTAAACCCGATGGCAGTTGGGGACAGGCTGTCTAGGCTTGCTTCAGTTGTGTAGGTTTTCCAGTACGCTTCAAAGAGCTTTGCATTATCGGTTGACGTTAATGCAGTTTTGTGACTGGCCAAATTCAGCGCAATGGTGAACTCTTCTCGAGTCGCAGAATACTCCTCGGTAGAATCTGCAGCAATTGTTCGTTCCGAGGGTGTTGGGAATGGTATTTGAGGAGGCACTGGCGCCGATTCATTGTCAAATCTTGAAGCATTATCTGTGCTAGTCGTGTATGTACAAGCAAGCAAGAACATGACGAAAGAAATGGATGCCAGTCTGAAGACTGATAGAGTAGCGGCGTACATTCAGTTTAGGGTTTAACCTACCGGGTGACGTGCAGTATCAAGTGGCTGGAAACTGTTCCCAAAAAAGAGTTGTATGTGGGCATCAGTCTACCCATTATGTGACATCTAGGAAATCTCTAATGTCTACCGTGTTGTAAGGAGTTACTTTGTTGGCTACGTTGAGCTTCCCATCATCGTTTGTAGATTCCAGTCCTTCGCCAGTGAAAGCTATCGAGTGGGCGATAGCGCATCAATTCAATGCAATAGAGATCAGTGGAGATGTTCACTCATTGCTGGATCTCAGCCGCCGGGATCGTCAGTACATAATTGACACGAAAAAGCGCTACGACTTGAGGCTTAGCTACCATTTTCCGTCAGAAACAGCACCATGCTCTCACGATGCTGAACGTCGTCAACGAGATTTATTGGAGCTCACAACAACGATCAAAGTGGGCAGTGAATTGGGATTTGAAGTCATAGTAGTTCATCCGGGTATGGTCGATGTCACTGGCGTGAAGCCTGAAGAAGTCCCTGACACAGCGCGTTTGGAAGCTTTTGCGCACATAACGAATTTCATGCAAAAAGTTGCACCTGTGGCTGAAGAGAACCGGATTTTGTTGTGTTTGGAGAACCTGCATTACATGCCTGGATATCTCATTCAACAACACTCAGATCTTGTAGAAATCGTCGATTCAGTTGACAGTAAGGCTGTGTGTATAACCTTGGATGTCGGACATGCCTGGGGTTCGGGGTGTATCCGTGAAGCTTTGGCCTTGTTCGATCAGCGCATACGACATGTTCACCTACATGATTGTTCTGGCCCACAAAATGGTGGGAACATAGGCCAGCATCAGGAAATCGGATTCGGGCTGATTGACTATGGTCTGCTCACGGAATTGGTGAGTGATAATGACCGCATAGCTGTGCTTGAAGTATTTGCACGCGAAGACAACCACAGCGCGATTTTAAGAAGCCGAGATGCTATGCAGACAATTTGGGGTGATACTGTGGCCTGATACGCTGCTTGGTAGAAATAAACTTGGTTATCCTTCATCGAGATTGACATCATCACGGCATTCCTGAACCGATTGACGGAAGCCTCTTTTAAACCAAAGCGTTGTGGAGACAGCACCTGTATTAAGGAGTTACAAGTGGTTTTGGAAAGGAACCTTAAACTAGGTGAACGCTAGATGTCTTTGACCCAATCGGATATAGCAGCTGGTCTCATGGATTTAGGCCTCGGTCGTGGAGACGCGGTTCTCGTACACAGTTCCCTGTCAAGCTTGGGACGTGTCACCGGAGGAGCCGAGACAGTAGTCGAAGCGTTTTTGGAAGTATTGGGTCCTGCTGGCACTCTATTAGTACCGACATTTGGCGATTTGGGAGCTATCCCAGAGGCTGTTAAGCAAAGATCGGATGTCATTCATAGCATTCATCCTAAAGCGAGTGTAGCCGCGATCGGAGGACAGGCCAGAGAATTATGTGAAGACCACTGGAAACCTGAACTAGCCCACGGAGAAAACACGCCTTACGTGCGTCTCGCTGAAATTGGCGGATATGTCTGCCTTATGGGAGTTGATCAGGATCGCAACACCAGCCTGCACACGGTTGAGTCACTGCTACGTCTTTCCTACCTCAAAACTACCGATTCTTTCACCTTCGCAACCCCTGAAGGAGAAGTGACCAAATCGTGGCCATTCTTTCCTGGTCCTCATAGAGATTTCATTGGATTAGATAGCGTCCTCCAAATGGAGGGGATATTGAGCAAGGGCCGCATTGGGAATTCGATGGTAAGACTTATGAAGAGTCGCGAGATGATCGATTGTCTAATGGAGATCGGCCAGCGGGATCCGGCATTCGCTCTTTGCACCAATCCAAATTGCAATGACTGTGTAACCCAACGATCAGATCTAAGACGACAGTCTTTCATCTCTGAGACCTTTAGCGTCGCTGTGTCGGCGAGGTTGGCTGGGAAAACCATAGACGCAATTGTGGATGATTGTAGAAGCGCTGAAATCACGAACGTCGAACTTGACTACTTGGATGACAAGCCAATAGATGTGCTTGACTCACGACACGCAGCCTCCATTGTTCGGGAACTGCGATTAAAAGGGCTTGATGTGGTCTCGTTGCGGGGTACAGCCAGTGAAGGCGATAGTGTCCAGTGTATAAAATTAGCAGGCGTTTGCGGTGTAGGCCGGGTGGTCGTTCCCCTGCTGGGTGATATAAAAGCTGTGGCTCTTGCTGGTGCTGATGCCGGTGTAAACGTCTGTTTCTACAACGTTGGTAGTACTAGTGATGCAGTTCTTTCTTCAATGAAGTCATTGCGAGCAGATGGGCAGACGGCGGGATTGACATTTAGTGCCGCC
>CAZXXH010000042.1:0-469 GCA_964644645.1 uncultured Dehalococcoidales bacterium
CTTCTTGCCGCGCTGCTTCAAGGAGGTTGTAGGTACCCATGATATTCACCTCGAAGGGTGCTACGTCGCCTGGTGAGTACAGTCCGCGGCGTGTACTTGCCATAACCGCGTGGATAGCGGCATCTTGCCCTTTTATGGCGGCTCTCACTGCCTGGAAATCGGTAATGCTGCCCCACACTTCGTCTACCTTTGTGTCTAATGGTTCGCGTGGATTTTCACTGTGCTTGACGTCGAATGTTCGAACATGGTGACGAGTGGCAATTGTTTTGGTCAGGGCAATGCCGAGCCATCCCATAGCTCCAGTAATCAACACGTTCATTTTGTATCTCCCGTCGTGTGGTGGTTGCTTGTTTGGACGTAAATAGCTCTAAACTGTCAGCGGGTTTTAGTCAGACGTTTTTGCACTGGTATAGTAACTCCAACGCTTTATCCTTTATAACTATTTCTATAGGCTTCGTTCTCGATAATT
>CAZXXH010000042.1:479-15336 GCA_964644645.1 uncultured Dehalococcoidales bacterium
AGCGTCCTTAACTAACCTACTTTGGAAAGTACTTCTATGTGTTTCATAGCCTTTACCTTCGAACCCTTTCTCGGTTGGAACGTACCCACAATAACCATTCGTGAGATCCGAGATCAGTGTTACTTTGAAGGGTGATCTTTCCTTAACTTCCAAACCGAACACGGCGAACCTTTCTGCTGGGCTAGTAGAAATCGCTACCTGATCGCTTATGGACATCGCCGCAATTTCTACGAGGCATGAGGAGTCACCACGGCTTGCAAGCACTACTTTCTCTGGGCCATATCGATTGGCAGCAAACTGCATTGCTCCCACGTGAGAACCGCGGCAATTATCCTCGCAAAACTCGGAATCATCGAGAGACCGATCCGGAATTTCCATGACATCTGATGAGAATCGGACGCTGGAGAGATTGTGGCGCTGTTTGCTTTTAACGTCGTCAAGCACTGCGTCGGCAATTTTCTCTCCAATTTCCCAAGTATGGGATATGGGGTCTTTTGGCAAACCTTTTTTGACATCTACCCACATGGTGTCGCCACATGCCCCAGCGAGGAATGGGGTTGGAGTGTTAGTGCCTAACTTACTTCTCACCATGTCGCCTGCGCGACCAAACATGTCGCGGTGAAAATATGGGGCACAAGAAGAGTGGTTGTGACATGAGAAGCTCATAAGGCACGCTATAGGGGTCCCATCCAGTTCTTCGAACATGATGTATCCGACGTTTTCATCCACAGGTCCTTCCGGTGGAAAATCGGGATCCATATCGTTGTCCTTGGGCCATTGTTGTATGACTACTGTGTGCATCACTGTACCGTTGGGTTTGATTAGGCGCCGACTAAACGTGATTCCATCAGTTGGGGCATCACCAGCCGCGATTACAGCCGGACGCATTGATGAATAAGCTTGCTCTATCGCTTCAGCAGTGCGACTTACAAGAAAATCTACAAAAAACGGGTCAGGTTGTGTATCTCGTCGAAAAGACGGTCCCGCTGCAGGTGCAGAATGGGTCTGAGTGGCTGCGATCAGTATGTTTTCTTTGGGTATTCCGGTTCGCACTGATGCAAGTTCTTTTATCCAAAGCGTGGTAGCGCGATCAATTATCAGTACGTCGATTGACACGATAGCGCCTAGTGTAGAGCCATCGCTGACAACTACCGCGTGCGCTAGAAGATCACTGTCTTCGTTCCCACGTATGAATACGTCGCCCGACGTTCCTGGAACTGGGTATGGAGGAGTTATATTTACCGTGGCAGCTCCGGCGCGTCCTGCGACTTTATCGATCTTAGCCATCTATCTTTGCTCCCTCGTATCTATGCGCTAATGCTGTCATCGAACTGTTCGATGACATGATCGCACTATTTAAATGTTGCAGCGGCCCATATTATGTGCGTTCTTTGCCACGAATGTTGTCGATATTTACTCTTGCGTAAAGTAGATCAATAAGTATGTATTACGTCTTTCTCAGATAGATCCTGCACCGGCAAGTATGCGTAGGCTGGTGATTGCTTCACATTACATTTTGGATGATACATATGCTGAATCAAGTGGAGTGGCAGTTGAAATCAATTGATGCTGCAAGACGTAATGTTGATCGTGACACGGCCTATATTTGCGAACTAATCATGCACGGCTAGGCCCAGTATTTTGTTAAAACTTTGTTCATTAACATGTCGCTCTGGCGGTCTCTGTGATAAAACCGCCTATGACTTACAAAGATTGACATGCCATCTATTTTGCGGTGAGTGAGGAAACTTATGAATAAATTCCGTACCGCTCCATTCGGTACTTGGGAAACGCCTATAACGTCTTCCGTCGTCTCATCTTCCGGGGTTCAAATTAAAGAGATATCTGTAGAAGACGGTCACATTTACTGGCTAGAAGGGCGTCCGGATGAAGGAGGACGATATGTTCTGGTTGCACGGTCACGTAACGGAGCATTGGGAGATTTAACACCTAAAGGATTTAACGTTCGTAATGCTGTCCATGAATATGGTGGAGGCAGTTATATAGTTCATAGAGGTGTTGTGTATTTCTGCAATTGGGAGGACCAGCGCATATACCGACAGTGTATTGGTGAATCTCCGGTTCCTATTACACCCGCTCCCAAAGTCCCTTTTGAGGATCGTTACGCAGACCTCAGTATTACACCAAATGGTCTTTTCCTAACGTGCGTAAGAGAACGCCACGTCGAGGGGAGTGAAACAGTAAACGAGGTTGTATCCGTTTCAACCAACGGATTGAGCGATGTAAAGGTATTGGCTACAGGGTACGACTTTTACTCGTCTCCGCGCGTCAGCTTGGATGGGAACAAGATCGCTTGGTTATCGTGGAACCATCCAAACATGCCTTGGGACAACACGGAGTTGTGGTTAGCTGACTTGAATGGTGACTGCGTCATTTCTTCGAGTCGTCATATAGCAGGTGGGGATGAAGAAAGCATCTTGCAACCGGAGTGGAGTCCGGTTGGAACGTTGTACTTCATTTCGGATAGATCAGGGTGGTGGAATCTTTATGCGTGCGATTCAGAATCGACTGTCGCAATCTTTCCATCTGAGTCAGATGCGGGAGGTCCTTCATGGAATTTCGGTTTTTCAACTTACACATTTACTTCCAACAAGCAGTGTGTCTTAAGAAACTCTGATGGGACCGATGGACGGTTCGAATTACTAAGTGAGAACGGTGATTTGATTAGAACGATCTCCGTGCCATATTCGGATATTTCCTACGTTTCAAGTGACGCCAAGACTGTGTTTTTCTTGGGAGCGGGTCCTAGTAATGCTCCAGAGATTGTCGCGTTGGACTTGGGTTCAGAGAACCTCTCAGTGCTAAAGAAAAGCTGCGACGTTGAAATCGACGAAGGCTATATTTCGATTCCTAAAGCGATCATGTTCCCCACAACCGATGACGGACAGGCACATGCTTTTTACTATGCTCCCAGGAATGCTATGTTCAGGCCCACGAAGGGTGAGTTGCCTCCCCTGATGGTGGTGAGCCACGGTGGCCCAACCAGCGCTAGTACGCCTGCTCTTAGTCTGTCCATCCAATTCTGGACGAGCAGGGGCTTTGGTGTAGTTGACGTCAATTATCGGGGGTCCACGGGCTATGGCAGGGCATATAGGAACGCTCTTCGAGCGAACTGGGGGCATTACGATACAGATGATTGTGTCAACGCAGCAACATTTCTAGTCAACCAGGGTGTGGTCGACCGTAATCGAGTTGTGATTAGGGGGGGTAGCGCTGGCGGCTACACTACTATTAATGCTCTAACTTTCACCGATTTTTTTGCAGCTGGAGCTACATACTACGGCATCGCAGATCTCAGCATTTTTATTGGAGACACCCACAAATTTGAGTCTCGTTACCTCGATTCACTTGTTGGTGCGTATCCAGAGTTTAAGCAGCGTTATCATGATCGATCCGCTATCCATTTCACGGATCAACTATCCTGCCCCATGATTATATTCCAAGGTCTCGAGGACAAGGTCGTTCCGCCATCTCAAGCTGACGTTATGGTTGAAGCATTGCGCCGCAAACAACTGCCATTCGCCTACTTGGCATTTGAGGGCGAACAGCACGGCTTTAGACAAGCGGTAAATATAGAACGTTCTCTGGAAGCGGAACTTTACTTCTACGGGAAGGTATTAAGATTCGAACCTGCCGGGGACATCCAGCCGGTTGATATAGAAAACCTTCCCTGAAGTACTGCGTCGGTTATAGAGGCGCGTATATGCCGTTAGAGTAGCTTGTCGACGCAAGATTTCACTTCACAGTAAAAGATCACTTAGGGGGCGAATTGAACAACGCTGATAGTTTAATCATCAAAGGTGGCTGGGTCTTAGATCCAGCTAACGGAACTGACGGGGTGCGCGACGTTGTCGTTCGCCATGGCAAAGTTGCAAGTGTGGAATCACACAGCGAGTCTTTGCCAACCACGACCGTTCTGGATGCATCTGGAAAGTACGTGATGCCAGGTCACATAGATCTTCATGCGCACGTTTCATCTGCATGGGATGGCCCCAATAGTGCGGTGGGCCATAGCATGTTGGCAGCTAGTGGTACGACTACAATTCTCGATTTGGCAGGCGAGCCCAGTCGTATGGCTGAGGGTATGAAACGATCTGGAGCAGGGTTAAACGTTGCTAATCTTCTAGGTCTGATTCCACACGTTACGATTAAAGAAGACGACCCGCGCCCTGAAGTAGCTAGAGACACAATATCCGGTGCTTTAGAGCGTGGGGCGATTGGGATTAAGTTACTCGGCGGTTATTATCCGTTCACGCCTGAAGCTACCTCGAACGTGATTGCAGCGGCCAATGATCTGGGAGCATGGGCGGCATTCCATGTCGGTAGTAAAGATACAGGAAGTGACATAAATGGTTTGAGGGAGGTGCCAGCAAGCCTTGGTCAAGGCAAGCTGCATGTGGCGCACATCAACTCATACTGTCGCGGTCTGATCATGACACCAGAGGAAGAGTGTGTGGAAGCCATTCGGGTAATGGAGGGTATACGAGACCAAGTAGTAACAGAGTCTTATCTTGCACAGATAAATGGATCGAGTGGGCGTTGTGACGAGGATGGGAACGTAGTCTATAACGTTATCCAAAACTGTTTGTTAGTGCGTGGTTATCCAGCCACTGATGTCGGTCTTAGACAGGCAATGATGGATGATTACTGTTCAGTTCTGGTAACAGATGATGACCGAAACTATCTGGTGACCGGCAAAGAAGCGATCAAATATTGGGAACTAGGGAGTACGGACGTAACTGTAAGTTTCACCGTTAACCCACCGAGTTCATCATTCACGTTGGCTACGGCGAAGCTTAGCGACAGAACATTTGCAATTAATACAATCAGTACTGATGGAGGTTCCCTGCCAAGAAATGTCGCTATAGAACGTACATTTGCCCTGGTTACGTTCGGAGCCCTCACGCCGATCGAGGCTGCATACAAGCTTAGCTACGCGCCGTCTCGTGCCGTCGGATTACTGGCGAAAGGACACCTTGGGGAGGGAGCTGACGCTGACTTCACAATTGTCGACAAGGCGACGGGTTTGGCAACAATGTCACTCGTGGCTGGCAATGTGATCATGAAGGATGGAGTGGCAATCGGCGAGGGAGGCAAATGGTTGGTTACGGAGGAGGGTGAAGAAACGGCGAAAGGTAGCGGACTTCCATATCAGGTAGTAGATCTGGCCACTTCTGCCCTTTACGCCGGCTGGTAGAGTGATGGTCAAATTATATGACTTGGCTGCAATAACATACATGGCTAACTCGCCCAGTCATTTTCCGTGTTGGTTGCGCTAGAGACCCACTGGTAGTTCCGGTGTTGCCTCGTATTGCCAAGAATTTTGCCCCCTTACGCAATACGAATTTATAGGGTTTTGATCATCGCTCCTACTGGTAAAAAATTGATACCTGTTCCTATAAGTACCATAAGTAGTAGAATAGGGTGGTCAACCACTCCATGACCCGGTTGAGATCGAATTCTGATCCGCGCGCTTAGGTTTCTTCGCCGAGGACAGTGAGGTCAGTTCCGGCGAGGAGATACAGTTACTAGTGCGGGAGGATTAAATCCGTGAATATCTATGTGGGCAATTTGCCTTACAGTACGACAGACGATGAATTGAAGACTACATTTGCCCCGTTCTGGCAGGTCGACGATTCCAGGGTCGTTATAGACCGAGTTACTGGGAGGTCCAGGGGTTTTGGCTTTGTTGACATGCCGGATCGGGATGAAGCCGGGGCTGCAATTGCCGATTTGAATGGCAAGGATATGGGTGGTCGCCCACTCACAGTCAACGAGGCTAGGCCCCGTCGTGAGAATTCTGGCGGTGGTGGTGGTAGAGGCCGCTGGTAAGACACGCGCTCAATTAGAAGAAAACGGCACCGCGTTTCGCGGTGCCGTTTTCTTTACCTCATAGGAAATACGGAACTTTTTGCCCGTGATCGAAAACGGGGATCGTTCTAGCCCGGGGTATCAACGCGGAATCTGAAAGGGTTGAAGGGCAGATCCAAGCGACTTCGCTGTTTCCATAGATCCTTCGTTAAACAGGAGTCCACTTATGGCCAGGATATTACACGTGCGTGGAAACACCATGTCGGATACGAAGCAGACACAAGGAATGAAACGCGCAGTGGCGTTTGACAATAATCCAATTTGGGTCGGGTCTGTGGAGATGGAAGGCGGCACGGTCTCAGGATGGCACCATCACGGCAAAAATGACAGTTACCTGTACGTTGTATCGGGAAAAGCACGTTTCGAATACGGCCAAGAAGGACAAGAAACAGTCGATGCGACCACTGGAGACTATATCTTTGTACCTGCCCATACAATCCATCGAGAGGTTAATCCAGGCAACGAAAGATCGGAAATAGTGCTATTTCGTATAGGTGGAGGAGAGCCGGTTTTCAACGTATCTGGGCCCAAAACCCTAATGAAGTAGTCCTTTGAACTTCTTTCATAAAAAATCCTCTACCCGCTATATGTGAGATGTGATCTGACTGATTTCGGAATCCGATTCCGGTGAACTACTTACACCATTATCCGAAGCATTCCGTGGAAAATCTGAAAGGATTGAGGTGCGGGATCACAGGCTTCTCTGTTTCCATAGGTTCTCGATCACTTTTGGTTGATTAAATCTTTGGCACAAATTTGATGCAGACTGGGTTTGGCACGTGGACCACGTCTCCAGTTGGCTTCAGACGTCCATTGATTGGGTTTATATGGAATGTGAAGATATCGCTAGTGTCTTGATTTGCAGCGTACAAGAAAGAACCACTTGGATCGATAGCAAAATTTCTAGGCACTTTGCCTCGGGTAGATTCCACGTCCACAAGTTCCAAACTACCGTCAGCCTGATTGATCTCGAAAATAGTGATGCTATCGTGGCCTCGATTAGATCCATACAGGTATTTACCGGATGGAGATACGTGAACATCCGCAGTGTGGCTAGTGCCTGTGAAATCATCTGGCAATGTGGATTTAGTGCCGATCGTCTTCAGCACTCCTGTTTCCGACACGTAGTTGAAACCAGTCAACGTGTTGCCAATCTCGTTAATCAGATAGGCGTATCGACCGTTGGGGTGGAAGTCGAAATGCCTCGGGCCGGCACCTGGGGCCGATTTGTACACGAAGGGGTCATTGGCAGAAAGAGTGCCCCTAACAGGATCGAATCGGTAGATGATGACTTGGTCTAAACCGAGGTCTGCCACTACAGCGTGACAATTCCCCGGGTCTAAATTGATCGAGTGGGCATGCGGCCCCGTCTGCCTTTCGGGGTTGACGCTGGAACCTACATGTTGAACGAAGTCAGTGGCTTCGCCAACAGAGCCATCGTCGTTAATAGGTATGACAGCGACACTTCCGGATTGGAAATTGGCTACTAGTGCGAATTTACCAGTCTGGTCCACCGATATGTGACATGGACCTGAACCCACAGACGAAGTCTCGTTGATTTTTGTCAGTTGGCCCGTGGCTCTGTTTATCGCGTAAGCTACTACACGTCCTGCTCTTGGATCATCCGGTTCTATGTCCTCGCTGATAGCGTAGAGGTACGAGTTTGTCGGGTGGATGGCGACGAAGGTGGGGTTTTTCACTCCGTCCACAGATGACACATTGCTAAGATTTCCAGACTTAGGGTCCATCTCGCAGACGTAAATCCCCTCGCTGGCCCCCCAAGTGTATGTACCTATAATTGCGAAGTAGCCGTTTGTGGGTTTATCGGTCATCGTTTCCCTCACTGTACGTGTGTATTTTGGATGTCTTTGGAGAGTGTAATACTTGTGGAGGCCTACAAGTGCCCGCACGGTCCATGAACTGCCTCAGGAACAAACAAATTTTCGAATCGCACCTTGGGTCATCTACATTTTTGAGAGACCTAATCTATCGCACATGTCTCTAACCTCTCGGAACGCGATATCGTCCGGTCTATGAGCCGGTAGCCTTGGGTGAGATGCAGTGAATATACCGCGCAACCTCAGGATCTCCTTCGCCATCCAATAGTTCATACCGTGCTCGTAGCGATACATTTCTATCAAGTGCGAGTAGCGTTCCCATCTGTCAGCTGCCCCAACTTTATCTCCGGACCAATATTGGTCCCACACTTGGCAAAGTATATCGACGATAGCAATACTGGCCATTGCACCCTCAGAGCCGCGATTTGCCTCCTCGATCAAGAAAGCGCCGTTAACTCCTCCCAGGAGAGTTAGAGAATCACCGGCTAGACGCTTAGTTTCAGAGAAACGAGGTGGTGTTGGCACTGTCTCGACCTTGGCATGTCTGATGTTCGGTTGATCGTTTGCGAGCTGTGCCATTAATGATGGAGATAGGGATGTTCCGGTTTGGTCTTGCAGCATGATAGGTATATCTACGGCATCAGCCACGTTGTTATAGTGGCGTCGGATGTCCTCCGGTGGGAAATTTCCGAAGCCTTCTGGCGCGATCATAGCCATACTGGCGCCCAGATCAGCTGCACGGTGTGTACGCGTGATAGTTAACTGGGTGGACTGACCACTTGTTCCTATCACCGTAGGTAGCCGCCCGTTGACCTGATTGACAACTGCTTTTGCTACATCGTCCCGTTCAGTGTCCGTAAGCTTGCTCAACTCGCTGGCTACGCCAAGGGCTATGCCGTGAACACCGGACCGCATCGCGAAGTCAATCTCTGATTCTAAATCGTCGTACGATATTGCTCCTGATTCGTCGAACGGGAGTTGGAGGATAGGGATGATCCCTTTTATGGGCTCGGTGATAGTGATACCTACTCTGATGTACGCTAGTTGATATTGGTATCCCCGGCAGGATTCGAACCTGCGACCGTCTGCTTAGAAGGCAGCTGCTCTGTCCTCTGAGCTACGGGGACTAGGTTTGTATATTAACTGCTCTGGTCAAAGTCGGCGATATAGAAAGGTGTACTTTCATGTAACAAAAAATAGAGAGCGTTTGCTATGTATATTGGACTTGAGGTTAGGAGTTAGATCAAATCATAGAGGTTTTTGGACTAATAGCCCGTCTGGTCGATGTGTAGCTTGGAGGAAGTAGAACAGATCTTTTATCAAATAAAGTCCACAATGGTTTCAGGTAAATAAATTGGCAGGAGATGTCACTTATATGAAAGAGCGAGGGTTAGTACTTGTCGTTACACCCCACCCAGATGACGCAGAATCACAGGCTGGGGGCACTATTGCGCGATGGGTGGTGGAGGGCAGGGAAGTTGTCCTTGTTGTTTGTACGAATGGTGACAAGGGGACAGCTGATCGTTCTATATCATCACAAGCATTGATGAAAACTCGTCAGGAAGAGCAAATGGCTTCGTCTCAAGTGCTTGGGCTGAAAGAGGTGGTGTTTTTGGGTCAACCTGATCAGGGTTTGGAGGACACTTCAGAGTTCAGGGAAAAGAATGTCCGACAGATTCGCCTACACAAACCACACATTTTGTTGACGGTTGATCCGAATCGTTCTTATCTGCGTCATCGAGATCACCATGTTGCTGGCAGAGTAGCACTCGATGCAGCATTTCCTTATGCTCGAGACCATCTCGCATATCCTCAACATTTAGCAGAAGGGTTGGAGCCCCACAAGGTGGCAGAGGTGTTCCTCTGGGGATCGGATGCGCCGGATACTTTCGTTGATGTTACCGATACATTCGATTTGAAGTTCCGCGCTCTATATTGCCACGCGAGCCAAGTAGGGCCTCCGACAGCGAATGGCGAAAGACGGATGCGTGCCAGGCTATCCAAGGCAGGGGGAAAGATTGGATCAGAGTTAGCAGAGGGATTTAAACACGTCCAGATAATGCGAGGTTAATTTTCACGGAATTTGACCAAGCTCCCCATTGTGAATGAGGGATTGGAAGTTCTGTTGGTTACCCAAAAAGGCCGCCCTTGGTAACGGTTGGCTTCATCTAGGAATTCCTGAGGCGATAGCTAATTCAATGTCGGGTCCCGAGCCATTGCCACGCTACATTTTGGAAGTGATCTGGGAATGCAGTCGATGTGACAGTTAGCCGTCCTCGATATTCGTACTAATTTGACGTGCATGTAAGCCTGTTAGGGAGGCTCTCGTCAACACAATACGGCATTTCTAGCGTTGGTAACGTCGATTTACTAACCGCCGGGAACCATAGCTGTATTTTGATCTTGTTAACTAACCTTTTATTTGAATTGGGCTTGGAGTAGTAGAGGCTTTAGGGCAATTCGGTTGAGTCGGATCTCAACTCTTTCAGTTTGTGCCATACGTACCAAGCGACAGCGGCTAGTACGGCGAGTATTATCGGTATGTCGAACGGTCGCATAACGTGACGAAGATCCTCCCAGTTTTCACCTAGAACGAACCCGGCCCAGGCTAGGCCTAGGGACCATGGGAATGCTCCAATCATCGTGTAAATGGAAAAACGCCATATGTTCATTTTCGATATTCCTGCCGGAATACTAATGAAGGTACGGACAACTGGCATCAGGCGTGTAACAAAAACGGTTAGCTCTCCACGAGTTTTAAACCAACGATCAGCCCTATCCAGGTCACTTCTCGTGATAAGAACATACCGCCCGTAGCGTTCTATTAATGGACGTCCGCCGACGGCGCCTATCCAGTAGGCGACAAGGGAGCCGAGCAGATTACCTAAAGCACCACAAAAACCGGCGAAGAGCAAACCCGGTATTCCGAGACCGCGTTCGAGGACCAATTTCCAGCCTGCTAAAGGCATTATTATCTCGCTCGGAAAAGGGATAGCCGCACTTACGCCTGCCATCAATGCTACTACACCCCACCAACCCATAAAGTCATAGACATCAGATGTCACGTTAAGAACTAACAGTTCAACGAACTCAATGAGTGCGCCTATGAATAGAGGTGTTATGTCCATTTATGGGTTAGTTTGTCAGCAGAACGAGCTTGGTACATTAAGTAGGGCATTGCCATCCGATACGCTGGCGTAGTCCAGAATTGGACACTTGAGTCTATCAGGTAGTTGGTGCGCATCCCTAAATCGCTATCTGCCTAGGTAGTTCTTTGGAAATAGGCGTTTAGAGCCTGCGTCGTGAGATTTCGGCACATCTGTTCACTTCTGGCCCTTACAGGCCCCTGTAAGGGCTCTTCTGTAGCTTTAACGGTACTTTGTGACAGGAATTCGAGTTGGACAATCAATACAGAACAGATTACTGCCCAATGTGGTCTGAAACGGGGCCATAGAGCATAAAGCGAGCCTGACCCACAATTTTATATAGGTGTGTCACCGTCAAAACAACGCCCGAACCCGCACTTGAATCCGCAACTGAACCCCCAGTTGAAAATATACACTTCAATTATTGATTATTTGGAATAAAAACCGAACAAAGATGGAACAAAAACGAAATAAAAACAGGAAAAAGATCATAAAAGTATTGACACTAAGTTCGGGGCGACGTACAGTTTGATGAGTCTCATTTTCGTGGAAGATATAGGGGCTTGGGGCTAATGGACAGGTTTGGAGAACACGATAACTATGGCAGGCAAAACGAAAAAGATGCTGCAAGTGGAAAAAAGGATGCGCCGCCCGCTTGAACAACTGCTACCAGAAATGATCACAACAGAAGGTTTGACAGAAACGGCAAAAAAACTTGGGATGAGCAAGGCTACGCTTGCTTACTGGTTGTTGAAACTGCAAATAAGGGTTGTTCGCATAGCACTAGCGCCAGGCGAAGAGTATGAGATAAAAAGAACTGGAGGCCGGGGTTAAAGTGGCGGTTAAAAGGAGTGGGTCGAGAGAACTTGGCGTTCTATACACACAGAACTTGTTGACCAATTTCCAAGCGCGCTGCTAAATTTTGGCGATGTAGTTACCGGTTTGGCAGCGGTTATTGGACGGACCGGCGGATGCGGATGGGCAGTACGATTTGCAGAATAGAGGGGTACCTCGATTTGAACCAATTGAGCAGACTGTCTTTGGTAATAGTAGTGTTGGCTTTCGTCGCTATGGCTTGTAGCGATGTGAAAGAGCCCGCCGCAACACCGCGTGTCTTTCATCCAACACCAGCTCCGGCTGAGGAACGCTCCCAATCGCCAGTTGGGGCTGTTGTTGAAGAAAACGGTGATTCAGCGGCGGTGGCTGTCGGAGGATCAGGAAACCCCGAACATGGTAGAGAGCTGTATGCACAACACGGTTGTTCCGGGTGTCATTCAACGAGCGATGAAGTGATTGTTGGGCCGGGACATCGTGGGGTCGCAGAACGCTCCGCTTCGGCAGTCGTGGGTATGAGCGGGGAAGAGTACATGAGGCAGTCGATCAAGGAGCCGGGTGCTCATCTGGTGGAGGGATTCACTAACCTCATGCCATCATTTGCCAATTTAGACCAGTCAGACATTGACGACCTGATCGCTTACCTTAAGACCCTTGAGTAGAAATCTGTACTGTGTGGAGGTTGTGCAGTAATCGGTCAGAGTCAGAGTCGTTGTTCGGCAGACGTTAGCGATTCCGATTGGCATTAGCTGTTGGGGACGTTTAGCCTTGTTACGCCTAGATCCAACGATGTTTTGGGAGATGGTACTCTGCAAGCGCCCGGTCGCCTATATTTGACTTGAAGGTTCACGTTTGGTCTGGTGTGCTGCAACGGCGATAGTGGCAGCCATATATCCAGCACCGAATCCATTGTCTATATTGACAACTGCAACTCCTGGTGCGCAGCTATTTAACATCGCGAGTAATGCTGCGATACCACCATAGCTGGTTCCGTATCCGACACTGGTTGGCACTGCGATCACTGGGGCAGCAATTAGCCCTGCTACGACACTCGGGAGTGCTCCTTCCATCCCCGCAACTGCGACCACAACGTTGGCCTTTCTCAGGGTAGGCAGGCGATTAACTAGCCTGTGCAAACCAGCTACACCGACGTCTGTGATCTGCGTCACGTCGCATCCCATAAGACGTGCCGTAACCGTGGCTTCTTCTGCTACGGCCATGTCTAGCGTACCGGCCGAAGCAATTACTACACCATCGACCATGGGTGGTGAGTCCCGACGATCGGCCCAAGCGAGATGCGCCAATTCGTTATATTGCACTTCGGGAATCCTTTTCTCTAGCTCGATAAAGGATGCTTGATCTATGCGGGTGGCCAGAACTACGCCGGACCGTTCAAAAATTTTAAGCGCTATTTCCCCTAACTGTTCTGGAGCTTTTCCCTCGCCATAAACCACCTCTGGAAACCCTGTTCTCGTAGTTCTTCCGTGATCAATTAGGGCAAATTGTAGATCTTCCTCCTGACTCTGCGTGTTTTTACTGGGCGTTGACTCAGCCGGTGGGGTGTTAGGTATCATCGTTTCCTGATCTTCAGATCTTGAGGCCATTCACAGTCGCCTCATCAATTGTTGACGAATATCATCATCGATTATAGGGCCTTGGATAAGAGGAAAAAGACTGTCAACGAGGGTAACTCGTCCGATTGAAATTGACTACATAGTTGGAGCCTGCCTATACTCGGCTCAATATTTGGGGGTTTTCGTATGTGGGTCACATGTCTTCAGGATAATTTGAGTCGTGGTCTTGCGACAGTAGGACGGGCCGTGGCGACACGGGCAACATTGCCTGTCACACAGAATGTACTCATCAGTACAGATAATTCGCGTCTAAAGTTGACGGCAACTAATTTAGAAGTCGCTATCAGTACATGGGTGGGAGCACAGGTTGAAAGTGAAGGTGCCATAACAGTCCCGGCCCGGATATTGACGGATTTTGTCAATTCCCTTCCTGCCGGAAAGATAGAGATAGAACTTACCGCTGAGCCCAAGGGTATAGAGCTTAGGTGTGCAAATTTTCGAGCAAGCATTATTGGCACAGATGCAGAGGAATTTCCACCGATCCCAACAGTCGAAGACGGAAGTTCGGCAACGGTCCCAGCGGACAGATTTAAAAGAGCATTGGAAAGGGTCGTTTTCGCAGCTGCGACTGAAGATTCACGCCCTGTCCTAACGGGTGTAAAAGTGGAACTCTCCGGCTCCGACGTATCGTTGGCAGCCTCAGACGGATTCCGTTTGGCTGTAGACCATTGTCAGCTTAGTTCTCCTATCGAAAGTGACGTGGACGTTATTGTCCCTGCGCGCACCTTGCAAGAGGTGCAGCGATTGATAGGAGATCAAGATGGAGCGATTGAAGTCACCTTCACCGAGTCTCTTAGCCAGGCGTTGTTCCGCATGGAAAACGTTGAGGTCGTTTCGCAGTTGTTACAGGGATCTTTCCCGGATTATTCGAAGATGATTCCGGCTTCCTTTGGCACCAAAGTCACTGTTGATCTCAAAGACTTTTTGCAAGCGGCGCGTGCGGCTTCGATTTTCGCCCGAGACGGAAGCGGAATAGTGAGACTGGTCGTTGAACCTTCTGGGGAAGACTCAAAAGGCAGTATGAACGTATCGTCAAGAGCCGAAGAAATGGGTGACAATGAGGTTAAAGTAGATGTACAGGTGGATGGCGATGATTCAAAAGTGGCTTTTAACAGCAAGTTTCTGCTGGATGCCCTTTCGGCCTTGCATGGTGACGATATGACTCTTGAAACCACGACGCCATCAAGTCCTGGCGTTCTTCGGTCGTCTACGGATGATGGCTATGTGCACATCGTGATGCCGATGTTCGTTCAATGGTGATAAAACTAGCTACCCATTCACCATGAAAATCGCCTTCTGAGAGTAATTTCCATATGACGGAAGCCAATCCGTCTGCCCAACCTAAAGAGTTGCGGAGGCGGAGCTTGGAACAGAGATGCAACCTAACGGCTAGTAATTCCACTGGGGATTAGGTGCAGCAGGTGAATAGCGAGGATGCTATTAAGGCTTACGAGCCTTCGTATCCTAGTTCCTTGGCCTTTGCGACGTCCCGCTCTGCTTGTTCGTTTTGGCC
>CAZXXH010000043.1:0-1904 GCA_964644645.1 uncultured Dehalococcoidales bacterium
TTTGACCACCTCTACTGGAACTTCCCGTATGATCTCTTTCTCGACCACCACTTCAACTGGAACCTCGACAATTACTTCTTTGACCACCTCTACTGGAACTTCCCGTATGATCTCTTTCTCGACCACCACTTCAACTGGAACCTCGACAATTACTTCTTTGACCACCTCTACTGGAACTTCCCGTATGATCTCTTTCTCGACCACCACTTCAACTGGAACCTCGACAATTACTTCTTTGACCACCTCTACTGGAACTTCCCGTATGATCTCTTTCTCGACCACCACTTCAGATTCAGGCGTCGCCCCAACCCATTTAGAAATTTTTGAATCATCCCGAGTTGACGGATCCGCATAAGGTACAGCGATACAAAGTTTGGGCCCAGATAGTGATAGTTCAAGCGCAAGCGCCTTTAACTCCGTTTGTTCACCTGAAAAATAAATTGTTCCATCTTCTGACTTTTTAATTTCCACATTATGTGACCACTCAATACCGCCGTCTTCATCGTGCATCAACGAACACATAACAATGTGATGGTCATTCTTAGTCAATATACTAAGTTCCCATCCTGTTTTTTCATTATTGTGATCCTGCTGGATTAGGAAATCATCACTTATTTCATATACTAACGATTCCTCATTTAATCCTTCTTTAAGATCTTTAGTTTGTTCTGTATCAGGAATGTTATCCAAATTGGACAATAATTGTTTTCCAAAATCAGTTTCACTAATTTGAACAAGCTCGTTACTGTGAAATGGTGGTTCCATGAATTGATAAGAGCACGACACAAGTAACAATAACGAGGACAATACTATGAATGATGTGGAGCCGAAATACATCATGAAATCTCCGGAATATTCATTCTATTCACTAGGACGACACCGCACGACTATTTGCATATGCCGGGACAGAATATCTGGATTCGACTAGTCGAATCCAATACATATATGTTTCCAATCCCATCTACTGCCAGATGTTCTGGCAATACAAATTGGCCATCCTCGTTCCCATTGTTACCCCACGTGGCGAGAAATACACCGTCAGACGCAAATTTTTGCACACGTTGATTCCAAAAGTCGGTGACGTAAACGTTGCCAGCAAAGTCAACCGCTACACCATGAGGCGACTCGAATTGTCCGTTTCCTAGACCTTTGTCGCCCCATGCAGAAAGGAAAACACCTTCGCCGGTGAATTTCTGAATCCGATGATTGCCACGGTCCGTCACGTAGACGTTACCGTCCAAGTCTACCGCCACACCGTAAGCCTCCATGAACTGGCCCTCTCCAGTTCCTTCAGTGCCCCACTTGGCAAGGAATGTACTTTCAGGATCAAATTTCTGTACTCGGCTATTACCCTGATCCACGACGTATAAATTACCGGCTGAATCCACCGCAACACCCCTCGGGGACTTGAATTGACCATCACCCGTACCCTCACTACCCCACTTAGCTATGAACACACCTGCGCCGGTGAATTTCTGGACGCTAGGACTATCAGCCGAGTCGGTGACGTAAACATAGTGATCAATTCCTGTTTTGGGGTTACCTGTTAATTCCACCGCTACTCCGTATGGGGCTTTGAACTGGCCCGCTCCAGTTCCTTCAGTGCCCCACTTAGTAATGAAAATTCCCTGATCACTGAATTTCTGGATTCGCTTGTTACCACGGTCAACAACGTATACGTTACGTGACGAATCCACCGCAATTCCGTGTGTCCCAGAGAACCAACTGTCAAAGCTACCCCTTGGTCCACCTCCCCATGCACGAAGGAACGCTGGGGGTACCGTTGAAACTACCGTAGGTGTCGGTGTCGGCGTGGCTGTCGGTGTCATCTATGCAATAGAAGTCCTCGAAGAGGTCAATGTCATAGAAACGGAAGAATAAATATTACACGAAACAGAATTAAA
>CAZXXH010000043.1:1914-9018 GCA_964644645.1 uncultured Dehalococcoidales bacterium
GTGTCAGTGTCAGTGTCGGCGGTACGGCTGTCGGAGTCGGCGTGGCTGACGGCGACGGCGTGGCTGTCGGCGTCATGTCTCCGATAGAAAGACAGGATGTCGGCTTTGTCATAGCAACGGTACATTCAATATTCCCGTCTTCCGTGTGAATAGTCCACACCCACGTATATGTTTCAATTTCGTTGAAAGATGGAGGCTCTGGGAAGTTTGTTGTAACCCCTAAGATCGCTCCCGCATCAATGGTGTTACGACCCCAGTTATCAATCATCCATATGGAATCAACTCTGCCTATTGTGGTGCCCTGTGCGTCCTGCATACGGGCCTCTAGAACCGTTGCATTTTCGGTATCATTATTCTTCATATACCAACTCAGTTCATGAACCATTGAACCTGTCTGAATGTCAATGACTACCGTGCCCTCGAATGCTTTTAGCGACGGTTTGATAGTGGCGCCTCGTGTCTCATAGGGGACGGACGTAGGGCTATCAACGGCAATGATTACTTCTTTTACCACCTCTACTTCTTTTACCACCTCTACTTCTTTTACCACCTCCCTGATCACATCAACTGGAACTTCGCGTAATACTTGTACTTCCCGAACCACCTCCTTGACCACTTCAACCGGAACTTCGCGCACCACCTCTACTTCCTTAACCACTTCCCTAATCAACTTGACTGGAACTTCTTTAACTACGATTTCCTGTACAGGGGCTGATACGGATTTGGCGGTGGATAACGGCGCAGGTGTGAGCGTCATGACAGAAGCAATAGCATGTTCGACCTTAGCGTCGACAGTCGCTTCGTTGTTATCCGTGGATTCATCAGACCCACACGCCAGAGTAATCATTGATATCAGCCAGAATGCCAATATGGAGATAGGCATATGCAGAATTCGGATCCGACTGAAAACGTAGTTCATATTGAGTGGGCTCTATTACACGATGTTCGATTGCTAAATTGAGTTCAACTAGCCAACTAAACTGTCTACCTGCTTTACATGCCCAGTAATGCGTAGACGAATTTGATCGCGTACCTGCGGCTTGGGTGTTGTTCTATTGGGTGAGGAGCCCGACACCTATGTCATCGCTATATCCATCCGTATGTGAAGATATTTACTTGGTCCTACAGGCCCGTAAACCCTACGAAGCAGACACAAGGTCACGATAGGCATCCAAGGCTTCCACAAGATTATCTATATCGCTATCGTCGTTGAAGACATGTGGGGACACCCGAACAGCACCCTGCCTGGATCGAGTCCCTGGTCGGGCACGCACGTGTATGCCACGCGCCTTTGCATATTCCTGAAAACCGTTAGCGTCGGGAACAGATACACAGGTGATTCCGGACATTCCAGAAATTTCCGGTAGTGACACGACGGTGTGCCCTCTTTCCTGAACGGCAATGCGAAGCTGTGAAGCCAGCAAAAGAACTCTCTCTTCTACTGCGCCCATGCCCCCAAATTCAAGAAGGACATCCACCATTTGATCTAGGCCTATCAAAGAAAGCATACTCGGGCTAATCTCCAGTCGAATCGCCGAGTCCGGATAATTCAGTGTGCCGGGTGAGATTTGCTGTGGACCACTTTCCGTCGCACCATATTCATCCATCCGCGAAATAAAAGATCCCCAGAAATCACTGCCAAAGGCGTCATACCCGTAAAAATGCACATTATGTGGAAGGATGTCACTAACAACGTCCTTTCTAATGTAGGCGACTCCGAGACCTTCTGGCGAACAGAGCCACTTATAGGCACCGGCTGAAATCATCGTGACATTTGTGTCAGCAACATCTATTTTTAGATGGCCCAAACCCTGAATAGCATCGAGGAGCAGATACAGATTTCGGTCTCCAGCTATACGACTCAATGCCTCTATATCCTGACGGTAGCCGTTGTAAGTGTTAACCAGACACATTCCGATAGCACGAGTCTTCTCGTTAACAGCGTCCTCTATATCATCGGGTTCTATGCGACCGTTACGCTGGGGAATCACGGTGACCAAAATGCCGCGCTCGGCGAGGTTAGACCAAATCGCATAATCGGCCGGGTGGTCAAGCCCACCGACCAAGATCTCGTCTCCGGGTTTCAGCAGGGCGATCGCAACTGCGCCTATTCCATCTGTGGTGCTTCTTGGAAACCACACCTCATCGGCGGTTACCTCCAACAGGTCAGCGACTTTTGACCGCACTTGTTCGACGAAGATTCGTTCTTGATCAGCTCGTCCTCGAGCGAAGGCGACCTCGCTTCTTTGTCGCACATAATCAGAGATTGCGCTAGCAGTACGTCGTGGTTATGGGCCCTAGTTGGCTGAGTCCATATAAACGCACGACTCAGTTATGGGGAACTCGGCACGTATGGATGCAGGCGTTAGCCTAGACACAGACATTCCTCCCAAAATTGGCTTTTTGCTTCATGAACGAGTACCTCGCAAACGGGGATCAACGATATCGCGCAGGCCGTCGCCCACTAAGTTCGCGGCGAGGACAGTCGATGTCAGGAAAATGCCCGGGATGATGACTATCCATGGGGCCGTATAGAGGAAATTTCGACCCAAGCTCACGATGTTGCCCCAACTTGGCACATAATCAGGGACTCCGACCCCTATGAAACTCAAACCGGCTTCCGTAAGCATAGCTGCGGCAAAAAGAAAGGTGGCTTGAATAGTCACAGGTCCAAGAGTATTAGGCGCAATGTGGAAAAATAGTATTCGCCACGTGGGCACCCCCATCGCACTAGCTGCATCCACGAACGGACGCTCTCTCAAGCTCAAAACCGTACTTCGGACCACCCTTGCCTGAGAGGGTACGGTACTAACTCCGATTGCGATGATGACGTTTTGGATGCTTGCTCCGAGCATTGCCATCAGTGCCAGGGCAAGCAACAACCCTGGGAATGCCATTATGGCATCCATGACACGCATAAGAATCGCGTCCATTCGTCGGTCAAATCCGGCAACTAAGCCGATAATTTGGCCGGAGATAACCACCACAAATACAACACTTGCACCAACGAATAGTGAAAGCCTAGCGCCATGAATGGTGCGAGCGTACAGATCTCTACCCAGATCATCTGTGCCAAACCAGTGCGTACCATTAGGGGCCGTCAAACGTTCCTGGACTGAGAGCCTAAGTGGGTCGAAGCGGTCTATAAAAGGAGCAAAAACGCCCATTAAGACTGCCGCGGTCAAAATAAAAAGGCCAAGACTCATGTTCGGGTTTCGGGCAAGCAAGCGCAGTATGGATCGAGCTAAGCGGATAAGAGAGTGACTTCGAGCCAGCTCTATGTCAACGGCAACCGTCTTAGCCATTCTCAGTACCTGACCCTAGGGTCCAAATACGCGTAAGTGACATCTGTCACCAAATTAGCGAATACAATCACAAGACCCAGAACCAGTACGACTCCCTGCAACACAGGAATATCTCGTCTCACCATCGCCTCTGCCGCAAGACGACCCAAACCAGGAAGTGTGAATACAGTTTCAGTAACAACCACACCCGTGAGTAAGCCCCCAAGAAGCAGTCCAACAATCGTTGCCACCGGAAGGGAAGCAGCTTTAAGAGCGTGTCTTCGCAATATCACCCTATCAGTCAGACCCTTAGACCTGGCCGCGCGAATGTAGTCTTCGTTCAATACTTCTAACATGCTGGAACGAGTCATCCTCGCAATGATTGCTGCCCCAGACACCGCCACGCTTATTGACGGCAGAACCATGGATTTAGCGAACCCCGTCACACTATCAAAAATACTTACGTACCCGATGGCCGGGAGCCAACCCAGGTTGACTGCAAATAGAAGTATGAGCAAAAACCCCAACCAGAACGCTGGCACCGAAAAACCGAGAACAGAAACAAACATGACCGCCCTATCCACCCAAGTGTGTGGTTTCCATCCAGCCACAACGCCAAGCGGCATGCCAATCAAGATGGACAATAACAAACCAGTAATGGTAAGACTCAGAGTAGGTTCAATTCGAAGGGCTATTAGTTCGGTTACGGTATGACCCGTGAAGAGGGACCGTCCAAGATTGCCTGTCAAAACACGCCCGAACCACTCTCCAAACTGGACACTGTATGGCCGGTCCAAACCGAGTTCCACAATAAGACGCTCAATGTCTTCAGGTGATGCCTGCTCTCCTGCTATATCGTAAGCCGCGTTGCCAGGAACGTGATAGGTAATGTAAAAGGTAATGATCGCGACGATAAATATAACGGGGATGCTCACGAGTATGCGTCGGGCAATGTAGCCGATCACCAGCGCACCTCGCATTCACATGAGGCTAAGGCACTAATTGATAACGGTCGAAAATCGATAATTAATTTCTGGCTCGAAAAACCACTCGCAGGTCGTGGTAGACGACAAGATTGTTTCGACAATCTCTGGTGGACACATTGGATGAATATTTCAAACAGCATACACGATCCATTCAGCCCAGCGCCTCCAGTTCAGATGGTTTCAATACATCGATCAGCGAGCTGAATGACTGGCTGCCCAAACCTAGTACTAGTACAAACCACCAATACAGCCGCACGGACCTCCGCTCAAATTTTGCTGATCCCCGGGCCCACCTTAGTAACGCGAGCCGGGGCCACCCCGTCTACCTTATCGGTTTGGGGTGGACCCGGCTTGAAAACTCTACGTGTCACAAACCCTCTGTCAATGTTCAGAGGTTAAGGTTGCGACTACTCCTTCCACGCATTTACGTAGCTAGAGTGGGAAGAGATGATTCTAATCTCAACACCATGCAATCTACTGCTACCGGCGAAAACAGGCATAACTTCACCGTACGGGATGTACTGCAAGTCCACGAAGAACAGCTTCTGCATGTCGACGATCAACTCATCCTGTCTGTCACTTGATGCCCTAGCAAACTCCTCCAAATATTTGGTGAAGTTGCCCGACGGATCCTTGTACTTGTTCCAGTACTTTCCTTTTGCCAACGTGCTGTTAAGCAATGGGCTTATTCCGCCCCACGAAACTGGCCCACCAGTGAAGAACAAGTCGAACGCGTCTGGGTTCGCACGTCCTGCAGAGTAAGTCGCGCGGTCAACCTGCTGGAAATCAACCACCATTCCAATGTCTTCCAGGACCTCTCTCGTAACCTGAGCATATGGTGCGGCGCCACTCCTAGTCATAAGGATAACCGTCGCCCCAGCATACCCAGCCTCCTCAATCAGAGCTTTTGCTCCCGCAATATCCGGAGGATCGTAGTAGATCTCGTCACCGGGTGTACGGAGACCACCCCAACGAGTCCCTCTTAACATCAGCGATGCTCACTGACGATGAAGTTCTGGATTTCCTCATTGCCATCAATAAAGCTCGCCTCACACGCGCGTCGCTAAACGGACCCTTCGTGTGATTCGGCCAGGCACCTATACGAGTGTTGTTACTGCCTTCAACAACTACTTGCACCCTCGGGTTGGCTTGAAGCCGTGCCATGTCGTCGGATGAAACCTGTCCAATCCAGTCAAGTTGGCCGGTCTCGAGCGCTGCTATACGAGATGCTGCCTCGGGGACAACAACTCCCTCGATGATGTCTGCGTAGGCATGCTTCTTACCGGCAAGGAAAGACGTATTCGTAGTGATCGGCTTATAGTCGTCCCACTTTGCGAACACTATCCGGTCCCCTGGCCTCCACTCAACCAGTTGGTAAGGGCCCGTACCGCCGAAAGTGTCCCAGTCTCCCTGACCGGGGGCGTCATCCGGGGCGACTTCATTCATCTCAGGTGGCATGATGAACGGCGTGTATCCACCTATTCGGGCAAATCCGTCCAAAAGCAATCCCGTTGGTTCACTCAAGGTAGCTACAAAATGAGCATCGTCGGGTGTCTCGATTGATTCGATAAACCCATCCAGGATGGCACCGAAGTTGTCACGGTCAAGCCACCGCCGCCAAGACGCCATCGCAATTTCCGATGTCAACGGACGGCCCTCAACGGGTCCGTTGAAGGTGATCCCATCACGTAACTTGAACGTGTAAGTGAGTCCGTCTTCGCTGACTTTCCAACTGTCCACGAGCGTACGTTGCGGCGAAAGGTTTTCGTCAAAATCGAACAATGTTTCCTGGCTATGACGCGCCCCGATCTCTGGCTGAGATGTTGTCTTTAACACATCCAACGTACCGAGAGGTCCGGTTATTGCAACCCGGATCGTTCCTCCCACTCTAGCCACCTGCCCGACGGCAGTTGGGGTCGCCACTACAATTTTTTCCTTAACAATTTCTCTGTTGGTTACCTTCGGGACGATCTTTTCAACGACACTCTCAACGATCTTTTCAACAGGTACCTCTACCACTTCGGTTACCACTCTTTCGACTGGCACCTCCCTGATCACCTCAACAGGCTTTTCTACTACCTGTGTGACCACTTTCTCGACTTCTCTCTCGACAATTACCTCTACTGGTATTTCTTTGACGACTTCTTTGATCGTCTCTACCGGTACTTCGACCTGTTTCACGACCTCTTTAACCACTTCAATGGTTTCAGTCTGAGTGCCACAAGCAGTGGCGATGACCGCAGCCATCAGTCCAACCGCTGTGAACGAACTCCAGACACGACACCGACGATTCTTTATATTCCTCAAATTTAACCTCCCCGTACTAGCCCGCGCACGGCACTAAACCCGCCTAGGCCAACTCAACTAGCACTGTTGTCTACACGTGGCAGCACAATCCTGGTGCCATGGCAAACAATTCCGTATCGTTCGCCACGCTGGGCATGGACGATGGATTGCTGCACATTCCTGCAACAGATCTTAGCAGATTTGGTGTATTTTTGGTGATAATACGATTAAGTGAGCGGATAAACGACGCTTGAGAGCAGAGACGATGGTCATACGACGGGGGCAAATCATCAGATACTTCTTATTGATACAAGCCAAGTAGAGCTATCTATGTTCAAGAACCCATATGGATGATTAACGGGCAATCAGACGTGTTGTGTTTTATTGAGTCGAATCGGTTGCGGTGAGTAGATTTGAACGTACATGTGCGTCGCCGCGACCTTCCCGTCTCGAGTTTCGCACCTCGTGGCACGTTTAGGCTTTGGAATTGTCTCAACCTGAAGCTGGCGATTTTATAGGATTGCGGGACGAGTGACAGTTCGGGTAAG
>CAZXXH010000043.1:9066-15203 GCA_964644645.1 uncultured Dehalococcoidales bacterium
ATGTGGCTTCCTGGAGGGGAAGCGAACTTTTTGCTGCGGGTGGCCACGATGTGGCCGGAACATTAACCCCGGGCGAGGCCGGTGTTTTCACGGTTAAGCTCGACGACGATCTGGTTTTTGACAAAGCGTCTGAGGGAAACCAAACACCCCATTTGGGCAGAGTTAAAGAGATCAAGGCGGAGCTGAGGAATCGTATCGATGCCGTAACCACAAGCCGCAAGTAAAGATCTCATCTGTATCTCAACTTCATCTTGATGGGTGGCGTGCTATCTCTCGGCTTGGCGGGGATGTTGACGGAAGTCGTTGGTCGGAACCAACATATTTTGACATGAAATTTAGCCTCCCCCATTGCTGTTTTGTGGGACGTATTGGTGGCTATTCTATCGCTCTAAAATTGAAGGTCCGGATGTGCATCTATCTGGTAAAAGTAGTTGAGCGAAAATCAACGTTGTTTAATACGTGATTCGGGTCATACGTTGAAGAGGACATCCATGATGTCGCCATCGTTCACAACATAATCCTTACCCTCTTGCTGCAGTACACCGCGTGTCCGGGCTTCTGCGATACTCCCACATTCAATCAGTTGATCGTAATGGACCACTTGGGCACGGATGAATCCACGTTCAAGGTCGGTGTGGATTTTGCCTGCTGCCTTGCGAGCAACGGTGCCCCTAGTGATCTGCCATGCGCGAACCTCATCTTTGCCGATGGTTATGAATGATATTAAACCAACCGCATCGTAGGAGAGTTTGATCATACGATCGAGCCCGGGTTCACCGGCGCCAAGGCTGTCTCGGAACTCACGTTGGTCGGCTTCATCCATCTGGGCTAATTCCATCTCTAATTTTCCCGCAATGACCGTTGTCCGAATCAACGGGCCGTTTACTTTGGAGTCTATATGTCTCTGCATCGCCTCGATTTCGTCCATCTGTGCTTCAGCAATGTTAACTGTGACGATTAGGGGCTTTGCTGTTAGAAACTGGAATCCTGATACCCGTTGTGCGTCGTCGTCAGAAAGAGTCTGGTCTCGGATAGCCACTCCTTTTTCCAGCTGTTCCTGCAATCGTTCGAGCAAGGTGTGCTCTTTGGCGAGAATGTCACGTTGTATCGACTTGGCGCCCTTCAAGGCATCCCGAACTCGTTCAAGACGTCGTTCGAGCAACGACAGGTCTGAGAACGTGAGTTCAATGAGCATGTTTTCGACGTCACGAATAGCGTCCACGGTCTCGTCTATATGAGTAACCGCTGGATCATCGAAGGCGCGGGCCACAATCAGTATGGCATCTGTATTCTCGAGTGCATTGAGATATTCACCAGAGATACCGCGAGTCTTACCGAAGCCCTCCTGAGGGGGGGGGATATCAATATATGTGACGTCAGCTTGAACGACGCGTTCCGGGGAGTATATTTTCGCAAGTCTGTCGAGGCGAGGATCTGGCACCTTAGCTATGCCTACGTTTGGCTTATCGCTATATCTAGAGACGGAAGCGTGGCCTCGGGTAACGGCGTTGAATATTGTGGTTTTCCCACTGATCGGCAGACCTACGATCCCTATTTCCATCCGGTCACCTAATTCTGGCTAAGGAACCCAAAGGCCTCTTCGCTGGAGTGAATGCTTAATGGTGAATGTATCAATACCTGTGCTGCTTATTCCAGTTGCTAAATCATCGATACTGCTGTTATTTGCGGCGCGTGTACCTACACGGACGCAAACAACCAATCTCTAAGCATGTCGCGAGTCGGCCCACACTAAGGGGGCATTATTCATTGTCTCTTGATGTAATTACCAAGTCCATGTAGAAACGTACTCTACTGTGTATCTAGTGCGGGTCTATTTAGGGATGACTGGCAGAATGATGTGAGATGGTCTCTGAGTGTCGTGGAAAATAGTTTGTTCTGCTACCTTCAACGCTGCATCCATTCCTTGATCGTGTCCTGTGTTCGGGTTTCTATCCCAAAGGGGGAATCCGCTACTGGTGATATGAACACAAATTCGGTGGTTTTTCTGGAACACGTTGGCAGTCGGTTGTAGGTCTATCTCGTACTCGTATACTTTGCCAGGCTCAAGAAGTTTGGGGGCCTGATAAATCGATTCCTTGAACCTCGCACGTAATATACCTTCGGTCAGATTATAGGCGACTCCGTTAGGATGTATGTCGATTAATCGCGCTATGAAGTCAGTGTCAACTGCAGATGAACTAGCGAAAAGGATGACGGTAACCGGCCCTATCACTTCCACGTCTTCGACGAGGGTCGGAGTTTCGAACACAAGTATATCTTGGCGTTCCCAGTTGGGTCTTTGATTGACGGCTCCTACTCTGATTACCTCTGGATGGTCTTGTGGTCCTGAGTGATTACCGCCCAGAGTGTGGACAGGGTCTAAAGGGTCGTATAGATACTTATTCGACGGCTCGTTATTCGGTGGATCCGTGTTGAGGGTTCCGTGTCGAAAGCCGTCGCTGTGGAAGTAGTACTTTGTGAATATTGTCCTGGAGAGCGGCCATTCCTGTTCGCGACGCCATTCGTTAGAGCCCATCAGGAAAAGAGTTATCGGTGGCTCTTGATTTATCCCGTTATCGATACCGCGTACGACGTAGTCAAGCCATCGGATAGCTAGCTGTAGCCTTGGCTCACAAGGGTGGTCACCATGCCATATAGGAGGATTTGTTAGGTGTTGGACCCCCCCCAGCCCCGGACCTGGCCAATCTGCTCTCGGACCGAAATCCCGATCTCCCACTATGTTGCCGGGATGGTCGGTGGGGTCGACATGGATTCTGATTTCATCCGAGGCACAGAGCGAGCGCAATATTTGAAATGCCTTGAAACAGGCGCCAGGGTAGTTATCGTACCAACCAGCGTGGATATATACGGGTATCGTGATCCGCTCTAGTCTGTCTAACGTGCTGATTTGTTTCCAGTACTCACCGTATGTATCGTGCGAAACGTACTCTTGCCAGAGAATATTCTTTTTTCCGACCACGGCTTCGTCAAGTGTGATAAGTGGGAGGTGTCGGTAAAATTGCCACCATCCTCCGAACTCATAAATTTCATCACTGTTATCTGGGGACACCATCGTTCTGTAGATTCGCCTGGCCGTATGCGAAAGTTGTAGAGCACCATGATCTCGGTACATTCGTTCCCATGCATCGTTTGTGACCACTTGTGGCACTATGGCTTTCAGATTGGGATGCTGCTCAGGCGCCACGAGCCACTGTGTAGCAGCCATGAAGGACTCGCCGTACATAGCGATATCGCCATTACACCATGGCTGTAGGACGATCCAGTCTAGGCAATCGTAGCCATCAATGTCGTCAGTGCGCATCATCCCGCCTTCGAGATTGCCACGGCATTCCTGACCCACGTATGCATAGCCTGCCTTGGTGAATGCTTCCGCAAGTACTTGGCGCCCTTTCCGGTATCCACGTTCAAGTATGACAGGGAACGGTCCTTGGCCTAAGGGAAGCCAGAAACGGGTTGCTAATGTGATCCCGTCCCGCATACGGACCTTGGTTTCTACAGTTTCCAAGTTTCTTCTCCCGATATGAGTTAGTTAGGGTGATCTGGAGAGGTGTGTTTACCCCGGAGTTTGTGCATACCTAAAGCATCTAGGAAGCAATACACTAGTTGATAAGATTTCTTGGTCCTTGCGCCGGACGTAAATCGTCTGAGCATACTGTTTGGTGAAGAGTTTACAGATGGTTATCCTAGAATCCGCAAAAAGAGTGTAGATGTAATCGGCCCCGTATTTCTGAGCCTAAGCTCCCCTTTTATGCTACTAGTCAGTGACAGCAATCCTGTAACTTGTAAGAAGAATCCATTAGGGTCCTACTAAATTACGTGGAGCGGTAGGTTCAGTACTAAAACAATGGAACAAAATTATCGACTAGGTCCAACGGCAGAGGGAACGTTGCTCTGGGAACCCTCGAAACAACATCGTAGCAACGCGAACATTACTCGATTTATGCGTTGGTTTAATGAAACTAGACATCTACGTTTCGACTCCTACCATGAACTTTGGCGTTGGTCGGTCGATGACCTGGAGAGCTTTTGGGCGGCCATTTGGGAGTATTTTCAGATTAGAGCCCAATCACCATATTCGAAAGTGCTGACAGGGAGGCATATGCCAGGGGCACATTGGTTCCCTGGCGCAACCCTTAACTTCGCTGAACTTGCGTTGAGTCGACAGGACCAGCATCCAGCAATCATTAGCCAATCGGAAGTAAGGCCCCTTTCTACCGTCACTTACAGTGAGCTGTATAAAGAAGTTGCCTCTGTTTCGGCTGGCCTCCGTTCCCTTGGAGTAAGCAAGGGGGACTGCGTTGCTGCATATATGCCTAACATCGATGAGACAGTAATCGCTTTTCTGGCTACCGTAAGCATAGGTGCCATTTGGTCGAGCTGTGCTCCTGAATTTGGTGAGCACAGCGTTGTGGAACGGTTCCAGCAGATTGGGCCCAAGGTGCTCTTAACGGCGGACGGCTATAGGTACGGTGGCAGGGACCATCAACGTTTGGATGCCGTTGCCTCGATACAACAGCGACTTCCCACACTTGAGCACGTAATTATTGTTCCATACCTAAAAGATGACCCCTCTATTGATGGTTTACATGCAGCCATATTGTGGAACGACGTAAAGCAAAGAGCCGAAGAGATTCGATTCGAGGCGGTTCCATTTGAACATCCGCTCTGGGTATTGTTCTCTTCTGGAACAACAGGGTTGCCCAAGCCGATAGTTCAAGGGCATGGAGGGATAGCCCTGGAACACGTTAAATGCCACTCGCTTCACCTAAACCTAGGTTCAGAGGATCGCTTTTTTTGGTTCACTACTACTGGGTGGATGATGTGGAATTTTCTCGTGGGAGGATTGTTGCAAGGGATAACAATCTTGCTATACGACGGGAATGCCGGATATCCAAATATGGGTACCCTGTGGCGATTTGCCCAGGATACTGGGGCAACCTACTTTGGTGCTAGCGCTCCCTACATCCATGCATGCATGAGGGATGGCATAGAGCCTAGGAAAGAATATGATTTTGGATCGCTGAAAGGGTTGGGTTCTACAGGCGCTCCTCTCTCACCAGCGGGGTTTCAGTGGGTATACGACAAAGTCAAACCGGACATCCACTTGGGTTCGGTTAGCGGCGGTACCGATGTGTGCACGGGTTTCATGGGCCCTGTTCCACTTTTACCAGTGCGGGCTGGTGAGATTCAAGGCATGTGTCTAGGGGCCAAAATTGAGGCTTACGATATCCATGGCAAACCAGTGATTGATGAAGTGGGCGAGCTCGTGTTAACAGAGCCTTTGCCTTCGATGCCACTCTATTTTTGGAATGATCCTCAGGGAGTTCGTTACAGGGAAAGCTACTTTGAGGTCTTCCCAGGTGTTTGGAGACATGGGGACTGGATTAAGAAGACCAAGCGCTCGTCATTTGTCATCTATGGACGCTCCGACTCCACGTTGAATAGGGGAGGAGTGCGCATGGGTACCAGTGAATTTTATACAGTTGTAGAAGATATGAATGAGATTCTGGATAGCCTTGTGATAGACACTGGCTCCGGGGGAGAACAAGGCCGCCTGCTCCTGTTCCTAAAGTTGATGCCCGGTACCGACTTGGACGAAGAACTGCGCGGGCGTATTAAGGCTAATCTGCGCGCAGCACTATCCCCGAGACACACTCCTGATGAAATTTACGCCGTTCCTGACGTGCCTAAAACATTGAACGACAAAAAACTGGAAGTTCCAGTAAAGCGGATCATCGCGGGCGAGGCTGAGGAGAACGTCCTAAACCGTGATTCAATTGCCAACCCCCAAGCACTTGAGTTTTTTGTGGATCTGGCCAGAAATCTTGGTAATAGGTAACCGCTGCTATCAGACCGGTCTCGTACTTGGGTGCAGTAGCATCAATGTTTCCTGGATGTGGACCGCGGGAAGAAAGAACTTGTTAGGTATTTCCCACACCATCATGTGTTTCTTAGTCTCTCCAGTCTCTATAGACACTGAATAGAAATTCTCGAACAACTAAATTGTTGTTGACTTGCTAGGCAGTGAAACGCACAAGCGGCGCAGCCCCCGGAAAGGGCGCTGCGCCGCCGTGCTTAATTCCTACTACTTCAACACCAGAGACGGACGCCGACTG
>CAZXXH010000044.1:0-9818 GCA_964644645.1 uncultured Dehalococcoidales bacterium
CCGCTCCCAAATCGTCGATCAAACCAGCGACACTCTGGAATGGCACGCTTGGGGAAGAGGATACCCTATGGGATTGGTCGTTGAACTAGGAAAGCCCACGCATAAAGCACGGCTCCACATTTCTGCATCAAGCCAAACTATTTCGGGGCCATTGTATGGGGGACATGGCAGTGAGGGACAAGGACCACGGCGAATGTCAAAGGCCGAAGCGGAAGGCGGTGCAATGGTAGTTAACGTAGAAGGCTTGGAATCGGCAACTCGATCTCTAAATCTAGGCGTCCTAAACCGACGTATAGACGTATCAATAGACCGGGCTCCTGGGGCAGCATCCGCCAGTTTCTCGTTTACCGATCACGGACCAACCGCAGGGGTGAATCCATATTGGATCCGTGTGCGGCAAGCTGACCTCGAGATGGCTTGGTCGAGTCCAATTTTCGTAGACTTCGCATCTAAAACACCATAAAACCCGCTGTCTATTAGTCTCAAACACAGCTGAGACGATTTAATTATCCCTAATCTATTTTGCCGACAAGCGCAGCTAGCAACTCCTGCGTACGTTGAACCGAAGCCTGTGGGCATGATCCAGATGGTACGACAGCACCAAAAAAATCCGTCGCGCCTGACGCCGACAATTGGCGCAATTGGTACTCAACCTGTGATTCGTTACCGATAATCGCCACTTCTGCCGGACTTACAGCACCCTCAATGTCCAGTACCCTGCGATAGTTCACTAGTGTGGCGTATCGACCCAAACTAGAGTCGATCACTTCTCGTGCCTCACATACATCGTCAGTGACAGTAACGGGCAAACCAACACAAACACGTGGTGGTGGTTTGCCCGCTCTAACAGCGGCATCTTTAATGCGAGGTACTATGTGGGTCTGTAAGGTTCGGGGTCCAGCAACCCACGTTATGGTGCCATCTGTCCTACTACCAGCGAGATGCAACATGTGGGGAGCCAGTGCAGCGAGCATGATATTCAATGGTTCCACTGGCGATAAAGTGAGCGCTGAACGAACTCTAAAAACCTCGCCCTCGTATAGCACTTTTTCCCCACGTACGAGAGGCATAAGTACTTCAAGGTACTCCCTCATGTAGCGAGCTGGTTTCTCATATGAGAGGCCCCACTGGGCGGACACCGTCTCAGGATGTGCTACTCCAATGCCCAGTGTCAGACGACCACCACAAGCCTCATGCACTGTTAGTGCTTGCTGAGCCATAAGCAATGGGTGGCGTGAATGGACCGGCAGCACTCCTGTAACCATCTCGATCCGTTGAGTAGATCGACCAGCCAAACCGATAATGGTCAATGCATCGTAACCACTTATGTGAGGTACCCAAACCGCATCGAATCGCGATTGTTCCGCAAAGGCGATTAACTCTACCAAGTCGGACAGTGAACATTGGTCTACAGTCGACAATCCGACGCCTAAGCCTATTCGCACGGCCTTACCCCAAGTACAACGACGTTCATGACACTATTCTGTGCCACAGGTGTCAAAGCGTATTTAGATCCGTTCGATCCACAACTTCGGTTCGATCACGATTTTGTCTAACCGCGTAGCTGATAAGAGCTCCAACCGTAACCCCAAACCAGGAATAGGGCACAATTGCAAGAGCAAAAAATACCATGATGACGCCGCCGAAATCAGTAAACAGCACCAGTAGGGCTGCAACAGCGGCAGGGATCGTCATTAAACCTGCGACCAGGAGGCCGAACCATATGATCCGATTCTCTGCCGCTTGTGCGATTCCGCCCCCAATATAGCCAGCTACGAAGGGGCTTACGGGGACAGCCACAAAATGTACGATCGGAATCGGCACCGCTGCTATCATGATGAGCAGCGAAATAAGGGCCCCTTTTAGCATGTGGGGCATTGTACGACTTCACTATTGATCACTGGCGCGATCACCGATCAACTTCGACAGGCGAGTAGAGTTCATTCAGTTTAGACGAACTGAACTCGGCTCTGGCAAGTACATCGACCTACTGTTACGCTACCCGCCGCAGTGTCCCCAACTGCAATTCAAATTCGACCAGAAACACTACCGGACCACAAGTTGTCAAATTATGAACAAGCCGCAGATGTTTTAGTTATCGGGGCTGGAGCATCTGGTGCCGCCTTCTCATGGAGCTTGAGCCAAAACGGATTCAATGTTGTCTGTCTCGAACAGGGATATTGGATGGACCCGGCCAAGTATCCAACCACCTCCCGTGACTGGGAATATCAGGCAGCCACAAATTGGAGCTTCAACCCCAACATCCGACAACGCCGTGAAGATTACCCGGTAAACAACGAAGAATCGCCGATATCACCGTTCAAGTTCAACGCTGTGGGCGGAAGCACAAGCCATTGGACCGCTCTCTCCCCGCGCTTTCACCCATCTGACTTTCGAGTCCACTCCCTATATGGTGTAGCAGACGACTGGCCATTGAGCTATGAGGACCTTGAACCCTTCTATGACCTTAACGACAAAATGATGGGCTGCGCAGGTATTGCAGGCGACCCCGCAAATCCACCCCGTGAGCCGAGACAAATGCCTCCGCTGCCACTCGGACAAGATGGATTGCTTTTGGCCAACGCTTTCGACAGTCTAGGATGGCACTGGTGGCCTTCTGACAGCTACATCAATTCAGAACCGTATGGAAAGGATAGAGGTGCTTGTAACTATTGCGGCCCCTTGGGTCTAGGCTGCAGGCAACGGGCAAAAGCCAGCACCGATGTGACTTATTGGCCGATCGCTATAGAGAATGGTGTCAAGCTACGGTCTAGAGCACGAGTTTTTGAGATCACGACCGGGGATGATGGGCGAGTGACTGGAGCCTCCTATTTTGATCGTTACGGTAGAAAACGCCACCAACCGGCCAATTCCGTAGTATTAGCATGCAACGGAATTGGCACTCCTAGACTCATGCTCCTGTCAACATCTGATGCCCATCCAGATGGATTAGCGAATTCCAGTGGTCTATTGGGAAAGAATTTAATGTTTCACCCTTGCGCCATGGCCACTGGATTCTTCGAGAACGATCTCCAATCCTACCGCGGCCCCCTGGGCAGCATTCTCATGAGCCAAGAATTCTATGAAACAGATCCGAAGCGTGACTTTGCTCGTGGATACATGCTGCAGATGATCCGCGGTTCCGGACCAGCCGCTACAGCCATAGGTCTGGATGGCGTGCCAGGAAGGGTGCCGTGGGGGCCCGAGCACCATAAAGAGTTTGCGCTCCGATTCGGTAAAACTGCAGGGATCGTAATTTTGGGGGAAGACCTGCCTGACGAACAAAATGAGGTGGTATTGGACAATGTTCTCACGGACTCCGACAACATTGCAGCACCGCAGATCAGGTACAAAGTTAGCCGTAATTCTCGAAAAATCCTTGATCACGGGCTACGTATGGCGAAGCGTGTGCTCGAACGAGCAGGAGCCCACACCATTTTGGAGAACCCGTTGTTAGCAAATGCCGGATGGCACTTGATGGGCACAGCACGACTGGGCGAGGATCCAAATCGATCTGTGCTCAACCCATGGGGGCAAACACATGACGTCGACAACTTGTTTGTAATTGACGGCAGTGCATTTGTCACTGCTGGTGCCGTAAACCCCACGCCAACCATACAAGCGCTAGCCTTGAGAACGGCAGATTACATACTCAATCATCGGACGGACTTGCGGTCGTGAAAAAAAGACGATCCGTAAGACACACACATACACGCCCTGTGCAGAACCGTAGGCTCACGGGTTCTGAGCGTACAAATCTCCAAACCATAATGCAAAGGTTGGTGCCATCCGTAGACGATCAGCCTGACGCTGGCGTGAATTATTTTGTGGACGAGGTCGCTAATATGGCCAGCAAGGCTCCGCGGTGCAGGCGCAGCCTCACAACGATACTTGATGCCATCTCACTTGACTCCAATGTTCGGGCATCTGGAGGATTACTAGGTTTGTCAGGTGAATCGATTGATAAGATCATTCGGGACATTGAATCAATACTACCGAATGAATTCGGCACTCTACTGGAAATGGTTTATATAGCGTACTACTCTCACGTTGACGTGATACGTCGGATTGGCTGGATCGACCGACCACTCCAACCTGAGGGTTTCGAACTCGAGCCATTTGATGAATCAGTAATAGACAAAGTGCGACAGCGGGAACCATTCTGGAAATTTGCCCCTAACTAGTCGGACCTCTTGGTACCGCCGCTCACGGCACCAAAATTCGAACTGGCTTCTACGTAAGCTGACATCAAAGCGCACCATTCAACATACGTACCTGTTTACACAGCAGCAACGAGAGATCGTCAATCAGTAGCCACGTAAACAGTGATATGCATTCACGTTGACACTAGACTTCGCAGATTGTTAGTCTGGCCCGTCGCCCAAATGGGAAGTCCTGAACCGAGGAGGACACTTCTTAAGTCTTTTGGGGGGACGTAGCTCAACTGGGAGAGCGCGGCGTTCGCAATGCCGAGGTTGGGGGTTCGAGCCCCCCCGTCTCCACCACACCCCATCCTGTTTGCATCAAGACGTATTGTTGATTCACTCGTTTCGATGTCGTCTGATAGCAGTATGTTCTAATTGTGATTGGCGTCATATGTTCGTCTGCTCACCGGTTCAACCTCTTTGAACATTAACCGTACACCGACCGATTGCTAATCAACCGGGGACAGTGCCCCGAACATGCCTGTACTAAAAGTCTAGACGCAAGATAGTTTCTAGTTTAGGCACACTACCACTATGCCTCCAGACCTCGTTTCCGCCGATGTCGAAAACGATAAACGTAGGCACCACACCCCCGCGATATCGTTGGCGTATACGCTGTCCTACATTTGAAGTCACATCAAGCCTGATATCTAGATAATTTTCCCGTTACTCTAATTCTAGTCTGTCGACGTCAGACTTGGCCAGCATGCAAGCGATTCTGAAATTGGAATACATCTCAAGGAACACAGGTTTCCCATTTACCAGTGCATTGTCGAACTCTTCAATATCTGAAACCGTGTCTATACGAGTACTCGCCATTAGCTGGAAGGCTAAGAGGGATGTGAAAGTAACCGCTACAGTAGCAACAGCCCACTGAGCGCCAACGAATCTCCAAGTCAATGATGCGACAACCATCAGAAGTAGCAACCCAAGAACCACAAAAGAATAGTTGTTAATTAACAAAACCATCGTGCGTTTATCTTCCTTGGGCACAAGTACCCGTTACAACGAATGGAACTAGCCGCCTGTTGACTCGTACCAACGCAACAGTGATCGATCATTATGAATGAAACCCAGAGGCTCCTCCAGGATGCATGGGTTAGTGACCGTTTATGTTTCTCACGCAAAGTCACACATTGTATTGTCACGCCAAACCGCGGGGGGGGCTTTTCGCTGAAAGTATGAAGCATGTGTTCTCTAACCTCTTTCGCACTTTGGCACATTATCTGTCGCATCGTGTAATACCGGACTCACACTGCTTATACCTCCACAATGTCCACGACAGCTGGGATGGCGTCTATGATTAACCACAACCGAGCTATAAAACACGTACATATGCTGGACACTACTTGGTACTTCGTCATCATTTTGGTGGCGAGGCGCTACGGTTAACATTTACACTCATATGGCGTCCGGCTTGAAATGGAATGCCACTGGCCCAACAGAACAACCCATTTAGCGTGCCACTTGACGGGTTTGCTTCGGTTTGAATTCAGCCATAAGGCCCCTGTAGCTCAGAGGATAGAGCAACGGTTTCCTAAACCGTGGGTCGCGGGTTCGATTCCCGCCAGGGGCTCCAAACTTAAATCCTATTTGTGGAACGCCCCTGAAGGCGCAGCAAAGCTCCCGCTTCTAAAGTGATACGACTAAATGGAGCTGATCAAAAAATATTGTCTGGCCTCTTTAATCCATAGTGCTCGCGCAACGTATCCCCATGATAATCCGTTCGAAAGATACCTTTCTTTTGGAGTAGAGGGACTACTTCATCAATAAAAACATCCAACATTTTGGGTAAAACAGGTGGCATTAGATTGATCCCATCGGCTACACCATCAGTGAACCAATCTTCAATTAAATCCGCAATATGTTCGGGCGTGTCTGAAACAACGTAATGCCCCCGTGCGACAGCCATTTTAGCTAGTAGTTGCCGCATTGTTAGTCCTTCAGTTCGTACAACTCCAATGATGACTTCTGTTCGGCTTCGTGCAGCTTGAACTGTAGATGGATCTGGAAAGTCTTCTGGCGAGAGTGGCGTATCCAGCGGAAGATGCGAAAAATCTGCGCCATCAAATCTCGCTGAAAGTCCTGCCAACCCCTCGTTAATATCGCTGAGATCATTTAAATCTTCGCTAAAACGTTTTGCCTCTGCTTCAGTCGATCCAATCACTGGACTGAGGCCAGGCAGTATCAAACATTGATTTTCTTCACGCCCACGCTTTTTCACTAGTGATTTTAGGTCACTGTAGAATGCTTTGGCTGTTGATTTTTGCATGTGTGCAGTGAAAACAGCCTCGGCGTGCTGAGCTGCGAAACGGCGCCCAGCATCAGATGATCCGGCTTGAATAAGTACTGGCCGTCCCTGTGGACCACGAGGGACATTTAATGGCCCGGCGACAGTGTAGTACTCTCCCTTATGATCAATGGGACGAATACGATCTTCGTACAGATATTGACCACTTTCCCTATCATCAGCAATAGCGTTATCGGACCAGCTGTCCCATAGACCTCTGGCAACTTCCATAAATTCGTCTGCTCGCGCATATCGGTCCGCGTGACTCATTTGGTCTTCATAGCCAAAATTTCGGGCGGCAGGTGCATGCCACGACGTAACAATATTCCAGCCGATCCGCCCATTACTGATGTGATCTAGAGACGCGAATTGTCTAACCAGATTGAAGGGCTCGGTATATGTAGTTGAAGCCGTCGCTATCAGTCCAATTGTTTTTGTTGAAACCGCAACCGCACCTAAAGCTGTCAGAGGTTCTAGGCTTAGCTGTGCACCGCCACCTTTATGTGTGAGTGAATCTGCAACAAAAATGGAATCGAACAATCCTTCTTCAGCTCGTTGCGCAAGTCCTTGCAGATATCGGATATCAGTTAATGGCAGGTGCGATGCATCAGGATGTCGCCATGCAGCCTCATGGTGACCCCGGTTATCAATGAATAAATTCAGATGTAATTGACGTTCCATAGTGATTCCTAGCCGTTAGGTTAGAGCTGGACAATGGGTTAAAGAGAGTTCCCTTGATGCGGCCATCTTTCTTGCCCGCTCCACGATAAGGACCCCCGTTCCTCGCTGGAAAAGCGTTGGTTCAGTCTGGGAGCCCTTTTGCACTGCACGTGTATTGCAGCCTACGACTTTCCAGTCCGCTCGATACCTCCGGGAAAGCTTTGGCCACTTTACTTTCACGATCTTTCTCTATCCAGACGGCTTCGCTCTCTTTCCAGTACCCGTCCTCCGAGTCAACCGTGACAGCTACCTCAATGTTTCCGCTACTACCATCGTTTCTGACTGTACATTCAATCTCGATCCCACCCGACTCTAAATCTCGTGCTGCCCGCTCAACTACCGCCGGTTGAGGTGGGGGTGGGGGTGTGGCCGTCGCAGGTGTGGCATCCGAACTAAGAGTCGAGCACGCGACCGTAAGAGCAACAACCAGTGTTAACAATAGGAGTGGCCAAAAAAAACGAGGTGTTTGATGGAGCATAGTTCAGTGATGATATACCCATGGCAATTCCAACACAAAAGTTAGTTGATAGAATTTACCTCGCCACATTTCAGTAGATTCTGGAAGGATCCTCGTGAATTTCCACACCTCCACAAGATTCTTAACCATCTTGATCGCGTCGTTAGTGATAGCCATTACGGCGTGTGTTTTCTTTGAACAGACTCCAACAGCCGTCCCGGTGCCTAGTCCTACCCCTGAGGCCGCTGCGAAGGTTTCTGGCCGGACGACTGACCCTATCCCCATCGAACCCAACTCCCATATTACCGAGCTCATAAGGTCCGTATCCAAGAATGAGCAGGACTGTTTTGGGCGTCTGCTGGGTGAACAGAAAGTCGTGAACGTCATCAATGGGAAGAGCTCTCTGGAATCCTTTCCGGCAATTCAAGATCTTTCCAAAGACCAACTTGAACTTATGCGAGGCTGCCTGAGCTTAGACACCCTTGCAGTATTAACTGCAGCCGCACTTAATACGTCCGCTCTTTCTGAAATCGACCTAAGCCATGAAACGATCTCATGCGTCGCAGACAAACTGTCCTCAGGCTTTGAACCAAAAGACTTCCCCTGGACAGATAACGATCTCAATAGCTGGGTCAGATGCGTCAGTGACAATGAAGTCGCTCGTCTGGTCGCAGTCGCGATAGTTAACGACATGTCTATTGAGCTAAGCCCCAAAACTGTGTCGTGCATGTCTGATCGGATAGCCGCGGCAGATGTCTCGAGCTTAATGCGACGGTTCATTGGATTCGACGCAGAGCATCAAAAGATTACCCAAATCGAACCAGAACTAAGTCTAAACGAGGAAATTGGAGCCGCTCTGGGATTGACGCCCGCACTCTTCTGCCTTCAACCCAATGAACGCGCAATGCTCGAACGCACGGAACATAAAAACAGTTCGTATGCTGTTCTCAACGAGCTTGAATGCTTCCTCGACGAACTTGGGACGATTGGATTGGCAATGCTAGCTGAAACGTTGATGGCGGGGGGTAAGTTCCCCAATGTGACTCTGGAAGCAACACGTAAATGTGAACTGCCGATCGAGGTCCTGGCCAGTTTGCTTCCCATAACTGATGACGATAGTGGCCGCCCCTTTCGGAAACAACAACAGGGCTCGTCTGGCCTGAAGCCGAATCCCGACAACAACAAAAGCGAGCAGCCTCAAAGAAAAATAGAGATCTCAGGCAAATTCCCTGATAAACCATCCCCAGAAACGGTCAAGTTGTTCGAGGACGTTGTTCTGGAGATCGCGCCTTGTGTGCTCCAGCGTCTCTCTCCAGATAGAGCTCGTGGGCTTATTAACGCCGCGGGTAACGGCGAAGTCCCTGCAATTGGGGACTTCCTTGTGATGTTCGAATGTGCGCTAGAGAGCGAAGATCCAGCCATTGCCGCTAACCTGCTTGCGCCATTGAATTTACCTTTCGACGCCGTACAGTTCGACTGCCTGTTATCAACATTGGGCGCACCACGAATTGACGCGATAGTTCAAGGTCGTCAACAAGTTGGCACAGTGGAGATAGCAGCCGTTCTAGCATGTGGTATCGACGGGGATGAATTGCTAAGGGCGTTCACATGGGCAGAGCCAACTAACGGGAAAAAATCAGAAGCAAAGAGTGATCTAGACAAACAAGAGTACATTTCAACGAACGAAGGACCTTCTGGACCTTCTATCGAAGAACAACTGCGGCAGGCCAAAACCAAAGACATGGACAACCGGCTTCGGGGAATCACGAGAGAACTAGCTCCAGTTATGCCATGCCTAAATCAACATGCCCCAGAGCTAGACAGAAATGACCTGGTACAAAAGTTTTATTATCGCAACACTCCACCCGTGGATGTCATATTCGTAATGCTGGCATGCAAGGACAAATTCCCGTCCAGCTTGCTGCGTATTGTCCGCCTGTCCTTCGATAACGAGCCAGTCGAATGCCTGCTACGCGAACTGGGACAGGATCGTTGGAACGAACTCATGCGCCATGACACCAAACCGGGACAGAAAGAGATCGACGCAATCCACAAATGCGAAGTTGTCAAAAAACCAGACACCGCCATCTTGCCAACTAACGGGAAAAAATCAGAAGCAAAGAGTGATCTAGACAAACAAGAGTAC
>CAZXXH010000044.1:9918-15086 GCA_964644645.1 uncultured Dehalococcoidales bacterium
CCGGGACAGAAAGAGATCGACGCAATCCACAAATGCGAAGTTGTCAAAAAACCAGTTGACACCTAGGGAGCGCTGCTGCCCATAGTTACCCGACTTGAGCCTCTCCCAATGAAGCTAGGCTGAGCCAAATATTTCTTTGATTCGTTCTGCGGTGAATTGGAGAATTTCACGTGCTATTTCGACAGCGCGGTCCGCTTCCTGTTTATCGTAAGCATCGGCCGGAGTGCCGCCTGGAAGAGCCGACGGGTAGCGGGTCATCAAATAGTGCTTATCAAGTAAAATAGCCGCTGGTTTAATCAACTCGAACGATGGCTCGAATGCTTTAGCGTCCTCACAAAGGTCCGCCATGGCGTGGCCCCAAACATCCTCGGCTCCTCGAGCATACAGGTAAGCCGACACAGCCTTCTCTGCAGCCTGTTGAGCCATGAAGCAAGCTACGGCATAGCGTCCGCCCGAGGTGAGATACTCAGCACTTCCGATGTCGTGACTGGCCTGTGTAAGCCACCTGGCAGACTCTGCCTGCTGAAAACGGCTATTGTCAGACACTGAAAATTTCCTCCCCAATAGAGAGAGCACGTCGGATCACCGGATTCGATTGCGCACATTGTTCGAATTCATCGGGCGTGTAAACGTAGGTATGCATCCCGATACGCTGAGAAAGATGTGAAGAAAAAAAGTCAGACCGTTCTACGAATGGGCGATCCGTACGCTGAACGATAACCAATTCTAGTTCAGTAGATGGCATAACCTTTCCGAGTGCAAATTCCCCGGTAAGAAAAGCCCTCTCTATGCCGTAGTTACTGATTTCTGATGTTACCCGCGCCAACTCAGCTTCGAGGAGTTGGCGACGTTGCTGAGCAAACCCGATGCGGACGGGCATTAATAAGCTCCTACTTGCTGTCTACTTGAAATAACTCATCTGCTCTTTACGTTTGGGCAGGATTAGGAATAGGTAGAGTCCCACGCAGTTGCTCCGAGTTTTCCATACTTTAATTGAAAATTACACGAAAGGTGATTGCTACCATGCTGAATAACCGCCATCCACAGCGATTGACGTGCCAGTCACAAAATCGGATGCTCCGGATGCGAGAAAAACCGCTGTTCCCGCCAACTCGTGAGTTTGTCCCCACCTCCCGGCAGGTGTTCGGTTAGTTATCGTGTCATAACGATCTGGAAAGCGTTCCAAAAACCCGCGCGTCATATCGGTAGCAATCCAGCCTGGAAGGATCACATTAACCTGAATGTTGTCCTGCGCCCAACCCACAGCGCAACTCTTCGTGTACTGCACAACACCACCCTTGCTCGCCGAGTATGCGGAAGCATAACCGCTACCGAATATGGACATCATAGAGCCTATGTTGATGATCTTGCCGCCGCCGCGATTAATCATTTCAGGGTATGCGAGTGTAGAACAATTGTAGACACCAGTGAGATTTACACCGATCACCTCGTCCCAAGCATCCGGCGAAAGGTCCTCTGGCCCATCCGAACGGATAGTGATACCGGCGTTATTTACCAAGATGTCGAGTCCGCCCAACTCGGACGCTATGGCCTCCACAGTGGCTGCTACGGATTTGCGGTCGGACACATCACATTTAAAACCGACTGAACGAACACCTAGGGCAGTAATTTCACTAACGGCGGCCGTAGTTTTGGGTTCATCACATGCCGCCACAGCAACCGTAGCACCAGCCCTTGCCAAACCTATTGAGATCCCCTTGCCAATACCGCCATTACCTCCGGTAACCATTGCAACTTTTCCAGTGAGATCGAACATATTGTCCATAAATAGGTTCCTTTTTTCGGCTCAGGTCAACTTTTGAACAGGTGAATCAACAAGGCTACGTAAGCAAACGCTTCATCGATGAACAGTCGCCTTGTTAACATAACCTTCGCGTATGCTAGCCGAACCTGGACGCAGCGATCTGTTAACTCATTAGCCAAAATGGAGTCATTATGCCGGGGAAGCAAGCCCTTGATGGCGTAACGGTATTGGACTGCAGCCAGATCTTGGCAGGTCCATTTTGCTCAATGCACCTCTCGGATATGGGTGCAAACATCATCAAGGTGGAAAAACCTGGAGGGGGTGACGACACTAGGCGTATGGGACCTCCATTCATAGCTGGCGAGTCGGCAGGTTTTATACAACTGAACCGGAACAAGCGCAGCATCGTCCTCAATTTTAGGGCTGAGAGCGGCAAAGATGCCTTTATACGGTTGGCAAAAAAGGCAGACGTGTTAAAAGAAAACTACCGTCCGGGAACAATGGCTCGGCTAGGCCTGGGATACGACGACGTGAACCACCTTACCCCGTCGCTAATATATTGCTCCATATCGGGTTTTGGCCGTACCGGGCCATACGCCAAGCGAGCCGGATTTGATCTCATCGCACAGGGAATGAGCGGCATTATGAGTTTCAACGGCATGCCTGACTCCCCACCTGTCAAAGTTGGGGTCCCGTTAGCAGATCTTAACGCAGGGATGTTCGCACTTTCCGGAATACTGACCGCCTATATTCACCGATTAAAAACGGGTGAAGGCCAGCACATAGAAGTATCGCTACTCGAATCGGCATTATCCTACAGCGTTTGGGAAAGTTCCGGTTACTTCGCCACAGGTGATATCCCAGGACCTCTAGGATCAACTCATCGGCTATCTGCCCCGTACCAAGCAATCAGGACGGCTGATGGTTATCTCAACATAGGTGCTCCCAACCAAGCGAACTGGGAACGACTCGTTCGAGCCATCGGGAGAGAAGATCTTCTCGCGGACAACCGATTCAAGGACAATCCCAGTAGACTCGGTGCGAAGACGGAATTGAACAAAGCGTTAGAGATCACATTTGTGCAGCATCCCAGAAGCTACTGGATGAACATACTTGAGGACGCAGGTGTCCCTGCTGGGCCTATTCTTGATATGGAGGAAGTGTGGTCGAACGAACAAATCCAAGCAAGGAACATGGATGTCCAATTGGAACATAAGACTGCAGGGATTGTTCGCAATATCGGGATTGTGGCCAAGCTCAGCGCAACGCCGGGGGCCATAGAAAAATCTTCTCCGCTTCTCGGAGAACACACAGATGAGATCTTAGAGTTCGCAGGGTATTCTCAGGCTCAGATTCAGTCATTGCGGGCCGAGGGCATCGCTGGTCCAGACGCCCTCATCTCCCGTACCGGATAGGACAACAAGCACGCGCCATTAAGACGCAGGCACTAATCAAGTGCCTGTATGTAATTAACGAGGTGCCAAATTTCTTCATCTGTGAGAGTGCCCTGCATAGGCTTCATTGCAGAATCAGGAATTCCGTCACTAATGAATCGGTAAAGATCTCGTTCCGGATGGAGTGGGACATGTATTAAGAGATCGGACGGCTTAGGGTCGAGGCTAATAGATACAGGCCCATCCCCACGTCCACTTATGCCGTGACATAGCATGCAATTGGAAACATATGCAGCCTTACCGATGGCGATAGAATCACTTGTTGGCGGGAATGGGTTACGCGAACTGTCATCCTCACCCGGCAAAAGTACGACTAGACCAATAAGAGCCATCCCACTCACTAACCCGACAACACCAGGCAGCATGGTAGCCACCCCCGGTCGAGTCCACCAACCACCGAGGCTAACCCCGACTAACAACATAATCATACCTATTACGGCTATCAGGCCTCCAACGAGTAGCCTGCCAGAATGTCGCGGCAGGTATACAGTTACAGATCCTGATGCCCCTGAGCGCGCCTCGAATCGAAAAGCTGTTCGTGTGTCAAATGCGTCTGGCCGCATCACCAAAATTTCGGTTTGCCACTCGCCAGCGATACTGAGAAATACGTCATCTACCACGTACAATCCACCACCCTGATGGATAGCCAAAATCCTGTTTTCGGATAAATCAGCATCCATAAACCGGAGCGTCAATTGCACATCTGTGGCATTTTCTACCGGCCTACCGCTCTCACCATATATCTGCAATTCCAACCGATTTTGACCTACTACTCCCGGCAACAGTCTCAGTTTTACGATCGTGGTATCACTACGATCCTCGAATTGGATACCATCTGAGACATATACTCCGGTTCGCTGAGCAGTCTGCCGGGCTGGCTCCATACTAGTTAGCCAACCCACTGCTAGCAGCACCATTGCGCCAATAGCAACCTCCGCGGATACCAGCCATCGGAACTGCATACCCGCCCGCTCGCTTGAGCGCAGACGAGACCTGATCCAAAAATGGTTCACCGCACCAAGGGCTACCAGCGGGAGAATCAGTGCCAGCTTCGTCACCAGCACCCAACCGTACGGGGTAGTGATAGCAGTAAAGGTATTTACCTCAATCCATCCGTTGAAAAGGCCCGTCACGGCAAGAATGCCGGCAGATGTCAGAGCAGGTAAAGAAAAACGCCTAACCATCTTATCCAGTATCGGCATTCCCGATGCTAATGGTGAGCGCGTAGATAACCATGCAGCGACTGCCAGGTGTACCAAGCCGCCGATCCAAATCGCAGCGGCTATTAGGTGGAGAAAGTCGGAGAAGACTCCTTGGAAACGAAACCCAGGAGCGGCTGCGCCATGACTTGAGAGACTAAGGGTCAACAGGGATCCCAAACTCAACACCAAGCCCCCCACCAACGCAGGAAAAATCGGCGACGACACACTGCTATCGGTGCGTGCAGCTACCGATAGCACAACCAGCACCCCTATTGTCAACATAACGCGGTACAGCCACAGAGCACCCCAAGAAGATCCAGTCGCTAAGTCGATAGACCCGCCAAGCGAGTTGTACCAAGGCTCATCATAGGTGACAGAGGCTTGCATCACCATCTGTAATAACGACGACGACAGGAGCAAGACAGTTCCACCGACTGTGATCGCCCATATCGTCGATCGCAACTTGTGGTTTAAAAGCACTTCTGATCGACTGCTGAAATACGCCATCGACGGTATCAGGACCAAGAGATCAAAAATGAGACCGCCAACGACAAGCATGCCTCCGAGGAGAATTAGCCACCTGACGACAGGGTCAACCTTTGTCTGAAGTAATGGCTGTCCGGTCACTGGGGTTGCGACTGCAGTGAGCTGGCCTACAGAAAAGACAAACGATCCACGCACGTGGTGACCGTCCACTGAAGACAGGTTCCGCCTTGCGACTGTGTACGTGCCATCTGGTAACGGTTT
>CAZXXH010000045.1:0-3593 GCA_964644645.1 uncultured Dehalococcoidales bacterium
CCTAGTGCCTCAAGTCTAGACCGTACGTCCTGTCGCATCGGTGCTGGGCAGGGTTCGCCCATCATGAGAGCGAGCCGCACTGAACCGAAATCGGCCCCTAGTTCGTCCGCTCGGACGACTATGCGACGTACATATGCCGTGATCCCCCACAGAACCGTCACTCGCTCGCGCTCAATCATCCCCACTACATCATCCATCCGCCGATGAACGTCAAAAGACTGATAACTACGGCCAGTCAGACCCGAAAGCAACTTCGCTCCAATCGCTGTAGCACCCCACATTGCGCTTAAGAAACCCTGGTGTGGAACAGCGCTAAGTGGAAACAGATTCATTACCGTGTCGGATCTAGTGACGCCTGCAATTTCTGCTGCTCGCCGAATGTGGGCAATACGGGCCAAACGATCGTGTACTGTGTCGTAGAAGGGAGTAGGGCGACCCGTAGAACCCGCTGTATAAATGACGTCGGCAAGTGTGGTCTCTTCTAGGGTCAACTGCTGCCTCTCTGTCGGCTGCAAACGAAAGGCCTCAGGGTCATTCATGTAAACCCGTTTGGACAACGTGGGTAACCGTTCCAGATCCTCTACGGAGTTAAAGTCAGCCGCCGTGACACCTAGTTGACTAAATAATTTTGAATAATAAGGATGTGCTGTTTCACAGAGCGACAGCATGAGAGGTAGCCTGCTGTTCTGTCGCTCCCGCAATGCTGCCAGACTTTCTATAGTCGTCATTCAAAAACCTTTGCGGTGCGAAAATTTGTCTGGTCCCAAGTCACGGTTCCACATATGGCTTGCTGTGTTCGAGGCTATTTCAACCACTCTCTACAGGATTGCCTAACGGCCACGAAATAACGGGGTACGTTTTTCTATGAACGCGGCTAGACCCTCACGTGCGTCGTCGGTTCGCAACGTGCGTTGAAAGAATTTGCTGGCTAGATTTACCCTGGCCTCAAGTGGCTGGCCTTGACCTGATACAGCAGCCTGCTTCATCAGGCTAAGAGGGAGTGGGGCGTTCGCAGCTATCTTGCCTAACAACTCACTTACTGTGACCTCAAGCTCGGCATTGGGTACCACTCGATTCACCAAGTTCAACCGGTACGCTGCCTGCGCATCGATCAACTCTCCTGTGTAAAGGTACTCAAGTGCGAAATTGAGCGGTGCCTTAGCTGCCAGCATAGCCGGACCGCTAATCGAGCTGATACCACGCTTGGCCTGTGGCCAGCCAAAAACAGCACCATCCCCAGCAATACGGACGTCGCAAGCCAGCGCGATGCCACCACCCTGGGCAAGACAGTATCCATTTATCACAGCGACGGTTGGTTTCGGAATGCGGGAAAGAAATAGATACAGTTCTTCGATGGACTCAGCGAAACTGGGATCTCCCAATGAATCTGAAGTCTCCGCAAGGTCCAGACCCACCGAAAAAGCCCTCCCGGCTCCCTGAACAACGCAAACCCATGCACCTTCATCTTTGTCGAACGCGCTTAAAGCTTCCATAAGAGCATCACGCATCTTCAGATTGATAGCGTTAAGTTTTTCGGGACGATTCAGCGTCACGTAAGCAACGCGATCTTTAAGCTTGTACTCGACTACAGCCATTGGATAAACCCTTCAGTTGGAGATTGAATTGGTGAAATTAGAACCTGACCTCGCAATGGATTGTTTAACAGCCCTACGTCTCTACGATCGGACTGTTACGGCACCTCAACCCGTTCTGGCTTTGTAACAGGGTGTATTGCTAATAGGGTTCCGTTCGAATCAGAACTGTTGAAGATACCGTGGCGAGTACCAGGCTCACAACTGAACATGTCACCTGGTGCCATCGATATATCATCCTCTTTCCCGTACACGACTTGGAGTTTTCCACGCAAACAGAACATCGACTCTTCTGTAGTCGGATGATAGTGGTTAGTGGCTATTGCCCCAGGAGCAAACACAAGTTCGCTCAGGTATGTCGATTCAGCACCGACAAAGGAACCAGACATATCAAAGCGCATGATACCCGGCATAAATTCGAACGGTTCCGCTTCAGCACGGAACCAAGCTCCTGTTTTGGGTGGACCTTCCATCAGTTCAGGCATATCGACGAGATCACGCTGAGGGCTGGCATTTGGATACACGGTTATAAGACGGGCTGACTTATCCGATCTGTTCTTGAGACCATGCCCCTTACCCCGAGCAGCCAAAACGCAGTCACCAGACGTCATGTTGAAACGATGACCGTCAAGGTGAAATTCGATGTCCCCATCAACCAGAAAAATGGACTCTTCGGTGTTCGGATGAACATGGTACGGAGCGTCTGCTCCCGGTTCCACAATCAAGTCATTCACGGTAAGCATTTTTGAACCCGTCGACGCGCCAGTCATGTGCAACATGCTCATGCCGGCTCTCAATTGCTCCTCAGCCTGCTCAGAGCGCCTCAATATCGGCATCTGCCCCCCCAGTGTTATAAATCAAATAGATCCCGTTGGATCACACAGTAGGATTGTACGGTGTCCAGCGAGTGATTCGCCAACGGAGGATGACCCAATTCTTGTCCAGATGGTGGGATACAGTCATACACCCACGTATCATGGCCTGAGCACCAATACATCGACCATAGGTGCAGACAATCATGGACGATCACGAAAAGTTCCGCGTTGGAGTAACCGATGACATCCTGAACAGTAACGGTGAACTTGCCGTTGCGGACACGGGATTGGGCCCATTAGATGAAGCACCGGGGGTAGCTTGGGAGTTCATAAAAAGTAGAGATAACATACTCAAGTCCGAACACATCCGTGGTTACGATGCTTTACTGTGCGTGGGACGGCGCGTCACCAGAGAAACTCTACGCCAGGTTGATCGACTAGCAATCGTCGCCCGCTACGGTGTTGGGCTTGACACCGTGGACGTAGAAGCCTGTACGGGTTCGGGAGTACTGGTAACTAACACGCCCGATGGCGTTCGACGGCCAGTAGCCAGTGTCGCCGGCGGATTCGTACTCGCTCTGTCGTTGGACCTGATGTGGAAGGACCGGATGACCCGGGAAGGTAGATGGTCTGAGCGTTACGATCGAGTAGGCTCAGGACTTCAAGGACGTGTTTTAGGCCTGGTCGGCCTAGGTAACATAGGTAGTGAAGTCGCCCGGTTAATCAAACCGTTCGATATGCGACTGATTGCGGCAGATCCCTATGTTGAACCATCCACTGCGACTGAACTCAACGTGAAGTTAGTCGATCTCGATGATCTGATGGCGTCGGCCGACTTCGTCTGTATCACGTGCCCGCTGAATGACAGCACGAGGGGCATGATTGACAAACACCGTCTTAGTCTCTTAAAGCAGACAGCGTTCCTGATAAATGTCGCCAGGGGACCGATTGTCGACCAGTCGGCACTTACACAAATTCTCAAAAACAATCGAATACGTGGGGCTGCCTTGGACGTTTTCGAACAAGAACCTATCCACCCGAAAGATGCACTGATGCACCTCGAAAACGTGCTGCTAACACCTCACACAGCATGTATGACCGACCAGTGCTTCACCGGCCTGGGCCATAGTGCAGTTTCTAGCATACTTCGGGTATTTGATGGAAAAATACCGACCCACCTAGTAAA
>CAZXXH010000045.1:3603-4838 GCA_964644645.1 uncultured Dehalococcoidales bacterium
ACCCGAAAGTTCTAGACCATCCGCGGATGAAATCAAAACTTGATGAATATAAATCGCGTTCAAGCGGCGGGTAACTCCGGCCGCCAGCAATCCCTCAGAGTGCATTCAAACTGGTTATGGTGAAAAGCCTAGTCGACCCACATTCCCCTCCAGTAATCCGCTCCCTGGTGGATGCTCCCTACCGGCAAAAACTTGTCTTGATGGTCGGACTATTTATCGCTCTATTTTTAGTGTCGTTGAGCCAGACTGTCGTTGCCACCGCAGCACAAAATATCGTCATAGATTTAGGGGACTTCCATCTGTTCCCTTGGCTTTTCGCAGGCTTCTCGCTTTCAGCGGCAGTTGGAGTACCTGTAATTGGGAAAATGTGTGACCGTTACAGTAGACGCAAAGTGATACTCGTATCGGTAGGATTTTTCCTGATAACTTCAGCGGCCGCCTGTCTTGCCCAAACAATGTCCCAACTCGTCACCTTTCGTGTACTACAGGGCCTTGGCAATGCCGGTGTATACGCCAGTATATGGATCATCGCCGCAGCGCTGTGGAGGCCGGAAGACCGTACAAAGTGGTTCGGACTCCTTACTGCTGCATTCACACTATCGGGACTAGCAGGCCCTGTGCTTGGCGGTGCCATATCGGATTCGTTAGGCTGGCGATGGATATTTTTGCTTCATATTCCTGTAGGAAGCCTAGCTTTCCTGAGCCTTGCCATAAGCTTCCCAAGAATCGAAGATTCAAGACCGGAAAGCGGTTTCGACTGGGCGGGAGCCACAGCATTTTGTGTTTTTTCAGGTTCCGCACTTAGCGCTCTCGCATTGAGCACACAATACCTAGCTTGGACTCACCCAGCGATCCTGATTCTGATGGCGTTTGCAGTGGTCGGACTGATTGCTTTCTTGGTGATCGAACGCTCAGCTAAAGACCCGTTGATTCCACTCATGCTTTTCCGTTCACGCTTATTTAGCGGTGCAATGGCAGCGTCGATAACGCTCACTTCAAGTTTCATGGTCGTCACCGTATTTATCCCGCTCTACGTTCAAGGCGTAAAAGGCCTCAGTGCTACTGTGGCTGCTTTCCCCCTAATGTCGATGGCCGTTGGGGTAGCCTTTGGAGTCAACCTCGCAGGCCCAATTCTCTCACGCACTAAGCAACCCGGCGCACTGGCATCATCAGGCCTAGCAATAAGCGCTGGTGTGCTTTTTTTCCTTGTTACGCTTGGGCCGGAAACCTCTCTA
>CAZXXH010000045.1:4848-5452 GCA_964644645.1 uncultured Dehalococcoidales bacterium
AAACTTAAATCACGCTTATACTCTGCAATCGTCGCTGCCTGTGTGGCCACCACGATTATGGGAATAGGTCTTTCAATAGCATTCATGCCCCTTACTGTTTCCGTCCAAAACGCGATGCCGAACGCTGTGCTCGGAGTGGTTACCTCGAATCTGCAATTCTCCCGAATGTTCGGTATGGCTGCAGGCAGTGCCATTCTCGGTGCACTTCTTACTTCCCAAATCACCGCAAGCCTTAGCACAGAACTGTCTGGGCGTTTGGTGACGTTGGCAGATCCCGAGGTACTGGTATCCTTAGACCGGTTGACGGAGATTCGGGCCACCTTTGCAGCAGATCCGACATTGGGCGAAGGCGCATATAGCGCAGCTCTAACGATAGCCAGGGAATCGCTCAGTAACGGCTTGAGCAAAGTCTTTACTGTAGCTGGATTAGTCGCTGCCGCGGGCATTCCTCTCGTACTTATCGCTTTTCATCGGTACAGTGACCAGTCACACAGGTTGAAACAACAGGAACCTTAACGAACAAACGTGAATTCTTTCCAACCTAAGAAATTGCAACAGCGGTCCCCAGCGCAAAAAAACGGCAACAAGACACCGGGGAAGACGC
>CAZXXH010000045.1:5462-14850 GCA_964644645.1 uncultured Dehalococcoidales bacterium
GCCCTTTTGATTCACCCTCGTCGCCTTGCCAACGCGTTGTCCTCAGCGTACTACGGGTGGTATGTGGGCGCTGCGCTCTTTTTCGTCACCTTTCTCGGCATAGGCTCCCGTCAAGGATTCGGGGTTTTCGTTAAAACGTGGGAAGATGACCTGGGAACATCCGTATCTCTAATATCAGTGGCAGCAGCCTTGGGATGGTTCATGAACGGACTGTCGCAACCGCTGTTCGGTTACCTAACTGACCGCTTTGGAGGCCGGCCAGTCCTGATCGGCAGCATGATGGTCATGGGCTTAGGCATAATCGCCATGAGCCTTGCAGCAAACGTTTACATGGTCATTGTTCTTTACGGCTTTGTTATATCGTTTGCATCGGGAGGTTCCGCCTTTGCCACAACCGGCACAATAATTGCGAGGTGGTTCAGGCACAGCCGCGGGATGGTGATCAGCCTCGTATCTTCCGGCGGGTCCATAGGGGGCATGCTACTCGTACCGTTTGTGGCATATCTGCTTCTCCTGACCAGTTGGCAAACCGTATGGCTAGTAATGGGAGCAATGGTTCTGTTACTCGGTGTGCCAACCGTTGTCGCTGTCGTAAGAAGTGGACCTGGACCAATGGATCGAGAGCGCGATCCCCATTCAGAGAGCGATGAGGGCCACTTACCCAAACCCGAGCCGGAAGGTCCGCTCTCCACAGACCGTTGGCGTGATTCGCTATCCTCACGCCCCATGTGGCAACTATCCATGGGCTACTTTGTGTGCGGAATCACGACAGCGAGCATTTCTGTGCACTATGTCAGGTGGGCAGAGAGTGAAGCAATTTCAGTTGGAACAGCAGCCATGGCGTTCGGTCTTCTGAGTGGAATTAACGCCGCCAGCGTGCTTACAATTGGGTGGCTCTCCGACCGCATGAAGCGAAAAACGCTTCTTGGGGCGGTGTATTTTACGCGGGCTATGGCATTTCTCTCGCTAATCGTGCTGCCCGCTAATGTTGCTCTATGGACCTTCGCTGTCATTAGCGGCGCCTCGTGGCTCGCAACGGTGCCGCTTACCACTTCACTCGCTGCCGACGTTTACGGTGTACGAGTAATGGGAACTCTTAGCGGCCTCATTAACATGGCGCACCAGCTCGGAGGCGGCATCGCAGTGATCGCTTTTGGTCTAATATTTTCGACTTTCAACACATACCAACCGGCTTTTATCGGTGGCTTTTTAACTCTCCTTTTTGCTGGAGCTATCAGCATGTCAATAGCCGAGGAGCGGTATTCGGCCCGGTATGTGCGTCAAAGCCCAACAGTCGTAGTCGTGCCGGCACAAAGTGACTGAGAGGCACCAATGTCCACCCCTTCCGACATTCTGGCTCACCATTCAGAAACTCTGGCTCACCATTCAGCAGCTATAGACCCAACACTCTGGGAGTGGATAAGCCATAGAATCGATGAGATCTTCGGTTTCAGTCCTTTGATGGTGGTTGCCGCTATTGGATCGTTAAGTATCCTGATGCCACTAGCCCTTATTGCGGTTGTTACATGGCATCGCCGCCGGATAAAAAACTCGCAATAAGACCACGAGACACAACTGCCTGGCAAAGCGGCCCGTTCAATTCATATGGACCTACGTCCGTCTAGTTGCATAAGTTGTTGTTGATAAGCTGCCACAACACCAATGATTACGACCAGGACTACCGCGCCGGCGGCGATTGCTATTCTGACTCCCCAGATGTCGGCAATAACACCTCCAAAAAACCCACCAAGCGGGATCATGCTGAACGTGATCCCATGTATCCCCATAACTCGCCCGCGCAACTCTTCAGGCACCTTAATTTGAAGTACAGTCATTGAACTGATCAGGAAAACAGAACTGAAAATCCCGGCCGCAAAGAGTGTAATTGCAGCCATCAGGTAACTGGGCGACATGGCAAAAAGGGTGACGAACGCGGCAAAAGCTAGTGGGCCACCCATGATCATCCATCCGAGCCTACGACCTCCCTGAAACCTGCCCGTCAGTACGGTGCCAACGACTGCTCCTATACCAACGAGGGTGAAAAGGTATCCGATTTCTCGTGGACCGCCATCAAAGAGATCTACGTACGCGGGCATCAATTGAATGTACGTCATTCCAAAGAAGTAGTTCGCGAAAGTCAGGGGTATAAGTACGAAGAACAAGCGCGTCCTGCGAATGTAGTCAATGCCCTCCATAAGATCTCGCAGGGGGTTACGCGGCCTAAGCGAGACGGTACTCGAGACTCGAAGGCTGATCAAAACCAATAGCATGATGACAAAGGCAATGCTCCCAAGGTAGAACACAATTGCCGTCCCGAACCAAGCAATAAGAAACCCGCCGAGAGTGGGAACCACCATCCTCGATCCTTGCCACAGGAATGAGTTCAATGCAACCGCACTACCAAGCGCCCTCAATTCGATCAGCCTCGTAAATATGGCCTGTCGTACAGGCCAATCAAGCCCGGTAACCAACCCCGTAAGAGCCGCTATAACGTACACATGCCAAACCTTGATTACTCCAGTGACATCGAGTGTGGCAAGGGTGGCTAAAAGCGCAGCCAGAACAGCCTGAGTAGTCATTAACAGACGACGTTTGTCTAGACGGTCTGCAAGCACTCCTCCAAACAACGTGACAAGGATCGTTGGAACGGCCGTTGCGGCACCGGTGAGGCCTAGGTCGAGCGGTGATCCAGTGAGATCAAAAACCAGTACTCCCTGTGCCAGCACAATAAGGTTAAATCCCCCTACCGCAGCACTCGCTCCAAGCCAGAATCGTCGGTACATTGGGTAGCGTAACGCACCCAATCGAGACAGAAAGCCGCCTCGTTCAACCTCTGGTACTACTGTGGGATCCGCCATTTCCTGAACCACGCTGCTCGAATCGGTGCTCGAGATTACTTCGTCACGTTCATCGCGCGTCATACGCGAGATGGTATCTCACCCAGCGCTTATCGATATTCGTGCTGCAGATAATTGGGACCGCTCCGGGTTAGAGATCCGTTTCGCCAACTTACGCCAACTTAAAGGAGAGACAAGGTAACCGGATTAGTTCGCCCCAGAAAAGCCACTGGATCTCGTTAAACAGGCTTTTTATTTTTGGCAAATGATGCTTGGTAATACACAAACAAAACCACCCGCGATCTGATGGCATCCCACTCGCTTCATACCCCAAACGCTACGCATAGATATGTGACTATAATTCAAGCCGATGGGTACTTCCCATGCGAACCCACAGTTCCCACCGATCTCCCATCCTAATGGGTCGTGGTGAAGCTGATGGCACCGTTCTAGAAAATACACCACTAGAGTTGGAGAGAAAAAATGAAGTTAAGGCGATTAGAGCTCATAGATATCGTGTGTGCCGATCTGGCAGCCTCCACAGAGTTCTACAGAAAGCTCGGACTCAGCCCCGAAGGAACACTCGAAGAAGGTACGGTGGTATTTATGTTCAACGGCGATGACACGTCACCGGTGCGTATCGAGTTGCACCAGGCACAAGACGGGCAAAAGACCGGGGTTGACCATATAGCATTCGACGTCGCAGATACCGATGCCGCATTCAGTGAAGGAAAATATCTCGGACTGGAGTTCCGGATGGAACCGATTCAAAATATGCAGTCGGGACGGCGTATCGTGAATCTTTACGATCCAGATGGTGTGCAGCTTCAGTTCGCCAAAAAAACGCTGCCCGGAGAGTACCAAGAATGGGGGTAACCCCCAAAACGGACCGCTGGACGGAATGCAGGTGCTCAGCCAAATTATTCCATTCATCCTACTCTTCGCAAAAACGTCAATATCACGCGATTAGCCCAAGGGAAAAAGGATCTTAAAGATGAAAGTTTTGCTGTTGGCCAACTGGGCTAAAACCTTCTACCCGAAGCTTTATGAGCGTTATCCAGAGGTGACGTTCGTTGAGGTTTATAACTCCGATGACATCGCGAAGGAGATAGTCGACGCAGAAGTCGTCTTCGGATACATAAACACAGAACAATTCAAAGCGGCAGCGAAATTAAAGTGGGTCCAAACACTTGATGCTGGCATGGAACCCCTATTCAGCCAAGCACCGGCAATCGTCAACTCTGATGTGACTGTAACCAACGCCAAGGGCGCAAGTGCCCCGCAGATCGGTGAACATGCGGTCGCCTTGATCCTGATGTTCGCTCGCGGTCTCGACCAATTCTGGCACATGCAGCAGGAACGTAGATGGGGCCAAGAGTACGGCATGTCGATTGTCCAAATGGTCCGTGCAAAAACCGTCGGCATTGTTGGATTCGGCAAGTCCGGCCTAGAAGTAGGACGACTGTGCAGTGCACTTGGAATGAACGTTCTGGCCCTTGACAAACACGAGGTTGACGGCACACCAGTGGTGAAGGAAGTCTGGGGAACGAACCGGCTCGGTGAGTTGCTCGAACAGTCTGACTACGTAGTAGTAACCGTGCCGATGACGGCTGAGAACGCGGGAATGATAGGAGCAGCCGAACTGGGCCTCATGCGGTCGACAGCTTACCTTATCGTTACGTCACGCGGGAGATTGGTCGATCACAATGCTCTTGTAACTGCTTTGAAGGCAAAAGAGATCGCTGGCGCTGGCCTTGACGTGGTGGTCGATGAGCCACTACCACCGGAAAACGAGCTTTGGGATCTTAAGAATGTGGTGATTACACCGCATGTCGCGGGTAATTCGCCTGAACTGGAAGAATGGGTGTTCAACATATTTTGGGACAACCTACAACGGTACTTGAACGGCCAGCCACTCCTGAACGTGGTAGATAAACACCTCGGATATTAATAATAGTGGCCATATGAGCCCCTTAATCCCAAGTTAAAATCGGCGATAAACCAGTAGACTAGAACACTGTGGCAATCGACCGCGTGTCTACTTCGGTACCACTCATGTGGGGGGAGACTTAAGCTATGTCCAACAACCAGCCGTACGCAGGGGTCCATCTTGAGTCCAACGTGATGGTCCCAATGCGTGACGGGGTTAGATTAGCAACCGACATCTATTATCCCGCTAAAGACGATGGCGCAAGGCAAAAAGGGGCATGGCCTGCTGTGCTTGTTAGAACCTCGTGCAACAAGACTCTCTCTGAATGGGAAGGCGTTCCACCCCATTACACATCCAACGGATATGTCTTCATTCTTCAGGATTTGAGGTCCCGCCACAAATCCGAGGGCGATGGGCGCTACTACCATACCTGCAATCCATGGGAAGGTGATGATGGGTACGATACTGTGGAGTGGATAGCAGCTCAGCCCTGGTGCAATGACATAGTCGGAATGATAGGTAGCTCACATCGCGCCATAGTCCAGACACAAGCCGCTCTACACCGTCCACCACATCTTGCCGCAATCTGCCCAGAGCAGGGACCTACAAATATATACCTGCACGAAGCGCGGGAAGGCGGTGCTATGGCGCTTCACATGTACACGGCAATCTATAACCACGCACTTGAAGCTCAAGAGATTCGCGATAACAAAGACGCGGTAAGATCAATGGCTGTTGGGCTACTGGATGCGAGCAAGTGGCTCCAGAAAATGCCTTTCGTGCCTGGCGAAATTCCTCTTTCAGCCGCGCCTCACCTGGAAGAGACATTTTTCAACTACTACTACCGTGGTGAATACGACGAGTGGTGGTCTCAAGAGTGTAACGACCAAACTCCTTACTGGGACAGACATGCCGATATTCCATGCTTCATAACAGGGGGCTGGTTTGACCCGTTCATTGATGCCTCTACCGGTTATTTCGAGGCGATGAGAACGCGCAATGAGAAGCCTTCGAGGCTGACCATTGGGCCATGGGGTCACGGAACGATGCGAAGAGATACAACTGCGCTTGGTGATGTCGAGTTCGGCCCAGATGCCAAATGGGCCTACCCTAAGCACAGTGAAATCAGGGTACGCTGGTTTGACCGATGGCTGAAGGGTGAAATCAACGGAGTAGACCATGATGCGCCTGTCGAAATATTCGTGATGGGCGGCGGTTCTGGCCGCAAGACTCCAAGCGGCTTACTCGACCACGGTGGACACTGGCGCACAGAACAGGAATGGCCAATCGCGCGGACCAAAAGCCGGATAATGTATATGACACCAGACTTGGGACTGACGGAACGGGCTCCTGCCCCAAAAACAGACTCGTTAACTTTCCGATTCGACCCAAAACATCCGGTGCCGACCGCTGGCGGCAGCATGGCCCACTTGTGCGAGATTCTCGAACCAGAGAGAGGCCTAGATTATGTGCCAGATTTTGGTGATAGAGACAAATATTATGGCAACCATGGTAGACAGATAGTGCCGTGGGGCCCCATCGATCAGGTTGAATCAGAGTGGATGATTGGCATTGGAGCCCCGTACCGGCCGCTTGCCAATCGACCAGACGTACTTAGTTTTCAAACTGATCCCCTGGAAGAAGATATGGAGATCACAGGCCAAGTCAGGATCAAACTATGGGTTTCCTCTTCAGCAACAGATACGGATTTTACGGCCAAGTTGGTAGACGTCTATCCAGCAAACGACGATTACCCTAATGGTTACGCCATGAACCTATCTGACACTGTTCTCCGAATGCGCTACCGAAATTCGTGGACAAGACCGGAAATGATGGAAGCTGGAGAGATCTATCCTATCGGCATCGTTCTTCCCTGTACGAGTAACCTGTTCCAGAAACACCATCGGATCAGAGTGGATATATCAAGTAGCAATTTTCCTCGATTGGATGTCAATCCCAACACCGGGGAGCCTGTAGGTAGGCACACACAGATGGTCAGCGCAGACAATACCGTCTATCTTGATGCTGAACGGCCATCACACATAGTCATTCCACACATAGCCTTGTAATACAAAATAACTAATTCACGCACGTAATCCCATCAATGAGAGACCGGGGCGTAATAACTTCCATATCGATAATCGCAGTCGCATCAGTACTGACCCTTATGCCTATGGCTTGTCGTGATGAAGGCAGGCCGATATCGAATCCCAAGGCAATCGGCACTGAGGTTGTTAAGAAGAACTCCGATAAAGACTTGCGACAACGCGACAAAACACCAGTAACGTCCTCGGAATTCACAATCAACTCGACACTTTGCGATGACGAGCACGGACCAGACTGTACTGAACTGCGACTGGGCGATGAATTCCTCACAACCTCTAGACCAGCAAAAGGCTACCTGTATTCCTGTTCCGATAAGAATCCCACCGCACCCGGTTCTACAGAAAGCAAGATTACTTGGATTAATTTTACGGAAAAGACATGGAATTTCCTGAAGAAATTATGGCTGCCGGAAGGAACATTTAGTACCGAACCAGGAACCTACGTTGAGACGGTCTCAGGCAGTAATCGTCAAATAAATGTCAATAATCTCCCCGTAGATGGGAAGATTGGAGATTGGCCCATGACGAACTACCATCGACTCACCGATATAGATCGAAACCCAGGGATACCATCATCACGTAGCCTGTCATTTTCTTATCCCGCTAGTCCCTCGGAAGCGATATCTCCAGCCTGTGTTTCGCTCGGAGCAATTGGTGTGACAAAAAACGGCGTCATTATTTACAACGCAGCCGATGCACGCGGTGAAGATGCCGTTGCAAGGGAGATCGTAGATGAATTCGGAGGACATCCGGCTATGAGCGACTACCACTATCATTTCATACCTGAACGGCTCGACAACGAATCTCTGGACGACGGCCATTCTGGACTGGTTGGCTACATAAATGATGGGTTCCCTATTTATGGTTACAGGGGCCAAGGTGGGGTCCAAATGTCCAATGATGACTTGGACCTGTGTCATGGTCATAAACATGGGACTTTGGGATACCACTACCTTGCCACACTAGAATATCCATACACAGTTGGATGCTACGTAGGAAATCCGACTTTAAGTGAATCACGTGATGGTCCTGGAGATGGTGGTCGCCCCCCTGGAAAACGGAACTGATTGCAGACGTATTCCCAGTCATTTACATGATTATCCTAGAGGTATCCTTACGACCAGATGCCAAGCAAATCAAGACATAGAGCAGTCTGAAAATCGAGGATAAACTAGGCTTCGAGCGAGCGTAACTCAGTGGGAGAGTGTGTGCTTCCGAAGCAGCGCCATGTATGCACTAGGTTAGCCCTGCCTCGGCCATCGCAATTGCGAATTCCAACCGGCTGACCTCGCCGGGTCCGGATGGGTCCTCCGGATTCTTGATCCCTATGTCCGCGATCCAGCGGCTCCGTCCCCGGGCGTCGATCGAAGATCCTGGTCGGAACTCCAGGACTTCTTCGTTGCCACCGTATCCTCCTGCCGTGACAAGCCTCTGCACGGCGGGGAAATTTGGACTCGACACTGGAACGTCTACCAGCCAGCAAAGTGGAACACCGTCCGACACGAGCTTTCGTTGAAACGCACGGAGAAGATCGGGGCTGGTCTGGATGCTCCTGGGCAACTTGCGCTGAGCAATAGAAAATGATGCTAAAAGTCCCGCCACTTCACCTATGTTCCACTCGATCGGGTGAAGGCGGTAGCAGCCGTTTGTAATGTGAGTTGTCCCAATATTTTTGTTTGCGGCGATAAGGTTTTGGGTACGGGCCGGAATTAGTGATCCCAGAGGAATCTGAAAGGGCTTGGTCCTAGTGCTGGTCCCAACATCGCCTTCGCCCGCCTGGTGGATGTCTATTGGATACCAACCGATACCAACGGAGTCGTTGAAGTGTGCTGCGCGTGGGCCGTGCTGGTGGGCGACCGCGACGTGCTGTTCCACGACCGTGGTCAGGGCTTTGATACGCCGGGCCTCGCGAACGTACGGATACTTAGACAGCCCATCGCTAGAGCCCATCACGTCCGGCCGCATAAAAATGTTTGGTGTCCCCGCCCGGCCATGCGTGTCCAGCGCCTCCGTCTGGAGCCAGTATGCGAACCCGAGACTCACTCTCTTGGCATCCTGGAGCGCCCGAGCCAGATCTTCAGGAGTCTTGTCCACCAAGGGCAGGTCTCGGTAGTCGTTACCCGGCCAGTTGAACATCGTCACATCGTTATCGTAGTGCCCCGGGAACTGACCGGCTTCCACGAGTCGGCGATACATCCAGAGTGGACCCTTTGTGCCTGGCGTTTTCTCAAAGAGGTCGTAGTTCAGCCACCCGGACTCCTCCCCGTAGATCTCGCCTCCGTGAACGTGTATGCGCAGACTGTACGGCTGTTTATCACGATAATAAACATACTTCTCAGGTTTTGCGATGATGTTGTGGTCGCTCGCCGGCCGGCGCTCCATGGCGAAGGTGTACGTGCAACTCTGAACGCAGTGGGGCTTCGGTTCTTGGGGTTGTGCATGGGGCTCTCCTGTCTCGTCGATGCTCTCTGCACCGACCGAGTATTCGGTCCCAGTCAACTGAAGAATGTCGCCAA
>CAZXXH010000046.1:0-14776 GCA_964644645.1 uncultured Dehalococcoidales bacterium
TAACGAACTCCGCCTGCCATGGTACGACTACTGGGTACAGGGTATAGAGAATGGTGTCATGGACGAGCCGCCTGTTTCGTACTTCACGATGGGCATTAACGAGTGGAGGGCAGCCGCAACGTGGCCTCCACGAGGTGTCGATAATGTGTCATTCTATTTCGGAGCTGGTCAGTCAGGGTTTGCCGAATCGCTCAACGACGGAGTCCTACTAACCGAGCTACCGCATGGAACGGAAGGGGTTGATAGTTATCTCTACGATCCGGCAAATCCAGTGCGAACTCATGGAGGCGCTCTAATCTACCCTGGGAATCCACCAGCAGGGGCTTACGATCAAAGACAAATCGAAAGACAGTGCCTGACTTACACCTCGGAGCCACTCCGCACAGATTTGGAGGCAACAGGCCGGGTCACAGCCGTTTTGTTCGCTCTCTCATCCGCTCCGGACACAGACTGGGTTGTCCGGGTGTGTGATGTACACCCAGATGGACGATCGCTCCCGCTCGTAGAGGGGATATTACGTGCTCGTTACAGGATATCTATGACCAATCCTAAGTTGATGAAACCAGGAAAGATCTATCGCTTCGAGGTTGATCTAGGCTCGACCAGTAACGTATTCCTTACCGGCCACCGTATCAGGGTCGCTGTCACCAGCAGCTGCTTTCCGCGATGGGACCGCAACTTGAACACGGGTGAAAACGTCGGAATGGGAGCAGAAGGCAAGCAGGCAATAAATTCGATCTTCCGTGATCGGTTTAGACCCTCTCACGTAACGCTACCAATCACGACCGCATAGTCGACTGCTTGTGTGTGCGCCCCATACGCTCACTGGGCAAAGGGGATCCTCTCCGGTTCAGACACCCACGCTGCGGCTGACGTACAGACTAATTTTAGGCGGAACTAGGGAGACAGGATGATCCTCATAAAACGTCGATACGTCCGCCTTTTCACACAATTTTCCGACCAGAGAAAATATTTTGGTCGGATTCTGAGAATCCTCATAGCGGCGCGCGCATTCGACAGGGTCCTATCCCCAATCTACCCAGAAAAACAGGCCAGACGGAAGTGGCTCAAGAACGGAATTTCTATTACAAAAGGGGTTAGGGGGCTCACTAGTCAACGTGGCTAACGGCCTCTGGGTGATAACACAACTTACAGGCAAGGCAACCTTATCCAGGAGTCTCCTCCGTCGTCACTTTATGCATAACGAAATGGCGATTATGCATGTATGGTCTAACCTCATCAGCCCACTGCCCAGCCTCGGTTGCGTCCGTCCAACCTGTGCTTTGTACTACCTCCGGACTATCAAGTTCATAGAAGGTGGTGTACACAGGCTCGTCCTTTCCAACCTCAACAACAACACCTCCAAGAGAGAACGAGACCGCTTCCTGTCGCGTTCTTGTTACAGAAACCACTCCAGGTACTTTGAGCAATTCAGGGATGTGCTCATCGTCATATAGCCGATTGAACAATGCTTCCTTGTCAGGGTGAACGTCCATACTGACAGAGAACACAAATCGCGTTTTGAATGGCATTCAAATCTCCTGTATCACTTGGTCGGCCTGCTGTCACCTGTTAAAAACAGTTTGACCGCTGGGAATATCATAGGTCGCACAGCTACAGGTGCCGGCCCATCGATAACTCGCGGATAGAAGGACGTTGCTCAACAACTCGTGGACCCGGTTGAAACCGTACCACTATAGATTTTTGCCATTCGCCAGCACTTAGGCTTATTAAGCCGGCTCGCATTGATTCGTCAACGAGTAGACGATGTAACACTAGCCATCGGGTAGTTCGTTAGGTAGATCTCTTCGTTTACTCTGCTTCCAGTTTAGATTTCTGAATATCGAATCCCTTATCCCAACAGTTAACACAATACCCATTACCCAGTTTCATATCAAAGGAACGGCACTTACCGTAGTTCTTACAAAGTCCTACTGTCGCTTGGGGCAATCGGACATGTTCATCTATTTTCCTGTTCCACTTAACGCTTCGATTAATACTCATACTTCACTTTTTGTTTTTTGTTGATTCTGAATAATTATTCGCTGTCTTGAATCACCTGTTAAAGGTGTTCGCTCGTTGGTGGTGACCCCCCAGGGACTCGAACCCTGAACCTACTGATTAAGAGTCAGTTGCTCTGCCAGTTGAGCTAGAGGGCCTTATAGCAACTACCAACATCTAAACAATGCTACGTACCATCAAGTCTAGCAGCCGTGGCACCAAATTCTTCTCTACTATGAGGTGAACTGATTAAGAGTTAACCCGAAACAGGTCCTTCTATCCACTTACCCAAGCGCCCCAGATTATGCAACTGGGTCCAAAATCCCCTTGTCGACTGGCTATCGCTATAGAGACCATCTGTCTTAGCTGCGGCTATGAAGTCGTTGCGGTGCAAGTTTCGGATCTTATGAGTCCACCATGTCACTGCGACCCGTCCCCACTCGGTAGTAATACGCGGGTGATGGTTCTCGGACTCAGCTAACGCTGCCACCCTATTACCAAATGATACAGCTTGCCCAAAGTCTTCGAACTTAAATGCTCTGTTCAACTTGCGAATACCATCCTCGAACAAAATTTCCCAATCTGGGATTTGCAAGGACAACTCTGCTATTTCAGCGTCGGTCACAACCGGAGAATCAGACCGACATGCAACACACGTCTGTCGGGTCAACGGATCCATTTAACACCCCTAAACAACTCTAACAACCCTCAATCAACTCAGCGAGAAATACCAACCAATGATCTGCCCTAGGACAGGATGAGGGTACGCCAAACATATTGTTATGTGTTCGATACCATTACTCCACCCTTGGCCCAATTGGACTTATCAACGTCGGTAAACACTATGTTTGTCGCGTCCGCCGGAACTTTCGCAATGCGAGAGACCGCGTCCGTAATAGCAGCGGCCAGATCTTCTTTTTGCTCCTGTGTCCTACCAGCAAACCACTCTATATGTACGGTCGGCATCGCTCATTCCCCCTCTAATTAGAATGGAGGCCCGTCAATTACCATTCAAAATGGCTGGGCCTGAAACAACAGCTAAATTATAGGCATTTTCAAACCCAGAAGTCTCAGTGGCCGACTTTCAGGCGGTCTGCCAGAATTTGCGGCAGCCCAGCTTCCTCAATCAGACGTTGAGCCAACTGCACGTTATAGTTGGTACGACGAAATTCTAATGTGCACGCATCAGGATCAAACAACACATAGCTAGCTCTCTGATCGTTGTCCCTTGGCTGTCCTACACTACCTGGGTTAAAAAAATAAAGGTGTTTGCCTATTACAAGTACAACATCAGTTTCGTAAACCACGGGGGCCATGCTGCGCTGTGGCATACTGAGTAGAAAAGGAAGGTGAGATTGGCCCACCGCACACCCCGTAGTCTCAAAGTGGTCTAAATTTGCGACTGCGGCTTCGGCCGTTACCAAGTATTCCCAAATTGGGTCTCTCGGAGTTCCGTGAGCCAGAGTGCAGTCGTATTGGGTCGCAATCAGTGGCATTGAAGCTATATATTTTTTGTTTTCTTCTTGCAGAACTTTCGACGTCCAAATCGAAGCTTCCGCTGCATATTCGTTAAATGCAGTAACGTCTATCTTGCCGATCGCCGCGTGATCGTGATTTCCAGCGACGACTAAGGCGCCTTCAACGCGAACCCGTTCAATGCATTCATTAGGCTGGGCTCCATACCCTACTGTGTCGCCAAGCACCCACATAGAGCTTACCGAAGTATGGGATGTTGCATCAGCTATCACAGCCTCGAGCGCTATCATATTCGCGTGGATATCGGAAACAACAAGAATGGTCATTTAGATATTCGATCCCTAATAAAACCCGCCTGGTAGAGAATGGTGTCCATTTTCTCCATATAATTGGTAACAGTGTAATGACTTCCACCGTTCAGTCACCAAGATTAGATGGCGAATTTGAGCTAATTCGGCGTCTGAAATCCGTAATTGCTGCGGATTCAGAACGCGGCTCTTCACTCATAGTCGGCATTGGTGACGATGCTGCTGCTTTTGATACCGGACACGAGACCATTCTACTAACCACCGACACTCTCGTGTCTGGCATTCATTTCAGAACCGATGACATTGGGTGGCGAGACCTCGGTTGGAAGTCTATGGCAGTGAACTTAAGTGATATCGCAGCAATGGGTGGCAAGCCGTCCTGGGCTCTTGTCACATTAGGTCTACCGGCAGAGACGAGTCCTGAACACGTAGATGATCTCTACAGAGGAATGCGGGATATCTTAGATATTTATGGTGGTACGATCATCGGTGGGGACACGGTGCGGTCAGCAAATCTATTTATTTCAGTGACATTATCAGGTACGGCTGTGGTCACCACCGCTGGAGCAGCAGAATCGCGCGGTAAGCACCTCTCCGGATCTATGACTGGCACCAGCGCAGGGCCAGCAGGACTAATTGGAGCAACATCTGATCGTCATGCACTCTTGCGTAGAACTTGTGCGTCTCCGGGTGATCTGCTCGCCGTGACAGGTGCCCTCGGTGGGTCATCTGCTGGACTCAGAGCCATTAATGAGCACCGCCAAGATACCTGGGCCAAAGCAGCGATTAATACCCACCTGAAACCTCACCCCCGGATCAAGCAGGGCCAGATTATCGTCGCTAATGGCGCCTGCTGCGCTATGGACCTGAGCGACGGTCTCGTGAGCGATTTGGGCAAGCTAACCTCAGCAAGTGGTGTCATAGCGATCATACGAGCCCCAAGCATCCCAATTCACGACGCCGCAGCTGCTTGTTACCCGGAAGAATCGCTAATGTTAGCTTTGACTGGGGGCGAAGACTATGAACTGATATTTACCGCGCCGCGCAACTTGGTAGATGCGATTACATCTATGCTTGATGTAGCTTGTACGGTTATCGGGGAAATTCATGCTGCTGGCAATCGAAAACCAGGAACAGTTAAAGTATTGGATGCACGCGGACTTGAATTAAAGATGAGCCACGGAGGATGGGACCACTTCCGTGACTGACAGCATCGTCAATAACTATCAGGGAATTATCCTTGATTCCCGTTGTGAGATCGACACGGTCTCCATAGGACGAGCATTGGGCTCCGTACTACGAGTGGGTGACGTGGTTCTGTTATCTGGGGACTTGGGATCAGGCAAAACACGTTTGGTCAAGGGAATGTCGGAAGGGATTGGAAGTCCAGACCTTGCCCGAAGCCCAACTTTCGTTCTGATTATGCAATACACGGGAAGAATCACACTCTTTCACTGCGACTTTTACCGGCTCAACTCAGATCTGGAAACGGAAGATCTCGCCCTTGATGAAGCCATAGAACAAGGCGCAATCGCGATAGAGTGGCCTGAAATTGCCCCAGAGAACCTCCGAAAAGACGCTCTACTAATAACTATAGAAACCGACGTTGAGGAATCCATCAGACGTATCTCGATAACCGCCTCGGGTCCTAGATCAGAAGATCTCCTTACACTGTTCTCAGCAGCCTGTAGACCGTTACACGAAGTCTCTACGCCCAAGATTGACAACTGATGATAACGCTAGCCATCGACACATCTACCCAGTACGTCGGCGTAGGCCTCTCTGTAGGAAATGAAATCGTGGGAGAACAGTGCTGGCGTTCAAATCGTAATCACGGTTCTGAATTACTGCCGGTAGTTTCCCACGTATTGGAACTCTCTCACTTGGCCATGCAGGATGTGACACATCTCGCCGTCGCCAAAGGTCCAGGCGGGTTCAGTTCGTTACGTGTGGGTTTAGGTACCGTTATAGGACTAGCGTTACCCCAAGCACTGCCGGTTGCTGCTGTATCCACTCTGGAATTGGAGGCTGCGCCTTTCACACATTTATTGGGCAAACTGTACGCGGTTTTGCCCGCTGGCCGCGGAGAGGTTGCCTGGGCACTATACTCCCGAGGGAACCTCCAAGAAACAGGCCTAGATTCTCCCTTAACCCTGTTAAACAAGGCTCCAAAAGGGAGCCACTTTTGCGGAGAAGCAGCCGAAACTATTGCGGAAATTAATGGCGGCAAATTTATCGTGAGCGGACCACCACCGACCAGACGACCAGGTTGGTTACTGCAATTGGCATTTGAACGATTCGCCCGTGGCGAATCAGACCACCTAGATGCACTTGAACCGATTTATGCCCGCGCACCAACTATTAGTAAACCCCGACTCCCCCGTTGACCTCTTTAATCCTCTAACCTTTTAACATCTTTGGCAGACCCACCACTGTGATACCGCAAACCGCTAGACAAAACAAGGGAGGATAAATGTCTGAAGAGCAAACTCTGATGCTCGTCAAACCGGACGGAGTTCAACGAGGATTGGTAGGTGAAATCATCCGTCGCACTGAGGCTACCGGACTACGAATTGCCGGCATCAAGATGGTCCACATGGACCATGATCTGGCCTCACGCCACTACGCCGAGCATGTTGGCAAACCTTTTTACCAAGACCTAGTGTCTTTTATCACCTCAGCTCCAGTCGTGGCCATCGTCATGGCCGGGCCGAATGCAATTGAGCTCGTACGCAAGTTAATCGGGGCTACTAGTCCGTCAGATGCCGTGCCTGGGACAATTCGGGGAGCGTTGGCGGTAGACATTGGGCGCAATTTAGTACACGGTTCAGCGACATTAGAAGATGCTGACCGTGAATGCTCCCTATTCTTTTCGTCCAAGGAACTATGTGATTACCGGCGCGACAACGAGGACTGGATTTTCGAACCATAAGATCACTGAACGCGTACTATCTCCGCCGCCCTACGCCATAGACGTTCAAGTGCATATCGCTCACGCACTGATCGGGTAAAGAAATGCACTATCACTCCTGGAAAGTCTAAAAGTATCCAGCCACCTGACCCAGTACCTTCACGTCCAATCGCGCGGAGACCTGATTTCCTTAATCGACGAGCGACATCTTCACATAGTGATTCAAGATGTCGCTCCGTTTCCCCACTCACAATGACAAAAAAATCTGCGAAATCACTAACGCCGCTAAGGTCTAAAAGAACAATATCGGCGCCCATTTTCTCAGACGCCTCGTCTACGACGATACGTGCAAATTCTTCAGAAGTTGGTCTTTTATCCTGGGACATCATCTAAATTATAGATCTAGACACAAGTACTGAGTCCATAGGCGCCATCGCCAATATCTAGTTAAGCACCATCTATCTTTACACTAGATGGTGCTAAGCTGACAACATGAGTAGTACTAAAGGCAGAGTGCTCGTCGCCATGAGCGGAGGCGTAGACTCGTCAGTCGCCGCAATGCTTCTGGCGCGTGACGGATACGAGGTCGTTGGCGTGACTATGCGTCTTTTTTCTGCTCCTGACGAAAACACAGCTCGCCTGAACCGTTCGTGCTGTTCGATAGAAGATGTCGAAGACGCACGAAGGGTTTGCAGAACGATAGGTGCTCGCCACCACTTTATGAACTTCGAACGACAGTTTCGATCGCACGTTATTGACCACTTTGTAGGCGAGTACGAACGCGGTCGGACACCCTATCCATGTCTAGCTTGCAATGACCGATTAAAGTTTGATTTTCTTATGCAGCGGTCTAGCCTTTTGGATGCTGAATATATCGCGACTGGCCACTATGCTCGTATCCAGCAACGTCAAGGTTCTTGGCACTTACTTCGAGGCGTCGACGCCTCGAAAGATCAAAGCTACGTTCTTCACACCCTCTCCCAAGAGCAGCTAACGAGATTACTGCTACCAATTGGCGATTATCCAAAATCAGAGGTCCGTCAACTGGCACATAGCGGTGGTCTATGTATCGCTGACAAGGCCGACAGTCAAGACATTTGTTTCATTCCCGACGGGGACTATCGTTCCTTTATCGAGCCACGAATGCGCAAAAAAATTCCAGGGGTGATTGCCTCAGCAGATGGCACGGTACTCGTACAACACGACGGTATCCACTCGTTCACTATCGGTCAACGGCGAGGCCTGCCCCTACAAGGTGGAACCACCAGACCAATGTATGTAACTGCCATTGATCCAGATTCGGGATTGGTGACAATTGGCCCAGCAGATGACCTCCTTCGGGACACTGTAACTCTATCTTCAGTACATTGGATTTCCGGGGTTTCCCCCACTGGACCTCATCGGATGCAGGCGCGCATTCGCTATAGAGCCCGTCCGGCTTTCGCTACGGTAACCCCGTTGGCAAACGGCGCATTCGTTCGGTTCGATGAATCTCAACGAGCCGTTACACCCGGCCAAGCCCTAGTGTTTTACGACGGAGATGAAGTGCTAGGTGGCGGGACTATTGAATTACCTAAACGCCCACATGATCGTTTCGCTGAAATGACCCAAGCCGTCTCACAGCCCTAAAGCCACGGCGATAATTAGATTGCGGCCACTCAATGCTTCGTCAAAATGGCCTACTGCAAACTTAGAGCAACGACTAAGAGGAGAGGGTTACAAAGTCGTCGCCGGTCTGGACGAAGTAGGGCGTGGGTCACTAGCGGGACCTGTAGTCGCTGCTGCAGTAGTGTTGAATCCCGATTCCGATGTGCGCCTCCGTGGAATTGTTCGGGACAGCAAACAACTTTCCCATAAAACAAGAGCCCTCGCATATAAGCACATCCTGGATTGTGCACTAACGTATTCGGTCGGTTCCTGCGCCGCTAACGTCATAGATCGAATCGGAATCGTGAGAGCTACCCGATTAGCTAAGTTAAGGGCCATAACCTCACATGGGACCCGACCAGATCACCTACTAATAGATGCCCTAGATCTGCCAACGTTAGACATAGACCAGACATCACTCATCAAGGGCGATGTCTATTGTTTAACCATCTCTGCAGCTTCAGTTGTGGCGAAGGTAACACGAGACCGCCTGATGGAGTCCGTATTTCATATCAAGTACCCTGAGTATGGTTTCGCCACACACAAGGGTTACGGAACTGAAGCACACCTAGTCGCTCTAAACCGTATGGGGCCTACGCCGATTCACAGGCGTAGTTTCGCTCCGGTCAGAAAATTTTTGCAAGGAAGCGATCTAGGTCCAACACCCCCAATGACCTGATCCCCTCAATAGAATCATGTCTAACTACACTTCGTTTACTACTTTATCTTTAGACACTAACGTAATTGAACTGATTGCGAATAACACAACCAGACTAGGTCGCATGACGAAGGGTTAGTCCTTGAACAGGAAACCGCGTATCTCTTCGGAGAAGCGCTGATAGGCGAAACCACCCCCCAACAATATGGTGCCAAGTGTCAGGAAAGCTGCGACCCTATATACATTGTCGAGAGCGAATGAATCTATCAAGAAGAGCTTCCCAATCGGTACTGTCAACAATAACAGGCCGCCAATCCTTACTGCTCGCCATTTTTTCCTAATCCCAACTCCTATTAGGACCAGCGCATATATAGCCCAAAGCAATGTAAGGCTCAGGCTAGTTATATTCCCCAGCTGGGCGGCAGGTAATGAGGTAACGGCACTCTGGAATAGTCCTATGATCTCCGCACTAAGAACCCATAATGTTAGAAAGTTTGCTGCAATAACAGCCGTGTAAACGTACCTTGTGGGATCCCAATCTTTAAATATGGGCCGACGAACATTGCCAATAGCCGCTACAGCGTATAGAGCCCAGATAACCGGCACGAACCCGAGCGTCCTGTAGTTCAACAAGAAAACGTAGCCGTCCGACGGCAATACGCTATCAAAAAATAGAGCCCGAACACCCGCCACGATCACAAGTCCAAATCCGGAGTACAGCATCGTCTTAGCCTTGAGAACGAATGCCACCCACACAAGAACGACGCCCTGAACTGACCAAGCAACACTAATCCAAGCGCCGCCTAGTTGGACCGGTACGGCTATAGCCACAAAAATCACGGCGATACCTATCAACATCAATCCCAAATGGTCGCCTAGACCGCGGACCCTTATCGATATATAGGCAAGAACAGCGTACAACGCTGCCAGTAGTACCGTGAAAGCACCCATCCAACCGCGAAACTCCGGCCACAACATCGCGTAACTCATGCCGAAATAAGCAGAGGCGTTCAAAGTCATCAACGCGAAGTCAAATTGCTTTGGCGGTCGACTCCATACGAAATGAAAAAGAGTAGTTGCCCCAACGTATTGGAGGAAAATAATGGTCGCCCCTACATATGCGACCAAAAGTTGTTCGGATCCCGTTAGCACCAAATACCAAAGCGTGAACGTTATAAGTGACCCGCCAAGTCCAAACAATGTTAACCAGCGCCAGTTTCGGAAAGTAGACATGGCCAAAACACCGAAGTTGACACAAATTGCGTAGGCAATAAGTTGCCCACCTTGAACACGACTGCCTAGCGGCTCGGCCGAAGCGGAAAACCCTCCTAACAAAAACGGGGAAGCATACGCCCCGAAAAGACCAATGATAGAGAGGGCGATTGACTCATGACGTATGGCCAGTGTTGCGCTGATTATGCTGATAAGTAACCAAAATCCACTCGCCGTGTAAAATCCAACCAATCCATATATCGCGGAAGCAGCAAAAACTACCAAAAACAATAGTGCTATTCCGCCACCCAATAGTGCATTAGCGTAGATCGGATAGCGATGTTTTAAGTATTCACCGGCACCCAACATTCCAGTGCCAGCAAACAATCCCAAGAAAATCCGCCCAGTTTCTCCGATCCAATCATTGTCGAAAGCCAATTTGAGAAAGAAGGCCATCCCAAACACCACTGCGATTACGCCGACACGAGCGAGCCAGTTACCTCCAATCACAATTTCCCAATCAACCGCAATCCGATCCCAAAGGTTTGGTCGCTGCCATCCATCACTCGTGTTTGATGAAGTAAACGTCTGATTATCAGAAGACGTATCAAGCTCTCCCGAAATCCTTGAAGTCATAGATTCCCTAGTGTTTGATCCCTCTAATCTATTCCCAACGTGAGCGACTGGATCGGTGAACGCGGGCAACTCAGCACCTTGTCCAGTCAGCTCTCGCCTAATCTGCTTTAGCTCACGTTCGAGCACATCGACGCGTGCGCCAAGCCGAACCGCAATGCCAGGCTCACGGGCCTTTTCGAGATCTAATTGCTGCACTTTGGTACCGCAAAAAACGCAGAACCTGTTAGTCGCAGAATTTTCTTTAGAACAGGCTGAACATCTCATATTTGCATCTCGAAATTGACTTACATATTGACCATTTGTGTTTCGGGTTCACGGGTTTTTGCAACCCGCTCGGTCAGTAGTCCAACGCAACCAACAAAGGTAGGCAACAACACGCCTCCGGTTTCGTTCCACCACTCGTTGGGAATGCCAGATATCAGACAGTGCCAAGGAGGAAGGAAGTAATAGGTAGTCTGACCGCTAGGATTGTGACGTCCACCCCAAAAGCAATAAAACTGGGAACTGTCGTAGGCTATCAGGTATGGGTGTCTAGTGAACCCAGAGGAAACAGTAGGCCCTAAAAGAAACATAGAGCCATTCGTTACACCCTTCCATATCCAGTGTTGTGGACAATCAAGTCAGGCTATTGTTATCAATGGGCCCTCGCCACGTTATTACTGCTATCAGCCCCGAGGGCAAGCCGATTATTTTCATTAACCCGGCTCGACATCCTTAGCATGATGTGCCTTCAGCTCATGCTACAATCCCGGTTCGCCACAAGGCTACGTTAGACGTTGCCACTCGCGACCCATCACAACCTCACAATCCGGCTAATGCCTGATACTAAAGAGCCGCCCACCGTTGACAGCAAACTCACAGCGGAGTAGCTACATCAGAGCACAAGTCGATCTCCTCCGTCATAACTTCTGGTTTCGACAGCACGCCACTACCTCTCTCAAATATCTCGCTACGGACCTGTCATCATTCAAGCGAGCCTTACTATCGACTTGCCTAGCATTCAACCGTGAGCTTGCAGCTTCTCGCCATTTGACTAGGCCCGACCCAGGTCTCAAAAAACTCGGGATACAGAGAGCAGAACTGACCAACAGAACCATTAACTCGTTGCGTGAATTCGATTCGGAGGACCGGAAAAGGATTGCGGAAAACTGGCGCGCCCCAATCGAGCCCAGTTCCAAGCGCGTGTCTCCTGCTATAGACACTGATTTCAGGTCAGAGCGGTCACGTGCATTACGAGGTCTGTATGTAATCATAGACATCGAACGTATGCGTGGACGTGACCCCAAAGAGGTTGCCCGGGCGGCTCTCCGCGGTGGGGCGCGTACGCTCCAACTTAGAGGCAAAACAGCCGATGATGGAACAATTCTTAAACTCGCTCGGGATTTGGGCGATTTGTGCCAGGCTTTCGGAGCCATACTGGTTATAAATGACAATGCCGCCATCGCCCGTCTGTCGTCCGCCGATGGCCTACACGTTGGACAGACTGACCTCCCCATAAAAGAGGCCCGAGAAATCTTGTCCCCTGAACAAATAGTGGGCTGTTCCAATGCAACAGTCAAAGAAGCGCTGGAATCTGAAGCACAAACGGCTGACTATGTAGCTGTCGGGGCCATATATCCAACTGACACGAAATTAAACACCCGTCCTGCTGGATTAGAAACGCTTGCACAGGTTAAACGATTGGCACGCGTGCCAATCGTGGCCATAGGGGGAATAAAGCCAGAGAACGTTTCGGCCGTGGTAAATGCCGGTGCTGACGCTATTTGTGTGACCACTGCAGTCACCGAAGCTGATGATCCAGAAGCAGCAACTCGACAACTAGTAGAACTCATAGCTACAGGACGATCCCTTGCCTAGCAATGAAAACTATAGCTCACCTAGGACACGCCTAGAGATAGCGGGCGAGCAAGCTAGAAACAACTTTACAAGAGCACATGAGGTGAGAGAGGCGGGTTTAAGGTCCGCACGAAAAATGATCCAGCTCAGTTCTAAGTCAATCCGAGCAACCCATCGCCGTGATTTTGAGCTCGCTGACGACTTATGCCAAACGGCTAAATCAGTCCTTGAAGACACGCAACTTGAGCTGAAAGATTTCCCTCAAATCTATCATGCAGGCTTTATGAGGGACGCAGAAAAAGAGTACGTTGAAGCGGCAATCACTCTATCTCTTGTGTCTGGCGAACACTTGCCGTACGCCGACGACCTTGGCACAAGCCAAATCGCGTACCTTAACGGGTTGTCAGAAGCCGCTAGTGAACTAAGGAGATCGGCCCTTGACGCGCTACGTCAGGGAAAGACAAAACAGGCCAACCGATTACTAGGAGTCATGGACGATATTTTCGGGGTACTTGAAACTGTTGATTTCCCAGACGCCATAACTGGTGGCCTCCGCCGTAATATGGACCAACTGAGGCCTGTAATAGAAAGAACTCGCGGAGACGTAACTCAAGCGTTGCGGCTCGCCGCTCTTGAGCGTGAACTCGAAAGCTTCAGTACTCGATTCGATAAACAACACGATAAACAACACAGGGATTAAAGGATCCCCGGATATGCCTACCAACTAGTGTATCGTTGCTTGAAATTGCACTGTACTATTTACGCTAAACGGGCAACAACTTCCTATGGCCTTCATACACAACACTTAACACATTGCGTATCCTCAGCATCTTATCCCGAGCTTATTGTTCGTTGACGCTTGCCTCTTCCAATGCTAATTTCCGTCGCGTCCTCTTACATTGTCGTATGTAACATAACCTCTCTGGATCATAAACAAAAAATCCTGATTCGCGTATATATTGCCCTGAAACCAAGACTTCCAAACACTGTTAGGTCATTCAACGATAGTTCCTGGAGATAATAATCAATGATGCCCATATATCTTGTCCTGGCTGCCGGTGCTATTGGCCTGATTTCGGCTTTGGCACTAGCGATACTCGTGATCCGCCAAGATGCAGGCAACGAGACAGTGCGCGGAATTGCCGCATTAATTCAAGAAGGGGCTATGGCGTTCCTGAGACGCGAATACACCATTTTAGCCATATTCGTCGCAATCATATTCGTGGTTCTAACCCTATTCATCGACTTCAACGTTTTGGGTGTAGACAAGATAAACGAACTAGGAGAGCGTGGGCGCCTAGATATAAACGGTCCCTGGACAGCTTTGGCCTATCTGGCAGGAGCTATTGGATCTGGGCTGGCTGGTTTCATTGGAATGAGCATCGCTGTACGCGGAAATTCTAGAACAGCAGCTGCAGCTGAGCGAGGCCTTAATCCAGCTTTGCGAGTAGCTTTTAACACCGGATCTGTCATGGGACTAACAGTTGTAGGCATCGGCCTCATTGGCATAACAACGCTATGGTGGATCTTTCAAAACCCGAATGTCGTCGCCGGTTTTGGATTCGGAGCGTCTTCAATCGCTCTTTTTGCCCGCGTGGGCGGGGGGATATACACGAAAGCAGCCGACGTAGGAGCAGATCTCGTAGGAAAGGTTGAAGCCGGACTGCCTGAAGATGACCCGCGCAACCCAGCTGTGATAGCCGATAACGTGGGTGACAATGTAGGAGACGTAGCCGGAATGGGGGCAGACCTGTTTGAATCCTATGTTGGTTCCATAGTAGCCGCCCTAGCTCTGGCTGGTGTCGCCGCTTCTTTTTATTCGCTTCCAGCGCCTACGTTTGACTCCGGTCTTTTTGTTCTTCCTATACTAATAGCCGGAATAGGGATAGTCGCGTCCATCCTTGGAAAGGCCATTGTGCGAACACCGCCAACTGCCGGTAAGGGCCGCCTCCTCTGGGCCATGAGGGGCGGCATTTTTGGAGCCGGAATTCTAACATTAGTGGGCGTTGGAATTGCTGTGTCGGTATTGAACCTTAGTTTAGACCTCTTCTGGGTGGTCTTAGCCGGATTGGTAGTGGGCCAGATCATTGG
>CAZXXH010000047.1:0-2133 GCA_964644645.1 uncultured Dehalococcoidales bacterium
CGTTAGGCCAGACTCCCAGTTCGTCCCCTCCCACAAGACGGAACGCTTCTGGCCAATCATAGACTTTCGGAACTCTTTTGAAGCTCGCTCACCTAAAGCCCTCGCTTCCGCCGCTCGAGCTATACGAACGGGTGTAGTCACTTGTTCTTTGAAGTGGGCTGCGCTAGTTCCAGGTCTAGCAGAGTATGGGAAAACGTGATCATCAGCTAGACCAACGCGAGCCATCACTTTCAACGTATCTTCTTGATCCGAATCCTTCTCTCCCGGAAAACCCGAGATTACATCTGCAGTTATGGAAGCATCTGGGACCATTGATCGGATCCGTTCCACTGCTCCCAAATACTGCCCTTGAGAGTAACGCCGCCGCATTCGAGCGAGGATACGATTACTGCCACTCTGCAAAGGAATGTGAAAATGCGGGCACAGACGCCCATTTCCTAGCCCCGTCCAGAGAGCAATCAAATCAGTCGTAATTTCTGCAGGTTGCAACGATGATACTCGAAGTCGCTGAACTTCAGTTTCAGCTAAAATACGCTTCACCATCGAAACTAGGTTGGATGATTTCAGATCAAACCCATATGAACCCAGTTGAGTCCCAGTCAACACCACTTCAAGGCAACCCAAGCCGACTACATGCCTGACCTGATCAACCAGATCGACCTCAGGAATCGAGCGTTCCCTACCTCGAACCCGCGGAACAATACAATACGCGCATACTTGATTACATCCTTCTTGAATTTTAATGAAGGAACGCGAACGCCCTAACAAGTACTGACTTTGACTTAGTGGACGACCATCGGCGCACGGTGTTGTTTTACCAACACGTTCACTGACAAGATCAACCAAGTGATTCTTATCTCGATTAGTCACCACCATATCCACTGATGACAAAGAAGCGACATCATTGGATATCCGCTCAGCCATACACCCGGTGGCGACAATCAGCGCCTCAGGCATCTGCCGCTTCGCCCTTCCTAACGCCTGTCGTGCCTTCCTATCAGCAACGTGTGTGACCGTGCACGTATTCAACACGAAGACATTTGCTGCGTCTCCAGCAGCGGCAATCACGTATCCGGCATCTGAAAACCGGCGCACCAATGATTGACTGTCAGCAGAATTTAACTTACAGCCATGGGTCTCTATATATACGCTCGGTCCGGCACCGGACCTTTCGTTCGAAGTCTGCATATAACTGATTTTAAAACGGGACTGAATACGGCAAAAGAGAACTTAGTATTTACAGGTAGTCCTAATACCACCGAGCCAAACAGTACCCAATCGTATTATTAATCATGACTGGTATACTCGCGGGAGTTCGCCCCAAGGGGCCCAGAGGTTGAATCACATCGGTATTTCTGAAGCAATACGTATGCTCCACCATACATGGTACTTGCTTAGATAGGGTAGCCATGAGCAAAAGTAACGGACACGACACTAGAGGACGAGTAGTAGTCACCGGTATCGGTGTTATTTGCCCCGTCGGTCAAGACCGCACAAATTCTTGGGAAGCGCTGATGGCTTCCCAATCCGGGATTGGTCGCATTACGTCATTCGACGTAGAGGGTTATGAAACCCGAATAGCCGGGGAAGTCACTGATTTTGATCCAGCTCCTATCCTGGGAACCAAGGAGTCTAGACGGCTCGACCGGTTCGCCCAATTCGCTTGTGTTGCCACATTGGAAGCGATGGATCACGCCAAGCTGGATATGGCTAAAGAAGATCCTGGAAAAGTCGGCGTGCTAATTGGGAGCGGAGTGGGCGGCATACTGACGTTATCCCAACAATTTGATGTGCTTAGAAACCGGGGGCCACGTCGGGTTAGCCCTTTCTTAATCCCTATGATGTTGTCCGATATGGCTGCCGGCCAAGTATCTATGCTTATCGGAGCAAAAGGGCCAAACTTTGCCACCGTATCGGCCTGCTCTACCGGCGCAGATTCTATAGGAGAGGCTTTCGAGATGATTCGTAGAGGTAAAGTAGATGTCGCTTTTGCTGGTGGCAGCGAAGCTGCGGTATGCCCTATCGGTATCGCTCGATTTAATTCCTGTATGGCTCTTACCAAGCGTAATGACGACCCAGGTAGCGCTTCCCGCCCATTCGAAGCGACCCGAGACGGCTTCATCCTAGGAGAGG
>CAZXXH010000047.1:2168-7130 GCA_964644645.1 uncultured Dehalococcoidales bacterium
AACTTGCAGGGTATGGGTCTACAAGTGACGCCCATCATGTTACCCAGCCCGCCCCAGGCGGTGTAGGAGCCGCACTAGCTATGGAAGAGGCCTTATTGCAGGCTGAAATGTCTCCGGAAGATATCGGATACATTAACGCTCACGGTACCTCGACACCGTTGAACGACCGCCTTGAAACCCTAGCAATCAAAAATGCTTTCGGTAAACAGGCCTACGCTGTACCGATAAGTTCCACTAAGTCCATGACAGGTCACCTGCTAGGAGCTGCCGGTGGTATAGAAGCCGCCTTTTCCGTGATGGCGATAACGAATTCGGCCATCCCGCCGACAATCAATCTCAAAAATGCGGACCCCGACTGTGATCTGGACTATGTCCCAAATGAAAGCCGCCATATGACCGTACCTTCAACAATGTCCAACTCGTTAGGGTTCGGCGGACATAACTCTAGTCTTATCTTCAGGGCATTCAATCCCTGAAAACGCTCAGGGCGTGCGGGAGGTACATCCATTGAGCCGACGCCGTTGGCTCGTCAGTAAGCCTAGCAGTTTAGGGACATCACTAAACCATACATCTATCCCCGATGGGATAATGCGAATTGCAAACGTCCTGCTAGCCAATCGAGGTATCACCAACAACACTGATGCCAAGAGGTACCTATCCCCTTCCCTGTCCCACCTATCTGATCCAAGGCTCATGCCACACGCTGAACAGGCCGCGTGGCACATATCTCAGGTATCCGAGCGAGATAGTCGTGTCGGCATCTTTGGCGATTTCGATGTAGATGGACTGACAGGGACAGCGATTCTGGTCAGGACACTTCAAGATCATGGAATCGAAACAATCCCATACATCCCTCATCGAGTTAAAGAAGGCCACGGTCTCTCAACCAGGGCTATAGACATGTTCAATGAGCACGGTGCTGATTTAATTGTCACAGTAGATACAGGCACAACGGCAGTCGATGAAGTGGAATATGCGTCAGACCGTGGCATACGAACGGTCATAACCGACCATCACCTTGCTGGATCGCAGTTGCCCGAGGCCGCAGCCATAGTGTATCCGCAAGCTAATGGTGCTCCAGACGATGCTCGAGGTCTATCAGGCGCGGGGGGCGCTTTTAAACTTGCACAGTTACTTTATGAATATTCCGAACGCCCGATTCCTGCATCACTTATATCCCTCGCTGGACTAGGCACACTGGCAGACGTGGCCCCATTGCGTGGTGATAACCGATTAATTACGAGTATCGGGTTACAACAACTTGTATCGACCGATCATCCAGGACTCCGTTGCCTTGTCGATATGATTTCTGTTGATCACTTGGCAGGACCATTGACTGCTCGGGATGTCACTTTTCAGATTACCCCTCGTCTCAATGCTCCTGGGCGGCTTTCAAATGCAGACCCTGCCCTTCGATTGCTAACCACCAGTGACCCAAAAGAGGCCGAAATACTAGCCTCTCAACTGGATACCATCAACGATGAGCGCAGGTCTCTTAGTAAGCAAGCTTGGTCGGAGGCTATGACAACAATCGATCCCTCACCCTTAAGCTCACCAGTCCTTATTGCTCGTATCGATTGGGTACATCCAGGACTGCTGGGGCCGCTAGCAGGTCGACTCTGCGGCGAGTTCATGCGACCTGCGGTGGCCATCGCTGTCAGCGATGGTGTAGCACGTGCCAGCTTGCGCAGTGTGGCGGAGTTCGACGTCCATTCAGCTCTACTTCCTCACGTGGACACTCTTGCAAGATTTGGGGGTCATTCACGCGCTGCCGGTTTCACCGTACGTGAAGAATTACTGGATAAAATCCTAGATTCCCTTCAACAGCAGGCTCGCTGGTCGATGGCAGGACTTGAAACTATTCCTGCCTTAGAAGTCGATGCTGAACTAGAATTTTCCCAAATCAGTCAAGAATTGTGGGATTTTGTAGATCAAATGGCGCCATTTGGTGAGGGGAATTCGAGCCCTGTATTTGTTACCAGAGGGGTGCAGCCTGTTCAGGTACGAACGATGGGCAGTGGCCGCCATCTCCGGTTCTCTGCAAGGCACACCGGACAACGGTTCGACGCTCTGGGATTCGGATTCGGATCTGCAAATTTGGGTCCCAATTTGGTGGATATTGCATACTCTCTACGTACCAGTTACTGGAAAGGTAGACGGCGCCGTGAATTGGAGTTAATCGATATCACTCCGTCCGAAAAACAGTGATCATCCACAAGCTAACAAGGCAACCTTAGCAACACACGGACTGAAAACATCTGGCTTGCCTAGGTTTGACCTGCCTGTGCCTTCCGGCGCCTTCTACCGCGAGCCACCTGATGGTCACCCGAAGCCCCTGATCTGATAACGAACCGTGTTTTTAGTACTAGGAACGGTACCGCCACCGCGAGTACTAAGATCGCTATTATGTGTGCTTCCTGCAAGCCGGCGAACTTAACAGCATCGAGGCGTACCCATTGAACACTGAATCGTCCGATTGCGTAAAGCGCCAAGTACACCATCCAAAGGCTACCGTCCGGTGTCAGTCGATCTCGAAGACGCCACACAATAGCAAGTGAAATCATATTCCAGATCATCTCATATACGACTGCCGGATGGACTGGTGTATTTGAAGTAGCACTCTCACCGAAGTAGCCTTGCTGGTCGTTCAAAATACAATAACGCCCTGGACTGTCTGGATGGGTAAAAACCCAACCCCAAATCAGATCAGTCGCACGGGAGCAGTGCTCACCGTTGATGATGTCCCCCACTCGTCCAATAGTTTGCGCAATAAGCAAGGCTGGAGCTGTCAGATCCATCAATCTGCCAATGGGATATTTTTGGAAGTAGGCGTAGGCGGAGCCAGTCAGCCATCCTCCCAGTATCGCTCCCCACAAACCGATGCCACCGCTCCATATCGCGAAAACCTGTCCCAGATTGCCCTCGTAAATATGCCAATAGTCAACGACATGAACAACACGCGCCCCGATAATTCCCCCAATGATCGCCCATACGGCCGTGTAATAGATGATCTCAGTGTCCACATTGTCCCGACGAGCCCACCGAGCGACCAGATAGATAGCAACTGCCACCCCTACGAAGCTCAAAAAGCCATGCCAACTCAAGACGAAGCTTGAACCTGAACCACCGATTAAATTGGGATTGAAAGGTATTGTGATCATCTCTGGGTTTGTGCGCCTTCGCTTACACCGATATTTATATCGTACCGATCATTGATGTCGATTTTAATACCGATTCCGTGCCACTTTTTTTTTAGCCTAGTTGCTTGGCTTTGCAAAACGAACTTCATTTTACAATCAGAACATTACGTAGTTTGCAATGAATTCTAGCGAATAGCTCTATCCGTGCGGTACCGAAATATAGCTAAATACTCCAGACGTGACCTAATTATGCACAAACGGGGACTTACACACATAGGTCCGATCGTCCCACCGGTGTTAATATCCCGGCTCCATTAACGATTATTGTGACCCACACAATCATTGACTGATCTCACAATCAAAACATTTCTGGACTATCTCACGGTGGAACGCGGCCTTTCCGCCAATACACGCGATGCCTATGCCTCCGATCTAGAGCAACTCGCGATGTTCATTCGAGACAATAGCAATTCGGTGGTAGCAGATGTTGATTGGAAACGATTGGATAGAGGCAACATTGAGCAGTACATTCAAGATCTAGAAAATAGAGGATATTCGGCCACGACCCGAGCTAGGAAAATCGCATCAATGAGATCGTTCATGCGATTCCTACATGATGAAGATATCTTCTCAGATAATCCAGGCCTGCGACTGCGGTCTCCGCGCATCGGAAAAGCCCTACCGAAAACGCTCAGAGTGGACGAGGTGGCCCAACTGCTCGACTCAATCCCCCAAATAAAACGCCCCGAAAACTTACGCGACTCTGCAATGTTCGAACTCATGTACGCTTGTGGACTCAGAGTTAGTGAACTGATCGGCCTAGACGAATTGGACTTCGATCCAGACCAAGGACTGGTACGAGTTCTTGGTAAAGGAAATAAAGAACGACTTGTTCCTGTCCATGATGTTGCTGTCTTGGCTGTAGAACGCTACATCGCAGGTGGCCGTCCTACCCTGACCTCAGCTCAAAGTGGAGACGCTTTATTTCTCAACAGACGAGGCAAACGTATTTCTCGCCAAGGATTCTGGTTTAGACTAAGACATGCAGCCGTTCTCGCCGGATTACATGGCCGACTAACACCCCACACGTTACGCCACAGTTTCGCTACTCACTTATTACATGGAGGGGCCAGCTTGCGTCACGTGCAAGAACTGCTCGGGCACGCCAGCATAGCCACCACACAAATCTATACCCACTTGACCTCAGAGCATGTAAGGACCGAATATGATCATGCTCATCCCAGAGCTTGATGAGCGCCCGTTATGTGGGCAATGTGCGTACAATCTTACTTAACATCAATACCTCAAACTGAACGTGTCAGTAATTACCATTGAAGGTCGAACCGGTTCTAGCGCCCCGGAAATTGCAAGGCGGGTTGCAAAAGTACTTGGGATTGACTTTATAGACCGCCTTCTCTTGGGCGATATCGCCCGTAGCATCGGTTCTACTATCGAGGCCATCTCAGAAACCGAACTACAGGGACGGTCTAAAACCGGACGTTTTGCTCTTCTGATCCAGAATATGATGAAGCGATCTGCGTTAGAAGGACTACTCGGTGATCCGTATTTCGGGCCGGGAATCCAGACAATAATGGCCCGTCCTTATTACGAAATGGACAAAATGCCACACACCTCTAAGGAAGAAATTGACAGCCAGCGTTTCATCGACACGACCTCTGAAGTGATCAAAGATCTAGCTGAGATTGGCAACGTAGTAATTGTAGGACGGGGTGGGGGCGCTATCTTGCGGAACCAGAAGAACGTTCTACGGATAGCAACGGTATCCAATGAATCTGACAGACTACGCACCATTATGGATGCC
>CAZXXH010000047.1:7154-14480 GCA_964644645.1 uncultured Dehalococcoidales bacterium
ACCCTACTATTAACCATGTGACGTGGAATACTTCTGAATTCGACGTAGACTTTATAGTGCAAGCGACTGTGGAAGCCTCTCGTATGTACACTAAACAGATTGCAAAAGCATGAAAAAACCGCAACTACTGCGTAAAACCGTAAATCAGGAAAGGACTATGTATGCCACGTAGAGGCTCGAAACGGCTCGCAAAGCAGGCAAGCCGCAAGGGGGCAAGGCGCGACGCTCGTACAAATATTTATGTCCCTGAAACACGAGACAACAATGGAAGCGATGAGCATATAGTAGTCGGGCCAAGCGATGTAGCTGTAACGGACTCCTCAGCGGCCACAAAAAAGGATTTTAACGAACCAACATCTACCGGCTCACAGCGTGGCCGTCAGATTCGCGTTCGGACGGACATATATACACAATACTTACCCCACGAGCTGCGAAAGTTAGGTGTTTTAACTCTAGGCATCGTCGTCGCGTTGTCAGTATTAACCATTGTACTTCGCTAGTTGCATGGTCCTTGACGCAAGATAATTGGACGAGCACAAAAGTGAGTGTACGCAATAGTCACTTGTCCCGGGGCTCCTAAAATGCGCAAGGCTAGAGCCCTCAGGTAGCCAAATTTCTATCCCAACCAACCGGCATCGGTGCATCTCTGACAGTTAAATTAGTACGATACTAGTAAAATAACGAGTTAAGTGAACGCCCCCAACGCCAAAAACAATTGCTCACGTTTTTCATCGCGTTTAGCGGCAGTCCCCCATAAACCGGGAGTTTATCTACTAAAGGACAGTTCCGGCAGGTTACTGTATGTAGGCAAGGCCTCGTTGTTGCGTACACGCCTTCGCTCATACTTTCAAAAGCAAACGCTTTTGGCTCCCAAGACAAGACACCTGATAAAGCGAATATCGGATTTTGAGTACATAGTTACCGAATCCGAGCAAGAGGCCCTTCTACTCGAGAACAGCCTCATAAAACAACACCTCCCCCGCTTTAACGCTCGCCTAAAGGACGACAAGACTTACCCATATATTAAAGTTGATCTCCGTGAGTCATTTCCCCAGATCTACGTAACTCGTCGTGTCTGTAATGACGGCGCTCGCTACTTTGGGCCTTATGCAAGTGCTGGAAGCGTTCGAAAGACTCTCAATCTGATCAAACGCTTATTCCCATACCGTTCATGTACGAAAGACATTACAGGAACCGATGATCGACCGTGTCTTGACTTTCACATCAATAGGTGTGTCGGACCATGTATCGGCGCGGTCGACCGACAAGACTATCGTTTGGTGATCCAACAAGTCATACGTTTTTTAGAGGGTGACACCAACGTCGTGGTGATAGACCTAAAAAAGGCCATGATTCACGCATCACATAGCCTCAAGTATGAGAGAGCTGCTGTGCTCCGAGATCAAGTCAACGCAATTGAAAAAGTGCAACAGGCACAGAAGGTTGTATCTACAGATAAAGAGAACGTGGACGTCATCGCTGTGGCCGGAGGACAAAAAGAAGCCTGGATAGAAGTTTTTTTTATTCGAAAAGGTAACCTCATTGGTCGTGACAACTTCATTATGGAAGGAACTCGATACACCGTATCCGAAGAAATACTCGGTCACTTCCTAATGCAATTTTATTCGTCTAATGCCTATATCCCACGCCGCATTCTGCTAGAGAAAAATCCTGAAGATTCTGGTTTGATTGAAAGCATGCTCGCCCAAAAGCGCAACGGTCCGGTTTCATTTGTGGTCCCAAAGCGCGGAGCAAAACGACGCTTAGTTAAGATGGTAGTAGAAAATGCCGTTTATGGCTTTGAACAACTCAATTTGAGGCGGATGTCGAACACTGACCTAATGACCAAGGCGATGACAGAACTCCAGGAACACCTCAGTCTTGCCCAACTGCCTAAACGAATTGAATGTTTCGATGTCTCACATATCCAAGGCACCAACACCGTGGCGAGTATGACAGTCTTCGAAAGTGGCCTCGCTAAAAGGTCTGATTATCGTCGATTCAAAATCAAATCAGTTACGGGAAATGATGATTTCGCGTCCATAAGTGAAGTCCTCACAAGACGATTCCAAAGACTCAAGAATTCGCCACAGAAAGGCGACGCGACTGGATTTGGCGTGGCACCAGACCTAGTGCTTATCGACGGCGGTAAAGGTCAACTGTCCGCTGCTCTCGAAACGTTATTGCATCTAGGTGTAAGAGGTGTAGCTCTCGCCAGTATAGCGAAGAAACATGAAGAAATATTTCTGCCGGATGTACCAGAACCGATCGTCCTACCAAAAGATTCTCAGGCTTTGTTTCTTGTACAGCGTGCGCGTGATGAGGCTCACAGATTCGCCATAACGTATCACCGAAACCTCCGTTCAAAGAAAACGTTTATTTCAGAACTCGATCTTGTACCCGGCATCGGTCCAAAACGAAAACGTAGCCTCATACGGCAATTCGGTTCGCTTCAAGCTATCAAAGCAGCAGAACTAAATGAACTGGTCGCTGTTCCTGGAATGACGCAAAAATCGGCGATCGCTATCAAAGAGCATCTGCAATAGAGAGCCAGTGAACGCGTCCCGGCGCTTCAGCAGATTGCTCAACAAGGTAGATTGGGATCGCACAACCCCCTCATCTAAGCGATCGCGTGCCCCTCACAGCCGTGTTACGTTCCATGCGCGCCCTTAGCACGAGTATTGCGGCTTCAAGATTGGCCGCCGTCTCGGGCATGGATATACGGATATTACCAAGCGAGATTTCGATCCAAGGGTCTCTATCAATTTTTCCGGACACTTCTACCCCAACGGTAGGAGGCTCATTAAGACCGTCAACAGGAGCAAGTGCGATCAGCGGCCCTAGCTCTTCCAATACTCTGCTGACCGACTTAAGCACTGCCCTTATTGAAGCTCTATCTTCGCCGGTTATATCTTCCAATGCCAATTCAAGTTCAGACGGTTCTGGAGGCCATGAAGCAAACCGATCCGACAGTTGACCCACAATAGGTACCGAAAGGGCCAGATCTCGCATCGCTTGAGTTTTCTCAGACACGGATCGTGGCAAAGCGGCCTTTTGACCAACTGCTGTCAGTCGCAACGTACCGCGCCCGTGAACAATGTGCCAAGAGCGCATGCCGGCAATTTTCGCAGCGAATGCGCCCCCTCTTTCGCTCATCCCTAGCATTCTAGCTAGGGCAACTCTAGGAGCAACGCCTCCGAGTTTTCTCCCCAGTTGCTCTGCAACCTCAACAGACTGGGACAGAGGTCGCTCCGGCACCCCGTAATTCCCTATCATCAACATTTTGGCCTGCCTGTACAACCCACTTTTTATCGCCTCCGACACTCCCTGTAGATGCTTTCAGTAACAGGCAATATTGTAGCAGTTTTGCCTCTTCTTACGCCAGATAAGCATGGATTTATAAATAGATACGTCAAAACATGGTAGTGATAAGAAATCTTCCCGGTTTCAAGCTTGGAGTGTTAAAGTCTCTGTCTTCACGTAATTGTTGCGGGGAGTGAAGTGCCTGCACCCCATGCCTAGGTTGCAATGTCGAACTAATACTCCCAGGCAAACTGTAGTGCTAAGAGAGCGATACCGATAAACAGATCGCCGACAGGGAGATAGCATGGTAGGGAATGTTCCTGATGTGTTTTCCGCCACGCGCCTCCAACAATCCATCCCGCAATTAGCCGTTTACATATTTTCGGAGACCCCCGCCCACCATATTCGCTTCAGCTCAACTGGCCGGCTACCTAGGGCGCCTCATAGTGTTATTTAGCGTGCACGTTTGATAGTTAATTAAGTGGGATGAGCCTTTGATTCCATCGGGATGCTCAAGGTTAAAGGAACCTTTCCCGGTTATGGGTCGACAATCCAGAGACGCCGCATTGCCATCGCCCAAACTGCGTCAATATGCACCATGCCAAATCAAAGAGAATGACCAACTAATCATTCTCTTTGGCTGCTTGACCACCTGTCACGGCACCTAATAATCGGGTGAACTCAAGGGGGAAAATAAATTTCGACGAAGGGCTTTGTCCCAGAGCTTTAAGTGTGTCCAAGTATTGAAGCCCCATCGTATTGGAGTCAACGCCCTTAGCAACAGCAAAAATGCGTTTCAGCGCGTCGCTGAAACCCTCGGCCCGCAAGACCGCCGCCTGCTGATCGCCTTCGGCGCTAAGGATCTCGGCCTGTCGATCGCCTTCGGCCTTCAGGATCGCAGCCTGTTTCTCACCTTCTGCCACCGTGATGGAAGATTTCTTTGTTCCCTCAGCCTCCAAAATTACGGCACGGCGTACACGCTCTGCTGACATTTGCCTGTTCATCGCCTCCAAGATCTCTGCCGGAGGAATGATCTCTCGAATCTCCACGTTGGTCACCTTGATTCCCCAACGCGCTGTTTCCGAATCCAGTCTTTCTCGAATCGCCTCATTGATTTTTTCCCGTTGAGAAAGCACCTCGTCCAAATTAATATCACCAACTATTGCACGTAGTGTGGTCGTTGCCAGCCCAATGACCGCCATTTTGAAGTTCGCCACCTCAAGAATCGCCTTCTCTGCTTCGTTGATGTTGACCCTCATGTAAACAAGAAAATCAATATCAATGGATGCATTATCTTTGGTTATATTGGTCTGGCGCGCGATATCAAGGACATCTACACGCGTATCAACTTTCCTGACTTGATGAACAATCGGGATCGCCCACACTATTCCCGGTCCCATCATTCCTTCAAAGCGACCGAACCTAAATCTCCCCATCCTCTCGTAATCCCTCACAAAGTTGATCAGGGTCATCGGACTGCTCCTTTAGCTATACCAGCCAATCCATTTTCAACTAGCAAATATGCTCTCTGCCAAAGTTATGGCAGAGCAACTACATACCTTGTTAAACCTATCCTGGCGGCACAGTATCTTCGAGTTCGACCTCAAGCAATAAACCAGCCACATCGCGAACAACTACGAAGGATCCTTCCTCCACAACGGAATGGGCTAGAAGGCGCGCCTGCCAGAACTCACCTGCCAAATGTACCTCACCTATCGGATTCAAACACCGAGTTACTTTCGCTCTTTGCCCGACTAGTTCATCCCTTGATGATGCGCTTAGGTAAACGCTCTCGGACCGTGATCTACGTACCTCTCGTGCGAACCATAACATCGGTGGCACCAAAAAGATTCCAACGGCAATCAATAGCCAGCGACTTACCTGAACATTCGGGCCCGGTATATCAGGAGTCCCGAAGAACCCCATAAGTACAAAACCTCCTACTACAACTCCTAGGACTCCTGCAGTACCGAACAACCCAAGCCCAGGAGTCCAAGCCTCTATGGAGATAAGTACTAACGACAGGCCTATAAGTGCGACTCCCACCCATGAAAAAGGCAATTGCCCCATACCGGCGAATCCGAAAAGCAGTAATACCACTCCCAACAATCCGGGAACCCATGCGCCAGGATGCCACAACTCGATAATGATCGCTGTTCCGCCAATCGATATAAGTAGAAATGCAACGTTAGGATTCGCCAAGAAACCCAAAACATGTTCAATAAGATTGGGAGCGACGACCCGGACTGGGACATCGTCCGTAACAACCATTCGAGTTCCCTTGTAAATAGGCAAAGATCGTCCATCCATCAGGTCGAGCAGATGATGTAAATCAAACGCTAGTAGGTCAACGATACCGATATCGACGGCTTCTCTAGCGGAATAAGACTTGGCGTCGAAAACAGTTGCCGCTAGGGCATCTTCATTACGCCCCCTAAGCTGAGCGATACTCCTAAGCTCGGCAGCGGCATCTTCATTAGCCTTGCGCTCTATCGTCCGTCCGAGGTCTTCCCCTTGAGCACCAACTACAGAAGCCGCTCCGATGTTGGTGGCAGGTGCCATCGCAGCGACTGACGCAGCAGCAACTAAGAATGTGCCGGCACTAGCCGCGTGAGCTCCCTCTGGAGCCACGTAGACACTCACGGGAATTGGCGACGTTATGATCTGCTGAACCATCTCCCTAGTCGCGTCCAGCATGCCACCGGGCGTATCCAGCCGAATCACAACTAATCCCGCCTCTTCCCGAATGGCATTATTGAGCGTTCTGGATAGGAACCGAGAGGTCACGTGGTTGATCTGACCATCCAAATCAACCACGACAATGTCATTGCTATCGGTTTGAGCATTCGCTCCCAATGGCATCGAAATAACAATGCCTATCAACGTGCATGCAGTTACTAGAAATTTAAAGCCAAGGCGCCTCGTCTGAGATCGATATCGCCAACATTTAAACGTTCCTGACAACCATCGCACAGTGATCCCAATATTAAGCCTGCTACTAGACTCAAGCATCGAACCGGAACGAGCACAAGCCGGCGCTTCAAGTCTCCAGATTGTCATAGAGAACCGAACACGATTAACGTTATCTCCATTGGGACGACCATGCTCCCTGAGCCATATAGCCACCGTCAACGCACACGTATTCCCCAGTCATGAACGAAGCTCTATCACTCGCCAGAAATGTTACGACGTTGGCAATTTCCTGAGCGGTGCCGATCCTACCGATCGGGTGCCCCTCTCCCGCCTGTCGAACAGCTGTCTCTACATCCTCTACACCGGCCGGAATTGCTTGCCTCACCAGTGGTGTATCTATTGTTCCCGGACATATGGCTAAGACGCGGATACCGTCTACAGCAAAATCTAAGGCTAGTTGCCGATTCAGTGACAGGATGCCTCCCTTACTCGCCGCGTACGCTGCCACCCCCGGCATAGACTGCAACCCTTGAACGCTCGCATTATTTATGATCACACCGCCACCACGTTTACGCATCTCAGGAATTGAATATTTCGCCATCATAAAGTGGCTTTTCAGATTAACGTTCAATATCCGATCCCACATCTCTTCTGGTAAATCTACTACACTGACGTATGAGTCCCCAGGATGGATACCAACGTTGTTGAATAGAATGTCCACCCCGCCGAATTCTCTAACTGAATCGCGGACAATAGATTGACAAGCTGCGCTCTCTGACACATCTGCCTCGAGAAAAATGCCACGGCCAAAACTCCTCATCTCGTCCTGCACTTCTAGACCAGCTTGTTTATTGACATCGGCTACCACTACAGCTGCACCCTGCTTAACAAACTCCACAGCTGTTGCCCGACCCATCCCGAGAGCACCGCCTGTAACAATCACTACCATGTCATCGAATGCGCCCATTAATCACACCTCTCATGTAAAGAAACATCTCGACCAGCTACCACTCACATCAAACCACAATATCAGCTATTGGCAATGTTGCCGATTAATCCTTATAGCCACCATTCAACTAACCAGTGAGAGGTAGTGTCGTTCTCTTCGAG
>CAZXXH010000048.1:0-13332 GCA_964644645.1 uncultured Dehalococcoidales bacterium
ATTCACAAAATGGTCGCGGGTGGCGAGCACGTGAACCGGTTCATGCCTTTCTTCAAAACCTGGTTATTACACCAGGGCTTAAGTGAAGCCGCCCAACGCCACCCACACCTGTCCATCGACGCGCGACTTGGCGTAGTCGTGCTCAGCGCTGAATACAAACCCGACACCCAGGACGGCCGTTTTTCGGCGGGCATGCGCAAATTTGAAATTCTGGCCGCCACCGGGAGCCATTTGCTCTACGCCCTCGACGCCGACGGCCAGGAGTTGGCGACCCTGATGCACGAGGGATATGCCGCCCTAGACCAGCGCGGCAAGGGAAAACGCGTGCTGCAATTGATGAACATCGACAGTGGTAACGCCGATCAGCTAAGCCAATTGCACCGCTTGTTTCCCGGATTCGAACCACCGGCGGAAATGCGCCTGGTATCCCCCACCGGCCTGTCGACCCAGGACCTGCTCACCTATACCAGCGACACCGAACTGGAACGTATTGAACAAGAGTTCAGATCTCAACTTACTAATGGGTCAAATACTGAAGATAACCAATCCGAACTGGGAACATCCGCGACCCCCAAAGATCCAGGATCGGAACAATTGGATGGTTCGGGTACCAATAAAAACATAGACGGGGAGTTGGAAAACGATCCAGAGTCTTCCGATGAAGCTACCGTCACCGATAGTGACGTCAGTGGGTCCGGGTTGACATTCCCAGACTCAGATTCAGGTCAAGCGCTGCGCGGGCAGTATGAAGCCAAGAAACAGCAACTGGAAGATGAGGTTGCTGATCGGATTGAGGAACTTGAGAATATCAAAGTTCCTGATCTTCTTACCGAAGCGCGATTCAGAGAATTGCGGGATCGTTTTGGGAATGTGTTCAGTGCTGGAATGGGCGCAGAGTCTGTGTTGGACATTCTCAAAAGATCCTCTTTAGATGATTTGCGAGATGATCTGGTTTCACAAGTACGAAATACGTCGGGGCAACGGCGCAAGAAGGCCATCAAGCGACTCCGCGTGGTTGAGGCCTTCCGCAAAAGCGGTAACAAGACCGAGTGGATGATCTTAACGGTGTTGCCGGTACTTCCACCTGAGCTTCACCCAATGGTGCAGTTAGATGGCGGACGGTTCGCTACAAGCGATCTCAACGATCTGTACAGGCGCGTCATCAATCGTAACAACCGGCTTAAACATCTGATTGAGTTGCAGGCGCCGGAGATCATCATACGCAATGAGAAGCGCATGCTGCAGGAAGCAGTCGATGCGCTCGTGGACAACGGCCGAAGAGGGCGTCCTGTCCAAGGCAGCCACAACCACAAATTGAAATCTCTTACAGACTTGCTAAGAGGAAAACAGGGACGTTTCCGTCAGAATTTGCTTGGGAAACGTGTTGACTACAGCGGTCGGTCCGTGATCGTTGTCGGACCCAACTTGAAGCTACACGAGTGCGGCCTGCCCAAACGTATGGCTCTAGAACTATTCAAGCCGCTAGTTATGAACTCTCTGGTCGTTAAAGGCTACGCACACAATATAAAGAGCGCTAAACGTATGGCGGAACGAGCTCGCCCTGAGATATGGGATATCCTCAGCGAAGTGATCCAAGATCACCCCGTATTACTAAATCGAGCTCCGACTCTACACCGTCTGGGCATACAAGCCTTTCAGCCTGTGCTAGTGGAAGGTAGTGCGATTCAGATTCATCCACTAGTGTGCCCTGCTTTCAATGCCGATTTCGATGGTGACCAAATGGCCGTTCACGTGCCTCTATCGCGGGAAGCTGTGTTGGAGGCACAGCGGTTGATGCTTAGCACATACAACATGCTGTCACCCAGTTCTGGTGACCCGATTGTGGCACCTACGCTCGATATGGCGCTAGGTAACTACTATTTAACCGGAATGGACAGTAATACATCTGAAACCAGTCTGCCAATCTACGCGGATTTCAACGATGCACGGTTAGCTTTCGATGTCGGTTACCTGGGGTTGCGTACCGAAATGAAAGTTCGAGATTTGGATCATGGTGGAGAATGGCTAACCACCACCGTCGGGAGGATTCTCTTCAATGAAATCTTACCGAAAGAACTACGATTTATAAACAGGGTTGTTGATCGTGCAACCCTCAAAGATTTAGTGGTCCGCTGTCACGCCAAATTCGGTAACGAGAGAACCGCTGAGATGTTGGACTCACTTAAAGACCTTGGATTCAAATTTGCGACGCGCTCAGGTACTACTATAGCCATCAAAGACATCATGGTTCCTAATCAAAAGCAGTCTATGCTTTCAGCGGCTGACACAAAAATTGCCAAACTTGAACAGCAATACATGCAAGGGTTCATTACACCCGATGAAAAGTACAACGCATCCGTAGATATATGGAGTGACGTTAACGACAAATTGACAAAAGTCGTTCAGCAGGCACTGCCATCTTATGGAGGCATTTACTTAATGGCTGCCTCCGGGGCCAAAGGCAATATCGAACAGATCAAACAAATGGCAGGCATGCGTGGTCTCATGTCAGATCCGAAGGGGCGTATTATTGAAATGCCCATACGATCGAACTTCAGCGAAGGTCTGTCTGTTCTTGAGTACTTCATATCAACACACGGAGCTAGAAAAGGGCTGGCTGATACAGCCCTGCGCACCGCTGACTCGGGGTATATGACTCGTCGCCTGGCAGATGTAGCCCAAGATGTCATCATCATGTCAGATGATTGCGGAACTTATAACGGGATTAATGTCAAATCCCCTAAACCCGCCAGCATACAGGCTCCGTTGTGGGAAAGGATTGTGACCAGATATCCTGCAGAACCAATCCTGCACCCTGCGACGGGTGAAGTGGCGGTTGGCCGCGACAGTGTGATTGATTCTGAAATGGCTAAGCAGTTGGAGGAGGCCGGGCTCAGCAAAGCATATGTACGCTCCCCAATAACTTGTGAAGCCACGACTGGTTTATGCCGTATGTGCTACGGCGCCTCTCTTGCAACCGGTGACTCAGCAATGATGGGGTCAGCCGCCGGTATCATTGCTGCACAGAGTATCGGCGAACCCGGTACGCAGCTCACCATGCGCACATTCCACACTGGCGGCATTGCCGGGCAAGACATCACAAGCGGGCTGCCACGCGTTCAAGAGCTGTTTGAGGCGCGGCAACCACGCGGCATGTCCACACTGAGTGAAATTAATGGAACCGTAGAACTCTCTGAAATACCTGAAGGCCGCTTAGTCAAAGTACGTAGCATTGAAGAATTCGTGGAAGAAATACCGATTCCTGCCACCCATAGAGCGATGGTTAAGACCGGTCAGTGGGTTGACGTCGGGACACCCGTACTGACCATTAAGAAAGCCGTAAAATCCAAAATTAAAAAGGAGGACACAGAAGGTTCACGCCCAGATGAAATCATGAGTACGGCTTCTGGCTAAGTAAAAATCTCGGGAGGGGTAGCGTCGATCTCTTGGGAGGAAGAGGAAGAAAGAGAGTATCTTGTGCCTGCAGCTGCACATATTCTGGCAAAGGATGGAGAAGAAGTTGTTGCTGGTCAAGCCCTAACCACGGGTCCTGGCAATCCACAAGACATCCTTCGAATCGAGGGTCATGAAGCGGTACAACGTTACCTTATCGACGAGGTCCAAAATGTCTATCGCTCGCAGGGAGTTTCAATCCATGACAAGCATATAGAGGTGATAATTCGCCAGATGTTACGCAAGGTGCGAGTAGATTCAACCGGTGACACGGAACTATTACCAGGCGAATTGATCAACCGACTCGACTATGAAAACAGTAATAGCCAAATCCTAGCCGAAGGGGGAGAGCCAGCCACTGCCAGTCCAGTGTTACTGGGGGTAACTAGAGCGTCCTTAAACACTGATAGTTTTCTTGCAGCGGCTTCGTTCCAAGAAACGGCTAGGGTACTCACTGAGGCTGCGGTCAATGGCAGTGTTGACAACTTGATAGGACTAAAAGAGAACGTGATCATAGGCCGGTTAATTCCCGCGCGATTCGACCGTTCGGACGAAGGGCGCGAACTACTTGGCATCGAAGAATTAGGCACGCACGAAGATGGATTGCTTACCGGTCTGACTCGACCGCCAGAAACTTTTGAGGAAGCCCTGGCTGCCATCGGCGATGCAAACGCTGCGTTTAGTCATAGTGGACCTGTGGGCGGATCTGATTCCAGCACATATGATCCAACCGTGGCGAACCAAGACACTCGTGCCCGTGTTGATGAATCTTCCACCCTCGGGTCAACCAGTATTGAAATCGACGGTGGATCAAACACGTCTGAGGACAAGCGTGTATAAACGGTGGATTTAGCAACAAATTAAGCAGTTAGGACAACGACATCAACGCCTCGTATAGAATGAGGAGCCTAGGTCAAATCCGCACCCACCGGAGCTAGCGGATAGAGGGCGGTTAGCTCAGCTGGTTAGAGCGCAGCCTTGACAAGGCTGAGGTCGAAGGTTCGAGTCCTTCATCGCCCACCAATGCCGCTCCACACAGCCAACGCCGGGCCGCTATGGCAGGAGGCGAATTCTATAAAAGAGATGTTCCGTAGACACAGACTACACATAGTATCTAGGGTGTTGTCAGTCTATGGCTGTTTTAAAGCGTCACGTTCAGATGAATCCGGAAGGGGGGGCAGGCGCGCAGACTCTCGTGCGTTGCCATGGCCCGCAACACATTACAGTAAGTTAGTTCTGGTCCAATTAACACCAGGCCTAGTACAGCACATGAACTTGCATGACTTTGCACCACATTCTCTCGGACACATTACAACATCAAGTACTCGAGCGGAGACGAGTTCGTATCTATGCACAACAAACACCCCGGCCTAGAAGCTCAGAGAGAAAAAATACGCCATTCTGCTGCACATGTGTTAGCCGAAGCCGTCCTAGAGCGATTCCCTCGGGCGAAACCTACGTTGGGCCCACCTACCGAACATGGGTTTTATTATGATTTCGACGTGCCAGAACCTTTTACGCAAGAAGATTTAACACAACTAGAAATAAGAATGATCGAATCGATTAACGCAAATCATTCGTTCGTTGAACGCACTGTCACGAGGGACGAGGGCAAGGAAATCGTCGGCGACAATCACTATAAGCTCGAAATAATTGGGTCGATACCGGACGACGAGTCGATTACGTTTACCAAGCACGCGCTATTTGAGGATTTATGTCGTGGCAATCATGTCGCCACGACTGGGCAGATCGGCGCATTTAAGCTCTTGAATTCCGCTGGGGCGTACTGGCGTGGCGATGAGCAAAACGCGATGCTACAGCGTATATACGGAACTGCTTGGGAGTCACAAGACGCGCTTGACGACTACTTGGAGCGCCGGGCGGAAGCTGAACGCCGCGACCACCGGCGCGTAGGCAGAGAAATGAATCTTTTCTTCTTCGATCCAATAGCGCCTGCCAGCCCATTTTTTCTGCCCAAAGGAACCATAATATTTAATCTGTTGGTCGACTACATGCGCAGGCTTTACCCAAGATATGGGTATCAGGAGGTGATAACGCCACAAATTTTTTCGACGGATCTGTGGAAACGTTCTGGGCATTATGACAATTACATTGAAAACATGTTCCTGATTAATGCGGACGAACGGGAACACGGCGTCAAACCAATGAACTGCCCCGCTGCCGCGATGGTTTTCTCGGCGTCACTTCACTCTTACCGGGAATTGCCGATCAGACTGGCCGATTTTGGTCGCCTGCACAGGTATGAGAGGTCTGGCACATTGCATGGCCTAACTAGGGTTCGCAGCATGACCCAAGACGACGCACACATTTTCTGCATGCCTGATCAGATTCGCCCAGAGGTTCATAACGTAATAAAAATGCTGCAAGAATCTTATAGCGCTTTTGGTTTTGAACGGGCGTCATACGTACTTTCACTACGGCCCGATAAAAGGATCGGGTCCGATGAAATCTGGGACTTGGCTGAAGACTCTCTAAAGACCGTTTTAACAGAAGCTGACCTGCAGTTCGAAACGGCTCCTGGCGAAGGTGCATTCTACGGTCCAAAGATAGATGTATTTGTACCAGACGCGCTCGGCCGGGAGTGGCAACTAGGAACTGTGCAATTGGATTTTGCTCAGCCAGAGCGCTTTGATCTAGAGTATGTGGCTGAGAGTGGAAGCCGCCAACGACCTGTCATGATTCACCGCGTCATCCTGGGCACACTCGAGCGCTTCATAGGCGTATTGATCGAACACACGGCCGGTGCACTACCTTTGTGGCTTGCGCCCACACAAGTGATGGTAATTCCGATTACAGATCGCCATGTACCTTACAGCTCCACGGTACGAAGTAGGATTGAATCAGCCGGATTCAGAGTTGAGGTTGACCAATTAAACGAGAGAATGAACGCCAAGATCCGTCGTGCGCAGCTACAGAAAATCCCGTATATGTTGATCGTGGGAGATCGTGAGGAAGAATCTGGGTGTGTATCCGTGCGATCCCGCAATAGTGGTGATTTGGGTGCCATCGTCATCGATGATTTGATTAGGCAAATGCAGGAAGAGATTGATCAATCCCTTCCTCAGCTTGCGGAACCTATGCTTTACACACCCTAGCAACCAGGGTGTTCGAGATACGGTCTCTAACCAGCCATGGTGGGATTCCGGAATTTATTTCACCATTAGGAGTTATGTACGTGGCTTAATGTGATGCTATATTCATTACTGCAAACGTCCGGCTAGTTTGTATGTGATTCACATCGGATGATGTCGAGAGGGAGCTCACGGGGCTATCCAGTGTATCCAGATTGAAATTGTAACCATGTGGAACATGCCAAACAGCAATAGCAAGGCGCTTAATAACACAGAGCTAAACTCTATATCGTCTGCTACGCGACCTCTGGGCGACCCGTTTGTTGAGCACACGTTCCACTATCAGGAAAATGTCAAACCCAATGATTGAGAATAATGTAGTTACACTAAATCGTGGTCTAACCGGCGTATATTTTGACCGTACTCAGACCACCTTCATAGATGGTAAAAAAGGTGTCCTTGAATACCGCGGCTATTCGATCGACGATCTCGCGGAACAATCGACTTTCGAGGAAACCGCTCACCTATTGCTGCACGGGCGCTTACCAAATCGTATCGAGTTAGAGAGATTCGATTCACGCCTAAAAGAATCACGGGCCATTCCTGAGGCAGTCATGTCCGTTATAAGAGCAGTCCAAAAAGACCATCCAATGTCTGTATTACGGACCGGTGTGTCGGCTCTCTCCGCGGTCGATCCTGAGGCCAATGACAACTCCATTGAAGCAACGGTTCGGAAGGGAGAACGGTTAACCGCACAGGTGCCCACTATTGTCATGGCCCACAACGCAATAAGACACGGCCGAGATCCTATCCCACCTAACAGTGACCTTGGCCATGCTGCCAACTTCCTTTACATGCTCGAAGGTGAACACCCGGGAGAGGATACAGCGCGACTTATTGATCGTGATTTTGTGTTACATGCAGACCATGGCTCAAATGCTTCGGCTTTCGCTGCCAGAATAGCCGCCGGAACCGAGGCTGATTTGCACGCCGCGGTTACAGCGGGAATCGCTGTGTTAGCAGGGCCTCGACACGGGGGGGCAGCGGAAAACGTCTTGCTAATGGCACAGGAAATCGGTGAACCGGAAAATGCTGTGCCATACGTCAAGCGCCTAAGAGAAAAAAAGCAGCCAGTTATGGGCTTTGGACACCGCGTGTATAAAGTTGAGGATCCGCGGGCGAAACACTTGCGTGAAGGAATACGACGACTCGGAGAAGAAAAGGGTCAGCCGAAATGGTTTGCCATAATGCAGTCCGTCGTGGATGCTATGCAGCCAATGGCTCGGAGAGGGCTAAATGTCAACGTCGACTTTTTCGCTGGAGTGATATACCACCTCTTAGGCATACCTACTGATCTATTTGTACCGATTTTCGCGGCTGGCCGTATACCCGGGTGGTCGGCACAGGTGGTCGAACAGTTTGAAAACAACATTCTTCTCAGGCCACTTCTTCATTACACAGGTCCCAGGAATCAGAATTACGTGTCAATCGACGAAAGATAGGGCACATAACGATTGAAAACGATAAGACCTGCCAGCAATCTGTCGCTTCCTTAATAAATATCATATTCAGGGACTATACGGCGTAAATATGTCCTGGAAGTCACATCCATGGGCCTCGTCGGACATTTGACACTCAAACATCCGAACAAGAGTTTTCCATAATGTAATTTTGACCTCGCCGCAAGACTTGTCAGTCTTTCATATGTTCGCAGCTATTTGTTAACGAGATAGTCAAAACCTGCAGGAGAGATAGGCATTGGAGATCCGGATAGATAGTCTATTAACCGGAGCGCGAGCAGCACGCGGGGTAGTGATTGTGATAGATGTGTTCCGGGCCTTTACCACAGCTGCGGTCGCATTCTCTCGCGGAGCGACCAAAATTATCATCTGCGCTTCACCTGAGCAGGCTCTGACACTGCGTAACAGTGGTGCCGGTGACCTTTGTATGGGCGAGGTTCGGGGGATCAAGCCCAAGAATTTTGATTTCGGCAACTCCCCCCATGAACTATCCAGGGCAAACATCGAGGGTGTAACACTTATTCAATCAACTCAGGCCGGCACTGTTGGAATTAACGCAGCTGCTAATGGTTCCAGTGATCTTTACCTTGGAGCACTAATTAACGCTAAGGCGACAGCATCAGCCATATCCGAAACGTCGCCTGATCTAGTAACGATAGTAGCTATGGGTGCTCAAGCCTTGGTACGAACGGACGAAGACGAACAGTGCGCACTGTATTTACGTAACCTCCTGCAGGGCAGGACAAGCGACCAACAGAGTGTACGCAATCTGGTATTAGCTGGTCACGAGGCGCAGAAATATGGTGACCCTTCGCAAAGTCAATTTTAGGTGCAGGATCGGGAAATGGCTCTCGACATAGATTCGATCGATTTCGCAATTCGAGTACAACGCGTTGGAGACCTTTTGGTAGCAAGGCCTCTTTCCGATTAGACTGGCTACAACATCGCTCACACTATGAAGCACCTGCAAGGTACAAGGAGTGGGCACATTTCCAAACTTACCCGGGTAATACAAGACCGGATTAAACGCGATGGCCCTATTACCTTCGCGGAGTTTATGGATGCGGCGCTATATTCTCCATTCGGCGGTTACTACTCCCGACAAGGGGTGGAACGGACCACAGACGATTACTTCACAAGCCCACATGCCCATCCTAGCTTCGGTGCTCTACTCGCGATCCAATTACAAGAAATGTACAAGGCCATGGGTGATCCCGCTCCTTTCACAGTCCTAGAACAGGGAGCAGGAGATGGCGTTCTAGCAAGGGACGTATTGGCATATGCTCAGCGCCTAGACGCCAAATTTTATTCTCGGCTCGAATACCTGATCTTCGACCGCGGACAGACACCAAATTCGGGATCTCAATCAAAGACATCAGCATCCATACCATACAAGAACATAACTGGTTGCCTACTATCGAATGAGCTCTTGGATGCCTTAGCGGTTCACCGGTTCGTCATCCGAGGTGGTCGGATCATGGAACTACGTGTAGGACTCACGGACGATCGGTTTGTTGATATCGAAGTCGTACCCGAAAACAACATCATCCAAGATAGGATCAGCCCATTTTTGGATCGGCTCCCTGAAGGTTACCGCGGTGAAGTGAATGTTGGCATAGGGGGCTGGGCTGACGACGTAGCGCAGGCATTGACCCGTGGCTTCGTGCTCACCATCGACTATGGCTACGAATCGCATCAATTGTACAGTCACAAGCGTTCTACAGGGTCTCTGAGAACTTATAGAGACCACATGGCAAATGACGATGCTTACGATTTGCCCGGGTCACGCGACATTACTGCACATGTCGATTTCACGGCCTATTCGCGAGAAATGCAAAGAGCGGGCTTCTCCAAAATCGGAACTACAAAACAAGACAAATTCCTCACGCGCCTAGGTTTGAGGACTATGATTCGAGGTCTTCGAACTCGGAGGCTATCTCAGGCGGCTCTAAATGCCAACCGAATGAGCATGCTCGAACTGATCCGACCAGGGGGGTTAGGCGAATTCGTAGTTGTCGCCCACTCGAAAGGCATAGAGACCAACCAGCTCCAAGGATTTGATGACAATGCATATGTCCCACCGGATTTTAAACTGCCGGTGCCTATCCTGAACAACAGTCATGCTGCCTTGCCGCTTATGGCAGCTAAACATCCCTCAGCAGCCTTATTGACAGGACACACATGGAATGACCTTATTGGTCATCCACAACCCGATTGACAAAGCGAGCCATAAGCTTGCTTATCATAATCCCTCTCCCAAATGAGTCCTTCACACTCGGTCATTACTCATCGAGAGTTTTACATCTCGTAAAGAGCTGACCCTTACTGAACCAAGAATGAATGTCCAAACCTGCGCCTGTGAGTCTTGGCATTGCTCGAGCAGCAAATCTGAAGTCTTTAATCGTCAAGTTGTTTTGTCTTCGCCAAGACTTAAAATTATGCATTTCCTTCAATAAATCGCCATGCTTCATCAAATCGAGAGCCGGTTATCGGCTCTCGCTCGAGCACGGTACTTATGCCGCGTTGAGCGAAGTAGACCGGCGCGTGGGCAAGAGCATCTCGAGTTTCACGTTTAGAAAGGCCAATCTCCGTAGGCCGGTAGCGGACGTGTGTTCGTTCCAGCCATTGCAGCATTCGGTCACCGTGTCCTGTCGCCCAACAAACGAATAAAGCTCCTAGTGCGGCCATTTCACCGTGAATAAGACCGCGCTGCGATGACTCCTCTATCACTTGGGTCATTGTGTGCCCCGCATCGGAAATTTTCGGGTTTTGCAGTTGGCGGTCGTCGCGTTCATGCACAGACGTCATGATGAATCTGATGCTCTCCGCAGTCAGAGTTCGGTCCTTGCCCAAAGTCATCGGGAAGTCCTTCACCAGCGATTTATAGTATTCAATAGTGGGCCTAACAGCTTGTTCGTCGATCGCGGGCGCTCTCCCCTTGCCTGCGTTGTACTCCCATTCGGCGAACCCGGAGTACATACAAAGCACATCACCGAGACCGGCGGTATTGAGATACCACGGCGCTTCCAAAACCAGTGAATAATCGACCAAGACATGCTCGATGTCGCAGTATGGCCAATCGCTTGCGCTTCCCACGGTCGAACGGCCATCCCACTTAGCAAAAATCCCATGAATTATCGCACCAGTGGAAACGGCTGTCGGCACAAGCCTCAAGGGAAGGTTCTTTCGCAAGGCCACATATTTGGCAGCGTCCAATGCTGTTCCGCCGCCTATTCCGACCACAAGCTCCGCTTTGTTTGGCAAATTGCTTGTAATTTCCTCCAGATGACCCCAGTCCAGCATGGAGACAGTGCCAATCCCGGAAGGTGAACGGGCAACGTAACTTGACGCTGTTTGCCAAGCAGTGTGACCTGTCACGACTAGATAGGGGGGCCAATTCGAACTCTCATCACGGACCAACTGATGACCGTAGCGAACGTCCACATACCGAGCTGGCCTGAATTTGTCGCCTTGCTTCCATCCTCGTCCGAGCGCACTCATGAATATATCCGTTAGTTATGGGTGATAAAGAGCAATTTTAGTCACAACAGTTAACCGCGTCGAATAGTGAAAAAGTGACAGCGCTGGCCATCTAATTCGTTCAATAAACGCGAAATATCTTGTAGAGTTACAGTCGCGCCTAGTCGTAGCCACTTGCTAAACCCCCAAGGAGAATTTATGCATGACCTGATCATTCGGAACGGCCTTGTGATCGACGGGACCGGAGCTTCAGGCTACAAGGGCGATATCGCTATCAACGGTGATCGAATAACGGCTATCGGGCAAGTCGAGACTGAGGCTGTAGATTATATCGACGCCTCTGGCCTGATTGTAAGCCCGGGATTCATAGATCTGCACAGCCACAGCGATTTCCAATTCTTCATCGACCCGACGGCCGACAGCAAGATAAGACAGGGCGTCACACTAGAACTGGTCGGGAACTGTGGTCAGAGCTTCTGCGCGCCATTGTCGGGCCTGTCACGAGGCCCTCTTGACACGAGAGCATTCTGGTATCCAACCGAATGGAAACCTGATTGGACAGACTTCCCCGGATACATGGACGCCCTCGAAACAAATGAATCCTCGTTAAATATCGCCACACAAGTTGGGCATGGAACTGTAAGGCTCTCGGTACTCGGAATGGATATGCGCACTCCGGTGCAAGAAGAGCTTAAACGTATGAAATTCCTCGTGGAGGAAGCGTTGGATGCCGGCGCCTTTGGATTTTCTACAGGACTTTCAATGGCACCCGGCTGCTTCTCACTAACCGAGGAGGTGATAGAACTAGCTGACGCAGCAGCACACCGAAACCGGCTCTACTCGACCCATATGCGCGATTCTGGTTCCGCAACTACAGGCTTGTTCGTTGCAATGCATGAGGCAATCGAAATAGGACGACGTACAGGTGTAGATGTCCAAATGTCACATCTCAAGTGCAATGGCTATGTCCGTGGACGGTCAGACGAGATACTTGAGATGATAGACCGCAGCCGTAAAGAAGGCCTGAACATCGCCGCCGATCTGTACCCGTACATAGCGGCGAGTGGTCCAATGAGCGGCAACCAGATCCCCAGATGGGTTCAGGAGGGCGGAAGGGAAAAAGCGGTGGAACGGCTGAACGATGCCGACATAAGAGCCGAGACTCGTGCTGACATCGATATAACAACCGCATTATTGGGTGGTCCAGATCGCATCACCATAGCCAACTTCCCTCCAGATTTATCATACGAAGGCAAAAGTCTAGAAGAAATTTCAAGCAAAATCGGTGCGCAACCTTCAGAAACCCTCATCAGGATCTATGAACAGTTCGATGCCCAGCTAATCCTATTTGGGATGGCAGAACCAGATGTGAAGGCAATCGCAGCCGCTGATTTCGTTGCTGTGGCTTCTGACGGGGTGTCTCTCCGCAGTGAAGGACCGTTATCGGTCGGCCTGCCTCACCCACGTAGCTACGGCACGTTCCCTCGATTCTTCGCAACAATGGTGCGTGGAGATCAAAATATGAAGCTTGAGGAAGCAGTTCGTAAGATGACCTCATTACCAGCAGAGCGCCTGAGACTCACACATCGAGGACGGTTAGCACCAGGATACTTCGCCGACATAACGGTGTTTGATGCAGAACTAATCGAAGATCGGGCTGACTTTTCCGCGCCACACCAGTACCCGGATGGAGTGCAGCACGTGTTCGTTAACGGAGCACCGGCAGTGAGTAACGGTAAATCCACCGGAACAACTGCTGGACGCCTACTGAGAAACCCTGTTGACTG
>CAZXXH010000048.1:13362-14361 GCA_964644645.1 uncultured Dehalococcoidales bacterium
CGCATGCTGTCTACATCCGTGTTTGGCGCGAACGTAAAAAATTTATGAATCAGCAACTACACCGAGCAGTACATTCATATCGGGCCTTTTGCCGGGCTCGTAAACCACCGCATGAGTCACCAAGCCGCGCATGTCAATGATGAACGATGCACGCCGAGCCATGCCGGTCGCTTCGTTATATACACCATAGGCAGTTGCTACCGCTCCCTTGGGATGGAAATCAGACATGATAGGGAACGGTACGCCACCTAGATCTTGAGCCCACCGCGTCTGGGAATGTACAGAATCTACGCTTACCTCCAAAACTTCCGCTCCCGCTGCCTTAAACGCGTCGTATTTCTCACGCAACTCGGAGATCTGGTTCGTTCAGCCCCCGGTGAAAGTTGCGGGGTGGAAAGCTAACACCACACGTGATTTACCACGAAATGCACTAAGTCTCACTGGATCACCGTTGTGCTGGGACAATTCAAAGTCGGGTGCCACGGTTCCTATACCAAGTGCCATTTCGTTTACCCTCACGAGGTTAAAAATTTTATTCCTAAGCAAATCTTAGACAGCATAAGCTATCACGAGCAAATTGCGGACAATAGCAAGTTAAACAATGTAAACGATTCGCCAGACCAGACTTTGTATTCCCTAGTATTAGGGCAAGCATGTTCGCAACATTGATAGTAAGAAAGCCATCAAATGCTTGTATTAAGCCATGAGATTGCATGTGATTTGACATACCTTTGAGGACAAAAACCTAATTGTCTTTATCAAAAACATTGGTCAGTCCGGTAGGCGCCCCAGAGTAACCGACAGTTCTAATGGCTGACTCCCCCGGATGACCGAGGCCACTATTTGTTGGTCAGGCTCAAACACCCAGAGCACCGACCTAAATTGTCGGAAGTTGTTTACTGGCTTGCCATCCAAAGCCACAATAACGTCCCCTGGCTCTATCCCTCCTTGCTTGGCTGGCCCTTCCGGCACATCGGTTATAATCACACCGCTATCGAC
>CAZXXH010000049.1:0-3694 GCA_964644645.1 uncultured Dehalococcoidales bacterium
TTTCGCGAAGTTACAGCAATACGACCAAATAAATAGATAATCACCAGCATGAAAAGCCTCATCCGTATCGTGGGTACATCGATTGTCGTGGCGATAGCGTGGGCGATTACAAAAGATATTGCAAAGAACTTTTCTCAGGTTAGGGTGTCCGCTTCGTGTATGGACGACGCATGCGGTCTCACTGAAGCTGATACCAAGAGACTGCATGTAAAGGTTCGCCGATACCCGCCACGCACATTAACAAATCTATTGGTGGTGGTCCGAGTACTGAGGCTACGGATTCACATGAAGTCTTTGGAAGCGAACAACTTCCTCAACCCTTTACTGATACTCAGTGTGATGAAAGCAAGAATAGGCGCACCTATGCCGACATAGCCAAGCGCAGCATAGACTCCACCAAGCATCATAGCCCCATCATCAAATACATCAACAAAAATAACAATCGCCGCAATTACAGCGAAAAATGCCACCCACACTAAATAGTGCTTGCGGTATCCATAGAAGAAGTGACGTAATTTGCTCATAACGTCGACAGTATGACATTACTTGTCAAACTGCTGAGACCAGTCACCACAACCCAACCGGCAATAAGTCGCGCCTGGCCCCTCGTATTCCTTGTAGCGAATAGTTCAATGTGTTTTATAGTGCACAGGACTGACTGAAAGTGACCCAGTAATTTGGGAGCGACCATTAATCAATAAAGTCTTGGAACAATGTTGTAACGGGTTTACTAGCGTTCACGCTATTTATCCAGTAGCCCGATCAAGTTGTCTGTTGTCTTAAGGTCACGATCTTCGAGCGACTGTTTCTTACTACTGCCTACTCTTAAGCGTTCCAGCCTCAATCAATTGTTGCTCTGGAACGCTGCGCGCGCTACTATTAACGCACTAAATTCCTTCTTGCAAAAGTTTGCAGAGACAGTTGATGGCAAAACATATCGACGCTGCGAGTTTGATTCGATCCGCCGGCAGAAGGGTAACCAATGCGCGGCTCACAGTCGCGTCGGTGCTCCAGGTTTCTACCGGGCACATGTCTGCACCAGAGGTGGTCGCGGCGGTAGATGGCGCCAATGCCCACATTGACCAGTCAACCGTGTACAGGGTTTTGGCAGACCTGAGAGATTTGGGCCTGGTAGCCGAATTTAGATTCGGGTCAGGCGAGTCCTACTTCGACTTGATTGCTTGTTCCATCCATCATCTGCTGCATTGTTCCGATTGTGACGGAACTTTTCCGCTCAATGGCGATCTCGTGAATGAATTCATGGGGGCGGTTCATCGGAAGCATGGATTTCGCGCAGATGTTACTCACATAGTCCTAACGGGTATGTGCGAACAATGTCGAGAGAAAAATTAAATTCAGGGTAGAAGTAGATGATTTTCAGGGTAATCTTTCCGGGCGGGAATGGGCATTTCGGTATAAAGGGTCTGCATGCACCAGATGGCTTTTTCAGTCTTGCTGTATCGTCGGCTTCGTGGGGACTGGCCCTAGCGTTTGTGTTTGCCGCGCTCCGTGTAACTGGTCGCAGCTTGAATGAGCGAATGGTTCCTGCACTCGGTGTTTTTGCAGCCTTTATCTTCGCAGCACAGATTTTTAATTTTCCGATAGCTGGTGGCACATCTGCTCACCTACTCGGGGCGGCTCTTGCCTCAATTGTTCTTGGTTTGTGGGCTGCAGTTGTGATAATGACAGCAGTCGTGGTAATGCAGGCCCTCATGTTTCAAGACGGCGGACTGGTTGTGATGGGGGCCAATTTATTGAACATAGCGATATTCCCAACGCTCGTTGCCTACCTGGTTTTTACAAGTGCCCGTTCATTCGTGAAGTCTCAAACTGGCATACTTGTGCTTGCCGGGATTGCTGCTTGGTTTTCAGTTGAAGCGGGCGCTCTTGGTGTAGCTATTGGACTGAGCCTATCTGGTACTTCTCCATTCTTTGTAACCGCTCCTGTGATGCTTGGCGCCAACGCACTAGTCGGAATATGTGAGGGAGTTGTTACTGCAGCCGCTATAGCACTGGTCTTGAATGCTAAGAGAGAGCTATTGACGATTGGTAGAGTTTTGCCAGAGACCATCGAGCGATGAAAGTTAGATGGTGGGTTGCCGGTTATTTTATCGCTATGGCCGCGGTTTTTCTGGCACCTCTGTCTTCAGATTCTCCAGATGTTCTTGAGAAAGTCGCTGAGGTTAACGGTTTTGCTGTGAAGTCTGAGCAATCTTTATATTCGCTCATAGCTGGGTACAGGTTCCCAGGTGTGGAGAATGAGATGCTTGGGACCCTACTGGCCGGTTGGCTCGGGGTGACATTAGTCTTTGTTCTGGTGGTGGGTTTAACTTTCACTGTAAATAGGCTGTTAGCGGCGCGGCGCTGAAGCACTGTAATCACGATGCCTTTACACGTCATGGCACTCGAACGTTACCTTGAGCGCCGAAGCTTCATCCACGGAGCAGATGCCAGGCTCAAAACGGGTCTAACCTTCGTGTTTATTCTCTCAATTGCTACCCTGCCGATAGCCCAGTGGCCATATCTAGCTGTGTTTGGTTTCTTGATTTGGGCTACCGTTGCCATATCGCACATCGGTATTGTCAGAGCGTTGAAGCGGACCTTTTTAGTTCTTCCCTTTTTGGTCGTGGCGATCCCTTCACTGTTCACAAGACAAGGAGACCCCATGTGGACATGGGGGGCAGGAGTAATCACATTGACTCCTACGGTCGCGGGAATGGAATTTGTGGCAACAATCATGTTGAAGTCGTGGATCTCTGTCACTGCTGCCGTGATGCTTTCTGCCACAACCCGTTTCGGGGATATAGTTGCTGCACTTCACTGGTTTAGGATCCCAGATGTTCTGGCAGCGGTATTGGCGATGATGTATCGATACGTGTTTGTATTGGTTGGGGAGGCATTTCGCTTGTTGGACGCGAGGCGCGCTCGCTCGGCAGAGACAGATGGCATCAAATCAGGAGGCACGATCCGGTGGAGGGCAAGGGTCACGGGAAATATGATTGGATCACTGTTTATAAGAACTATTAACCGTAGCGAACGCGTTCACATGGCAATGGTGTCACGTGGCTACTCCGGTGGTGCTGCTAAACGTTCGCTTGGTCGGTTGTCGGGTACTGAGGCCGTGGTTTTCGGGTTGCTTGTTGTAGCCTTCGTAACGCTGGCTGTGGCTGGAAGGTTGGCCTGAGGTGGTCAGTCAAGACCAGATATTGATCCGCGTTAAGAATCTTCAATTTTCCTATCCGATTGGGAGCACTCAGGTTAACGCTCTGAACGGAGTGAATCTGTCGATTTTGCACGGCGAAAAAGTGGCCCTGCTTGGCCCAAATGGGTCTGGCAAGACCACGCTGTTGTTACATCTTAACGGTCTACTCCATGGTGAAGGACAAGTTGACGTGATGGGCCTATCTCTTTCGAATGGGGACAAGGCTCGACTGCGTAGGGTGAGGTCTAGAGTGGGGTTGATATTTCAGGACCCGGACGACCAGTTGTTTTCCAATACAGTAGCTGAGGATGTTGCATTTGGGCCTATCCATTTGGGGCTCGACTCACAAGAAGTGGCAGAAAGGGTCGAGTCAGCGCTTGCCGATGTGGGGCTGGCAGGGTTTGATCGACGAGCTCCGTATCACTTAAGCGGAGGTGAGAAACGACGTGTTGCAATTGCTACAGTGCTTTCAATGAGGCGAGAGATAATCGT
>CAZXXH010000049.1:3713-14302 GCA_964644645.1 uncultured Dehalococcoidales bacterium
GGACTCGACCCACGCGCTCGGAGAGGGCTAATTGCCCTCATGCGTACACTCCCTCAGACAATGCTAGTCGCCACAAATGATCTGGATTTGGCCAGTGCAGTATTGCCTAGGTGTATCGTCCTGAACGATGGCAAGGTAGTACACGAAGGATCAACAGATGCATTGCTCAGAGATTCGGCCCGTCTTGAATCATACGGACTTTGAGTTAATTGAGATGAAATGTATGGATTACTTGGGTGCACCGATGATATGGGTATCCGATGCTTTACGTGGACGATTGATACCCATGACACCGGCATTGCTATGAGAATTTCGTGAATTCTTCAGAGGGTAATTTGGTTCACGATGTGTTCGAGACGAAGTTTGGATGGGTCTCAGTGATTGCGTCGCGAAGTGGTGTCAAACGGATGAGTCTCCCCGAGCCAACATCCACCTTGGCGTTGGCAGCAGTCTTTACGTCGCTAATTGACGTGGAAAGCCGTCTGGACGATCTTGAACAAGTTAAGCACCAGATTCGGGCCTATCTGTCCGGCCGGAGCGTCGATCTACGGGATATTGCACTTGATCTAGAGGGCACCCCCCCGTTCTTTAGACGCGCATGGAATGCTTGCAGATCAATACCGTATGGCGAGACGCGTTCTTACTCGTGGGTGGCTGCATCGGCTGGCAGCCCTCTCGCGGTCCGCGCTGCCGGTCAGGCCATGGCCAGAAACCCAGTGCCACTCGCAATACCATGCCATCGTGTAGTTGGCTCTAACGGGAATCTCTATGGTTTCGCTGGTACAGCTGGGGTGACCTTGAAATCGTTATTGATCAATTTAGAGTCCCGAAATCGACGCGGTCTCATTGACCAATTTCGGTAAAGAGGCCACCAGCCACTGTACTGTATGGATCACGGGATGGTATTTTCTGAGTCCTGTCCGATCCCCTGTTGAAGCAAACGGCGCGCTCGGTCCACATCCTCTTCTCTTGTGACTATGCGCACGGGGTGAGCCGAGATTCCAAGGAAGCCGGTCGTATCGCCCGGTCTTATATGGCACTGAACACCTGATTGAGTGATCAAATCAAGCCACATTTCGGCAGTCAGTTGATCAGGAGCAGTGGCTAACACTACCCACTTCATGAGTGCGTTTTGGACTGGATCGTTAGTTTTTGCGAAGCGTGCATGATTTTGTGATCAGAGAGACGAGAGTTATCCACGTTGACGTATGCCAATGATATTTGTACGGCAATAGTCACCCGGTGGTTCATGGCACTCGAGAGTACGTGGCAGTATCGATACGGAAATTTTCGGGCCCTAACATTTCGGAGATCTTGGCCGTTAGGCCCTCACACAGCTGTACGTGTATGAATGGCATAGTGAGGTTAACGAGTGCCCCGTTAGCCTGAACTTCCAACTTAACAGGGGTGTCGCCTCTGAACTCTAGTAACAACTTCACTAAGTCCTCGAGCCTGTAGCGATCTTCAAGGGCTTCTCCCGTCTCTGACATCCGTACTGTGAGTTCCTGTTCACCGACTGAAGCAATATTTGCGCCATTATGTTGGGTTGGGTCGATTACGGTGTGTTCCTCAGTGACGTAGTTGATTACAGTGTCGTCGGAGTGTCCCGAATCTACGTGGTTATTTGAAGCAAACACCTTGGGTTCTGGGCCAGACGTGCTTGGTTCTTCGGTGGTCGAAATCACTGGAGATGTAGAAGATTTCTCCTCCGTGCCGGGTAATCGATACTCTTGAACTTCTGATGCGGCAATCGATAGACGGCCAGAACGAGCTCGTACTTGACCGGTTATGGATACGAATTTACCGGATTCCCATAAAGATCGTGTCTGCTCGAGTATGTCAGGCCACACAACTATCTCTACTTGGCTGTCTAGTAGCCTCAAGTCCACCACGATAAATGTATCCCCCGCGCGGGTAGTAAGATCTCGTGTTTTTTCTACCTGCCCAATAGCAGACACTCGCTTGCCAGCTTGAGCTGCGGTTAACTGGCTTGATAGCACCACAAAATTATCTGCTTGCCTATTCTGTGCTCGGGAGATGGCTGTTTCGGTCTGTTCAACACCTAACAAATCGCGTTCCCATAGTGCGCTCTCCCTCTCGGTAATGTCATCGGATTCTGGCAACTCGATAGCTGGCATAGGCGTTGCAACAGTTTCCCCCAGTAGATCGAACATCGTAGTCTGCCCAGTTTCCCGCAGCTTGGTCTCTCGCTGCGCAAGTGACATTATCCGGTCAAGGGCATCGAGAAGTGAACCACGGTGTGAAAGGCTATCTAGTGCTCCAACCTTGACGAGACTCTCGAGCGTACGCCGGTTGAACGCCTTGAACTCAACGCGTCTACACATGTCTTCAACCGATTCGAATAGTCCCCCTGACTCCCTTGCTTCTATGAATGGTTGGATGGCTGCTAAGCCGACGTTTTTGACGCCAGCCATGCCGAACCGGATCGCTTCGGTCCCGTCAGTTAGACGTTCAATGGTGAAACTGGGTCCGCCTAAATTCACTTCTGGGGGCAGGACCTTTATGCCCATGCGGCGGGCCTCTCTGACACCATCAGCAAGTTTTTCCGGTTGGTTTATTGACGAGTCCAACACAGCCACGATGTATTCAGTGGGATAGTTGGATTTGAAATAACCTGTCCAGTATGCGATCAGTGCGTAGCTAACGCTGTGGGCCTTGTTGAAAGCGTACCCAGCGAACGGTTCAATGAGCTCAAAGATTGTTGTAGATAGTTTTTCGGAAAAGCCGCGGGCGAGTGCGCCGTCGATAAATTTAACGCGCTCTGACGCCATGACCTCCGGGATCTTTTTACCCATTGCTTTACGTAGAATGTCTGCTTCGCCCAGTGTGTATCCACCAAAAGCCTGTGCTATCAGCAGGACTTGGTCTTGATAGACGATCACACCATGGGTCTCTTCAAGAATATCCTCGAGATCTTTGTGCAGATACTGGATCGGCGCACGACCATGCTTGGCTTCGATGAAAGTAGTGATGTGCTCCATCGGACCTGGTCTGTATAGAGCGATCATTGCTGAGATATCTGACACAGACGTAGGCTTCAGGTCCTTTATATAGTGTCTCATCCCGGCGCTTTCCAATTGGAAAACACCCCATGTCTGAGCTGAACTCAGTAGGTCAAATGTGTTGCGATCGTCTAGGGGTACGTCAACGAGGTCTATCTTTTCTCCACGATGATCAGCCACTAGTTTTAGCGCACGGTCTAAAATTGTTAGATTCGTAAGGCCCAGGAAGTCCATCTTAAGTAGACCTAAATCGGCAAGCGGCCCCATTGATAACTGAGTCATCGGCGTCCCCGTCTCATCTCCGGTAACAGGGCGTTGGAGCGGGACATTCTTTATTAGTGGTTCTTCGGAGATAATCACCCCTGCTGCATGTGTACTGGCGTGCCTTACAGAACCTTCCAGCCCGCGTGCGGTTTCGAACAGCCGCTTGTACGATTCTCCAGAAGACACCAGGTCGTTGACCTCTGAACTCTCAGATATAGCTAGATCTAAGGTTATGCCGGGTCGTCCGGGTATGAGCTTGGCCAAGCGATCCACGTCTGCCGGGTCAGTCCCGAGCGCCCTGCCAACATCGCGAATTGCCGCTTTCGCTCCCAGCGTGCCAAACGTGATGATCTGGGCAACGTGATCTCGCCCGTATCGGTCAACGCAGTACCTGATGACTTCCTCGCGTCGATCGTCTTGGAAGTCCATATCGATGTCTGGGAGTTCTTTACGCTCCAGGTTCAAGAACCGCTCAAATACGAGCCGTGTGGCTAGCGGATCAATCTGGGTTACATCGAGACAGTAGAGGACTAGGCTCGCGGCAGCGGATCCACGCACTGCTGAGAGAATCCCTCGTTCATTCACGAATTTGAAGATGTCCCAAACCACCAAGAAATAGTCGGGGAAGTCGGTTTTCTCAATTACCTTCAACTCGTAAGCGAGTCGTCGCATAACGTGTTCCGAAGGTTCTGGATAGCGTCGTTGCACTCCGGCTCGGCACAAAGTTTCTAGGAAGATTTGAGCAGGCTGTCCATCCGGGGTTGGGAAGTGAGGTATGTGTGTTTGCCCAAAATCTATTGTTAATTCGCACGAGTCGGCTATTCGCTGCGTGTTCGAGATGGCTTCGGGTAGATCTGGCCAAAGCGCGATCATCTCTGCTTCGCTCTTAATGTAGTACGAATCATCCGTCATACGGAGGCGTCCGGGATCGTTAATTGTGGTGTTTGTTTGAATGCTTGTGAGTACGTCTTGCAGAGCAGAATCTTCTTGATAGACGTAGTGGGTGTCATTAGTCGCGACTAGGGGAATATCAACTTGTTTTCCAAGATCTATGAGTCCGCGATTTATGAGTTCGAGGCCATCAACTGCCTCGTGTTGCATAAGTTCGAGGTAATATCGGTCGCCAAAAACCTCTCTATACCAACGTGCAGCGGCAACAGCGTCGTCGATCCGGTTTGACGCAAGAAGGCGGGGGACTTCACCGGAAGGGCAACCTGACAACACCACGATGCCTTCGTTATAGGTCTCTAGCAACGCTCGATCTACTCTGGGTTTATAGTAGAAACCTTCAAGATGTGCAGTACTGATCAGCCTCAGTAAATTCTTGTATCCGGCCGGGTTTTGAGCTAGTAGTGTCAGATGGTGTGGAAATCGATCGCCTGGAACGCGATCAGTGTTGCTATTGGTTGCGACATATGCCTCGCAGCCGATTATCGGTTTGATACCAGCATTATGGGCAGAACGATAGAACTCGATGGCCCCGTATAGATTTCCATGATCGGTTAGGGCCACAGCTTCCATGCCGAGTTCAGCGACTCGAACGGCCAATCTATCTAGTCGGCTGAAGCCGTCCAGAAGGCTGTATTCGGAGTGATTGTGTAGGTGGACGAAAGGCAAACTATTGTATGTGGGCAGGTGGAAATGTTCGCCACCGACTATACCGTGTGTTCAATGGCAGAGTCGAGGCTTAAAGAGCCACCCAATATTAAACCTGCAGTTACCAACCAAGTTGGTCTTACGTGACAGACTTTTCTGAGGTCAAACAATCGCTGGGAGATCCTGAGCAGGGGAAGATAAGGGGGGAAGCAGCGTGCCAAACATATGCACGTAACTTTGTAGGGTAACCTTGAAGTATTATCCCTTGAACAGACCCAACTCATGTGCAAAACAGAGCGATATGAACCAGCCAAGTGAGCAAGAAACCCATAGACACCCTGTTGGGGTAGGTGAAAACAGCGAATACACTGACGTTAACGAAGTGAACTATGGCCTATGCCGCGAATGGGTTCAGTATTCGTTGATCTCGGCAGAGATGTACCGTGTGATAGCTCGTTTTGAGCGTGACCGTGATCGATCAGGCGGCCTTACAAGACTTGCAGAACAGAAGGCCGAGGACGCTATTTTGTGGGCTGAGCGTCTCGAGATCGGTTTGCCAGATGTTAAATCAGTCAAGCACAGGGTTCGTTTTGGTTTACTAGGTTTAGCAGTCTGGCTGTTAGGCAGTCACCGGTTGATACCGTTCATACTCCGTCTGGATTCTTGGGGGAAAACACGACCCGAGATTGCTGGCGATGTGCGTATAACCTTGCCCATGGAGCGCAAATATTCACTTGAGCTTTTGAAGCTAGCGGGAGCCAAAGATGAGCTTCAGGCAGTAAGGCTGGAGCGACAACATCTTACTAACCAAAGCGGTAGCTTAAGGGCAGCAGTCCTCGGTATCAACGATGGGTTGGTGTCAAACGTCAGTTTGGTAATGGGGGTGGCCGGTGGTGTTGGGAATGCAGATATTGTGTTGTTGGCGGGTGTGGCGGGCCTTCTGGCTGGAGCATTCTCAATGGCTGCTGGTGAATACGTATCCATGCGTTCACAACGGGATGTATACGAGAATGAAATAAGACTTGAGAAAGCGAAAATAGAGCATATGCCGGACGAGGAACGGCGTGAACTAGTGCTGATCTATCGTGCAAAAGGTCTTTCAACCAAGGAAGCTGAGGTGGTAGCTAACAGGGTTATGCAAGACCCTGAGATTGCTCTCGAAACTATGAGCCGTGAGGAATTGGGGCTAGATCCTTCTGGACTTGGGTCTCCGTGGGCGGCAGCTTTAAGCTCGCTGGTTGCGTTCGTGGTGGGAGCATCTGTGCCGATTTTGCCTTATCTTTTTGGCGTGGGAGACTTGGCGTTCGTTCAAAGTGGGGTGTTGAGTGGATGTGCTCTCGTTTTGGTTGGGGCAATGTTGGGCTGGTTATCAAATAGGCCAATAATCTGGTCGGGCGCACGTATGTTATTAGTCGGTAGTGGTGCTGCGGTGGTGACATTTGGGGTTGGACGTGCTATCGGTGTCGTCGTCCAGTTATGACAACTTTAAAGATGTCTTTCAACCACCAGAGATCTCTGGTGACATTAGCCACGTAAGGGTGGCTGCAAGCGCAATTAATAAAGCTACACTGATGTAAAAAACAAGAATTGATATGTCGGAACTCGTTCCTGGGCGATTCGCATATTCGGGCTGATCCGTTACGACGTATGTACGCATAATTTTGTCATGCCAGGTTTGTCGGTGTTTGTCCGGGAAAGCTGTCCAGTAACCGGCGCCGACGACGATGAAACTCAACAAAGCGACAATGTTGCGGGTATACATGTGGAAAAATCCGGCGAGGTCTCCGTTTTCCCTCAACACTCTCATCCCTACTAAATGAGCTCCTATGTCTAGTCCTCTCCTGTAAAGGCTGAAGTTCCATAGCGTTAGCCCTAGGAATAGGAGGATTCCGATTTGCGGGACTAGGTGTACAAATCCGAAGGCCTGTATCACTAGGAATCCGATTATGCGAGATCTTGGCGAAGCGAGCGTTTCTTCACCGGTCCAGCGACTCACATTTGGTGCTACGGTGGAGTCCGATCTAATTCCGCTCCCTTGCTCTAGGTTCTGGTTGTTTTGTTCTGCGCCCGGCAGGGAGTTCCTTAACCCACCTTCCTGGCTATCAGGACGGTCTCGCTGTGTCCCACATATTCCACAGAATCGTTCATCACTATCGAATCGGATACTGCAACTTTCGCAGGCTTCAGAAGCCATCTATCAGTTTCCTTATGTCAGCGTTGGGGCTTTGGCCAGACGTTATTCCTTAGTAACCAAAGCAGCAGACACTGTTTAGACTAAGTATGCTTGGCGTAAGTGCTATTTAATGAACCCAGGTATGAGATCGAAAAAGACTTGCGCACCGAAGCCTACCAGTTTCCTCCCTAACAAAGAACGGTTTCGGCGATCAGCAAGATCTACTCGGTGGTTAGATTTTGTACTGCTTTCTATCCTTACAACGGGAGACTAGGTGATTTTTTGAGGACGATGCATGCGTTCTGGCCGCCGAATCCAAAACTATTGGATAGCACGGTTTTTACCGTGGCCTTTCTTGCCTTGTTGGGTACATAGTCGAGGTCGCATGCCGGATCGAGCGTTGTGTAATTGATGGTTGGGTGAATAATCCCCTGTTCAATCGTTTTGATACAGGCGATGGCCTCAATAGCACCCGATGCGCCCAATGAGTGTCCGGTCATTGATTTAGTCGAACTGATTGGAGTCCTATAGGCAGCCTTACCAAAGGCCAACTTAATGGCTTTAGTTTCGGAAGCGTCATTCGCGGGTGTTGAAGTACCGTGGGCGTTAATGTAGTCGACGTCTTCGGCTCTCAAACCCGCGTTCTCCAGCGCCAAACGCATGGCTCTTGCTGCACCTGTCCCCTCCACGTGTGGTTGGACGAGGTGAAATGCGTCCGATGTGGCGGACCAACCTGCGACTTCCCCGTAAATTCGGGCATTTCTGGCCGTTGCGTGTTCTAAGCTTTCTAATATGAGCACCCCTGCCCCTTCCGCTGGGACAAAGCCATCTCGTTCAGCATCGAAAGGACGACTTGCCTTATCCGGTTGGTCATTCATCTTCGTGCTTAGTGCGTGGATGGTAGAGAATCCTCCCATACCCAACGCGCATATCCCCGCCTCGGTTCCACCTGTGATTATGATGTCAGCAGTTCCGCGCCGGATCACTTCAGCAGCCTCTCCAATGGCCTGCGTTCCAGCCGCGCAAGCAGTTATGCAGGTATTTGTGTAGCCCAGTGCACCGAATATCCGGCTAACATTCGCGGTGGCCATGTTAGCGAGCATGGATGGCATGTAATAGGGACTAATGCGCATGCCCCCCTTTTGCACTAAGATTCTGCATGCTTGCTCGCTTTCCGGTAGGCCTCCCGCTCCGCAGCCTAGCAACACAGCTGTGCGCTCAGGTTCCACCATCGCCATATCTAGACGAGCGTCTGACATAGCTTCATATGTCGCACCTACTGCGAGCCGTGAGAATCGGGCCATTCGGCGAGCCTCTTTCCGATCCATTACCGTGGTGGGGTCCCAGTTCTTGACCTCTCCACCAATACCGCATGGATACTGGGTGGCATCCATAAGAGATAGTGGAGCAATCCCGGACCGACCTGCTTTCAGGCCGTCCCACAACTCATCTACTGAATTACCAAGCGGGCTAAGTGTCCCCAAGCCTGTAATTACTGCTGTTCGGTGCTCGTTATTTGTTTGTGGCATGTTTTAAAACTCGCATTTTGAATTGTCATTAACTATTAGATATTTATCGAATCGAGCGCTCTAAATCAACCCGTTAAGTTTCAGGATAGATTTCAGGAGCTATGTTCAAGATCAATTCCCTGATTTCTGCGGCTACGAAAAGCGATCCAGTGGCTACGATCAGATCTTCCGCGCCTGCAGCCGACACCGCCAAGGCTAAAGCCTCCGTGCAATCGGCTGCGCACCCAATAACCGTAATATTATGACTTGTTAGATCGGTGATCAGTTGACTTGGCTGTAACGCCTTTGGGTGCCTTGTACGGGTGACCACAACCCTTGGGTTCAAGAGAGCCAATGCGGTCACTGTATCAGCGAACACGTGCCCACTGGAGGCACCCAATATCAGTACATATGAATTTGTGTCCGGGAAGTGACGCTTTAGTGTGGCTGCCAGAGCTCTGCCTGAGGCTTCATTGTGAGCTCCATCAATTAGAACGCGTTGACCACGGTATTTCAGCAATTCGGATCGAGCCGGCCATTGAACCCTGTTGAGCCCTGTCTCAATAGAGTTACTGGATACCGGGTGCCCCAGTTCCCCTAGGGTTTCAAGCGCTGCTACAGCAGTTCGAGCGTTCTCAATCTGGTGTGCACCTAGCATTGGTATACATGCGCGGTACTGCCCGCTCCGTCCCACGAAGCGGGCCACATGGCCAGACATGTTGGTTGTCGGCTCGGCATCCAAGCTTACTTCACACGCTGACTCTCGGAGTTCGGCGCCAGCGTTTCTTGCAACTTTTTGGAAAACCGACATAGCCTCATTGGTTTGAGGGGCTGTAACGGCTATGGCACCCGGTTTTATGATTCCTGCTTTCTCGCTCGCTATTTTGCCGAGAGTGTTTCCAAGCACGTGTACGTGGTCCATGCTAATGGGTGTAAGAACTGCGACTTGGGCCGAAACAACATTGGTGGCATCAAGTCTCCCTCCTAGGCCTACTTCTATAACTTGAACAGCTACCTGCGAACGCTGGAAGTGAACGAATGCCATGGCGGTGAGAAGCTCGAACACGCTTACCGTTCCGTACGACCCCAATTGCGCAATCTCGAGGACAAGAGGCCATAGCTCTTGGATCAATGCAGCGAATATGGGCTTTTCAATCGGTTGCATCCCAATCCTGATGCGTTCGTTAAATGCGTGCAGGTGAGGCGATGTGTACAACCCCACACTTAGCCCTGCTGCACCAAGGGCAGACGCAATCATCGCTGCAGTGCTGCCCTTTCCCTTTGATCCGGCGATATGGACAGTAGGAATTCCTTGATGTGGGTTATTGGCTAGGGCCAGCAACAACTCCATGCGTCGCAAGTGGAAATCCGGTGGCTCGCCAGCTCTCGATTTGCGCTCGAAATCAGCGAGGCCCAGAAGTTGATTGATAGCGTAGTTATAGGTAAGCGACATTGGTCAACTTTACGATATGCCCGTCAAGGATGTGGAATATGTTCTCACGGGTACGGTGTAAAAAGGTAGCTGCCGGGCCAGAAATATCTGAGAAATACCAGTTCTAGTTATGGACGAGTCCCCTGTTTTGTGTGTGACCGTTAATATGTGAGGCGATGCAAGGTAAAAATTGAACAGGAGTTATCGGTTAAATATGCGTGAAATGCTCGACGACGCCCTCAGTGGCTGTGATGCTGATTACGTTGAGATTCGTCTTGAAGAGACGGATTCGACCCGTATTGCATACCACGGGAGTGACATTGATGGCATAAGTCAAATGAGTGGTAGAGGTGGCAACGTACGTGCAGCGTTCAAGGGAGGTTGGGGATTTGTATCGTTCAATCAGATCGGTGATCTGAAAAGGAAGGTCGAGATGGCAGTCGAGCGGGCACGGCTGGTTGGCACTGAAACTACGACCCTTGCCAACGTCACACCACAGGTCGAATCCGTTACCGTAGATTTATCGGATGACCCTTCATTTATTGCTTTGGGTGAGAAGAAAGAACAAATGGAGCACTATAACGAGATAGTGC
>CAZXXH010000050.1:0-14049 GCA_964644645.1 uncultured Dehalococcoidales bacterium
ATATCAAGGCGGATACGATGGCCTGGTAGGAAGCTGATGCACGTTGGCAATAGGCTTATCTCCATTTCGTATACACGTCCGTTCACCAGCAGTTCAGGGCGATCAAAACTGACTCTATATCGTGCCCGTATGATGCCGTACGTTATGTTTTGGGCATATCCGTCAGGATGGACGTCGATTAGTTTGGCTATGAAATCTGTGTCGGGGGCGTCCGATGAAATCCACAGTCTGACGGTGGGCTCCCCAACACAAGTTATAGCCTTTTCGAGCGGTGGCGTCTGATATACCAAAACATCACGTCTATGATCTAACAGCCTCTGATCAAGAGGCTCATCGTGTCCGTTTGGTCCGTACAATGTCATGAGTGGATCTCGGTGATCGAACTATAAATGATCCGCCTTTTCGTCACCTGGTTCCTTTAGTGATAGCTCGCCGTCTCCACGGGCTGTGACAGCTTGACCATCACTTCGAAGGTAGAATCTGGTCTTGGTCGATCCTGACGGTGGCCAAGCATCAGCGTTGACCCATCGATTCTTACCCATTACGAAGAGTCGCGCTGGTGCTGAGTCCATCACCCCATTGCGTTCTCCCATGAGCCAGTAATCGAACCCCTTAACTACCAGTTACAGGTGACACACGGCCGATTTTGTGCCGAAATCGAAGTCTCCTAACCTTGAGCTATAGTTTGTCGAGTGAGGCCAGGGCCCTACGATCAGACGTTGGTTCACTTGCGCATGGTGAGTAGCAGCGTTCTGCTGCATTTGTGAGAACATGTGCACCGTACGCGATAGACGATCGTACCAACCGGTTCTATGAAAGACCGGCACTCCGATATTGTTTATTTGACGGTCGAACTGCCACACGTCCCTGGTATGGTTCCGTAGCCAATTGTGCATTTGACCGCCAGTTGCACCAACTGCTTCCAACGGAAGATCTTTCCACGGCAGAAACCAAAGCCATTTTTCTCGGTTAGCACTGGCGTGCAGGCGGTCCCACTCTTCTACAGTAGCGGGCCCGTAAGGTGCAGAGAGTCGTTTTTGAGTATCAGGTGCCAGCGTTCCCAATAACCACTGCAGGGCACGTCCCGGACGGAATACACCCCCGAGTTCCCAGTCCGTCGTGTGCGGTGCCATCCCAGAAGCCCACATGGCAACAAGGTGAGGTGGTTGTGTAGGGGCCAGAGCCCACTGGGTCCAGGCATTGTATGAATTGCCGAAAGTTCCGATACGACCTGTGGACCAAGGCTGGGAAGCAGCCCACTCGATAGTATCGTAACCGTCCTCCGCGTCTTTCCACCCAGGAAGGAATAATGGGTGGAACTCTCCATCTGACGCGTACCGGCCCCGTACATCCTGCACGACCACGGCATAGCCTGCATCAGCCAGACCTTCGTACTCCCAGGCAGCCGACTGTCGGCGCTTGTTATATGGCGTTCGGCATACGAGCGTGGGAAACGGACCACCCTCGTTAGGGACAAAAACGTCAGCTGCCAAGCGAGTACCGTCCCGCATTGGAGTTAAAACATCATGGTTGACTGTATAGGCAGTAATGATCAGACTCTCCCCAGATCTATCAGTCTAGGATGTTGGTCCATTTTTAAATTCGGCGCGTGGGCTGGATTGATTCACATCCCATCATAATTTATTAACTTCTTTTGGATCATCGAAGGAGGAGGGGTTGCTTATGTGTTTGGTTGGCCGTCGAATCCAGTAAATATCAGTATTGACTACCCGCTTGATATCAACTATCTAATTAGATCAAAAATTTCATATACTTCGCGGCCTGTCGGCATCGTTGATATAGCGCCTCTACCACGTATTTTACACCCGGCAGTTATGGCAGCGAATGTGCCAGCATCTTTTGGGCTCATGTTTTCGAGAATGCCATGCATGAAGCCGGCGTTATACGCGTCTCCTGCTGCCGTCGTGTCTACAACCGGTCCGGCGGTATATGGCGGTATAGAGAATGTTCCATCTATTGTGCCAATAATGGCTCCCTCTGCCCCCATTTTAACCGCCACAATTGTTGCACCTGCCTCCAACGATTGATCTATTATTGTCTGTGCGTTTTGTGTGCCAAATAATACGTCAGTGTCAGCTGGTAGGCTTGGTAGGAAATAATCGACGTATGGAATCACTCGTTCCATGCCCGCACGTGCATCAGTGTGTGACCAGAGCTGATGCCTATAGTTGGGGTCGTACGACACGGTTATGTTATTTTCTCGAGCAATTTGCGCTGCATGGAGCACGGCATCTCCGGCTGTAGGAGAGATTGCCTGAGCAACACCGCTGATGTGCATTATCTTTGCTTGTCTTATGTAGGTTGGGTCTATGTCAGCGGGGATTATGGTCGTTGGTGCGCTATCTTTCCGGTAGTAAACGAAGTCGCGCTCACCGTTAGGAAGGGTCGCAATGAAATGTACTGCATTAAAGCCAGGCACTTGTTTTGATTGACTCGTGTCTATGCCCTCGCGTTGCCATGAATCCAGTAGGTAAGGTGTAAATGGATCGCTACCTAATCTGGTGATATATCCAGTAGTGCTTCCGAGGCGGGATGCTGCGACCAATATATTTATGGATTCTCCTGCGAACGAACGTGTAAAAGAATCTGCTGATTCAATAGGTTCTTCCGAGAATAGTTCTATCATGCATTCACCGATGCCAATAATATCAGGCATGAAGATATCTAATCCTTACTAAAGACAAACAATATATGCTTGAATAAATTGGATGTTTGCGTAAGTTAACAGGCATTATAATGTATATAAAAAATAAAACTGTGTAATATTTAAACAGGATGCCCTGGTCAGTTAAAAAATAATGATATGTGAATCCCAACATGAATAATAAATTTAACAGAAGCCTATCTTGAATCTAGTAGACACTGCTTCCTGTGACTTCCGCGCGCGCTTATGCTCATTCTTTCTTAACGATCGTCTAACAGCCTATGCCAGCGGTGAACTGGCGTATGCAAGGCATCGCATTGGCTTAATGAGCGTTCAATGTTTGGGCACATGAACTACATCAAGCTCGTTGGGGTACACGATGTCCCCACCATAAATATCACGGACATCCCTGATCCCTTTAGCTAAAGGTTTAGCCTGGGATATGCGCGGGCCCATGTGGATCAGAACAAGTTGTGCTACGCCTGCGGCCTCTGCCATGGTTGCTGCTCCTTTCGTGCCGCATTGACCTGGTGCCTCTCCATCCCCGTCCATATGATCCTGATCGTCCCAGCACATGCAGAACATTGTGCTCGCGCCCTTGGCAAGATCCGTTACAGACTGACAAGGTTGCGTATCGCCCGTGAAGACGATGCTTGAATCTTTGGTATCGATGCGGTAAGCGAGTGAATCAAGATATGGCTGGACATGCTCGGCGGGAGTGGCCGTTACCTCCCAATCATTTCCAGTGTGGACAGTGCCGGGGCCGACATCTCTGGCATTCACTCTGGGTGGACGGCGGGGTAGCTGGCCACCTCTATTTACGAAAACTTGCTGGCTCAATGGGTGTAGGACTCGAGCCTTCCAGTCATGAGCAAAGACTCCCCTGTCCCCAATCACGCCCTCGGTTATTGCTTCAGTGAGCGTGGGTCCAAACACACGCAACTCGTTCTCTTTACCAATGCTCTGGTCCCATCGGCAGAGTAAGAAGCATGGATAATCTATATCGTGGTCAAAATGATGATGGGTGAAAAAGAGATAGTCTATGTTGGTGGGCCAAAGACCTGCTTTCACCAGTTTGTAAGTTGTTGCTGGGCCGCAGTCGAACATAACCAACTCGTTTTCCAGCTCGACGACAAACGAAGATCCAAATCTATCTGGTGTAGGTGTCGGTGTACCGGCACCAAGAACGTGCACTTTCAGCAATGGTTCACTCCTCTCTCACAAGTTTGAACCTACTTTCTCTCTCTGTGCATATTAACGGTCCAACATATTGTTGCGCGTTGACCTGACTTACGACAGGATATGCCTATTGTCACCGGATGGAATCTATGGAGGGGTACTTGATACATGACTGGATGAAGATCGACAGTTGGATCACTGGAGAGGCATGGGTTGGGTCGCGTATATCCGATCATGTTCGCTACTTGTGCGAAGAAATTGGTCCCCGTTGGGCTTCTTCCGATGGAGAACGCCGCGCCGTTGAGTACATACGTGGACAGATGGAGGATATGGGCTTATCGGGTGCCACTCTCGAGGAGTTTCCCCTGCGCACGTGGGAACATGGTGACGCGGTTGGTCGGGTGGATGGTGTCGACAGGCAGATCGACCTGTTGCCGTTTCTATACGCTCCACCCGTGGATATTTCAGCGACCCTGGTAGATGTCGGTTTCGGTATGCCACACGAGTTATTGTCTGTCGCAGATCAACTCGTGGGATCGATCGCTATAGTTGGCCTGACCTTGGAACCATTTTCCCCGCCTATACCATTACCGGTTCGATTGGCCGCCATCGAGAAAGCTGGCGCGGCCGTGGCCGTCGTCGTTGAAAGAAAAAGTGGTAAGCGAGTCGAATATCACTCCGCTACCGATTGGAGAAAGGACCTAGTGGAGGGTAATAGTGGGGAACATCCGTTACCCACTTTCATCACGTCCCGCGAGGACGGCGGTTTGTTGCGCTCTATGGCAAGCGAGTCGCGCAAACTGTCGATAAAAATGGATGCTCGGCACTACTCGTCGACTGGGATTAATACCGTGGCAGAACTCGACGGAACTAGTTACCCCGGAGAGTACTTGGTCCTTGAGGCACATCACGACACGGTGCCTGATAGTCCGGGGGGCAATGACAATGCCTCCGGCACCGCGGTAGTTATGGATGTAGCTCGTGTGTTGGCCCGCCTGCAGGCAGAAACCGGAGTTGCGCCTGGCTGCGGCATTAGATTTATCACCTTCTCTGCAGAAGAACAGTTGCTGCAAGGGTCCGAGGCCTACGCAGAGCGGCACTACGGTCCTGAACCACTACCGCGGCTAGGAATCAACTTGGATGAGGTATCGACCGGCCATATGAAGGGTATCGCTCTCCAATTCCCACATTTGCGATCTCTAATACAGGAACAACTGGATTCAATGAACGAGGACCTAAAATGTCACGTGTTGGCTGAGTTCGACCCGAGCGGGGACATTTTCAGTTTCGCTCGCCGGGGGATACCCGTTGGGTTTCCTTGGCGTTGGCGTTTCGTTGGAAAGCATCCTGACTCCGACTATCATCACGAACCTGGGGATACTGCCGATAAGGTGCGACCGAGAGAACTCAAGGTTTATGTTGCTTTCCTGGCACGTCTTTTGCTGAGACTTTCGAAGGTTTCTCCAGCGGAATGGCCAGAAAACCCGCTGAAGGTGGAGGATGTTGAACGTGGAATTATCGACGAAATAGGGTCTGCCCCTAGTTGGTTTAGGTGAGTGTCCCGTTCGTTAGCGGCGTGTTTGCCTTCGCACGTGTTGCCGTTTCTATCGCATTTCTTAACGCAGATTGGGACTACTAGATAAGCGAAAGGTCTCGGATCGCGCCAAGCGAATGTTCGAAAGCAGTGATTGTGCGGTCCACGTCTCTATCGGTGTGGGTCATAGACAGGACGAATCGGTTGTGCGTTTCGATTCCTTCATTGTTCATAGCTAATCCAAGCAGCCTGTCGGCTTCTGCATCAATTTTCACCCCTGTTGTCTCGCCGGTGATGATGCCGTATTGGTCTATTTGCGCATGAATGCCGATACGGAGATGCACAATCGATGCTGTTCCAAAAGCATGCCCTGGTATCTCCAGGCGGGCGAACACGTCGTTCAAGCCGTTCTTCAGCCGCTCGGCTGCTGCATCTGCCCGAGCGTTAACGGGAGTTGTCGCTACTAATTCGAGGGCCGCGGATCCTGCCGAGGCCGAAAGCGGATTGGCATTAAATGTGCCGGGATGGTAAACATTTCCACGTTCGATGGCATTGACGATGTCGGCTTTACCGGCAACAGCTCCACCGGGTAATCCTCCACCAACAATCTTAGCCAACGAACACAAATCGGGTGTTACATCCCAGGCTCCTTGAGTCCCGCCAGGCGATATCCGGAAACCAGTTACGACTTCGTCCATTATGAACACGACATCGCGCTTTTTTGTGATGCTTCGTAGCTCATGCAGAAAATTAGGGTGAATCGGGGAAGCTCCCATATGAGCGCCCGTGGATTCGACGATGATAGCGGCGATATCGTCGTTGTCATCTAGTGTTCTGTTAATCAAGCTGATATCACCGGGGGGCAGGACGATCATGGTGGAACGCGTTTCATCAGGTATCCCGTCTACACCTGCGGATGCACCAGCCATTGCGTAGTCTGACCAACCATGAAAGTGATCTTGGAATTTGATTATTTTGGACTTTCCGGTAAAACTCCGTGCCATGCGTAGTGCCATCATCACAGCTTCGGTACCCGAAGAGGTAAAACGTACTTTTTCGGCACACGGTATAAGCTTCTTTATCCAGTCAGCCCATTCGATTTCGACTTCTGTCGAAGCGCTAAGATGCGTCGCTCGCTCCATTTGATCCTGAACCGCTTTTACTACTGCTGGGTGTGATTGGCCGAGGATAAGAGCTCCGTGTCCACCGAAGTACTCGATGTACTTGTTCCCGTCGACATCCCACTTATGCGGCCCTAAACCGTGGGTCATGTAGATGGGGAACGGTGTGCGCTTTCGGCTGTCGTGAGTTACCCCATTAGGAAAATTATTTATAGCGCGCTCAAACAGTGCTGCTGACCGAGGACGTTGATCTAGATAGCGTTCTTCTATTTGGTTATTGGTCACGATCCGACTTTTCTCCTTGCGGTTTCGACCTGAACGACCCGATTTCAAATTAACAGAAGTTATGTTCAGGGTCTATTCTAGGGGACACTATGCGTTATCTGGGTGCATAGGCCTGATTAAAGCTACTAGCGTGAGCGTGGGAAATTGAAAACAAGGACAATTCAGACCGTGTCTGGGTTAGTAAATGCTGCGAATCTACTGTGAGAGCCACCAATATTGCTTATCGAAGTCTTACATGGGAGTATTAAAAGATCTCGTTCCAAGACAACCAGATAGTCCAGCTGTACCAAACAAAATTACGTATTAAGTTCTCAACGGATGACCGAGGACGATACACAAAATAGACCATCATGTAGGAGAGGGACCGATGCCCAGAATGACCGGTAAAAAGGCGTTTCTAGAAATGCTGAAAGCAGAGGGTGTTAAATATATCTTTGGCAACCCGGGAACTAGCGAAGGGCCTATTATGCTCGAGTTGGAGAACTACCCAGAGTTTGAATACATCCTTGGAGTTCAGGAGGGTGTAGTGATGGGTATGGCGGATGGCTATGCGCGATCCACTGGGCAGACAGCTTTCGTTAGCCTCCACATAGACAGCGGCCTTGCCAACGGGCTCAGCCTCCTTAACGACGCGATGGCATTGGGGACTCCGATGGTGGTTACTGCTGGAAACAAGGATATTCGTAAGCTAAGCGAAGGAAGAGCTGATCTGGCCGAGATTTGTAAGCCATTCACAAAGTGGTCTGCTGAGGTCACACATGCTGACCAGACAGCAACAGCAGTGAGGAGAGCTTTTTCAGAGGCAGGGACGTCTCCTACTGGCCCAGTATTTTTAGCATTCTCTGGGAACGCTCTTGAAGGCGAAACAGAAGTCGAGATCATTCCATCCAATGCGGCGATGTCAGAAGTTCACCCGGACCCTGAGGCAATAGACAAGGCAGCGGACATTTTGGCAGGTGCTTCCGTGCCGGTAATGGTTGTGGGGGAACGCGTTGGACAGGCAGGGGCGACGTCAGAGGCTGTCGAATTGGCAGAGCGTCTGGGCGCTAGCGTTTATAACCATGCCAGTGGCCGAGTGAACTTCCCTACTGGTCACCCTCAATTTATGGGTACTCTAAGCTTGCGGAATCAGGCCCAAAGAAATGCGCTGAGAAAATCAGACGTTGTGCTTGCGATTGGGGTCGACGTGTTTTCCGACTTCTTCTTTCAACCGGGCTCTACCCTTGCTAGTGAAACGACATTGATTCATATCGACCAGGATGGTTCCAAGATAGGGAAATCAGAGCCAACGGATCTGGGAATCGTGTCTGCGCCAGCTCCAGCGCTCGCCGGTTTGGATGCCGCACTTGCTGAACGTATGACTGGAACGAATGTGGAGGCAGCACGTGGCAGATCAAAAGATCTTGCCGAGCAAACTGCAACGGAGAGAGCGTCTTTTAAAGACGGAGCTGCTGGTAACAGTGGGAAGCAGCCTATAGCGGTCGATACCCTAATGGCTGAAATTGCTGCGGCACTTCCTGATCATGCTGTTGTCTGTGATGATGCAGTTAGCTCTAAAGCAATGCTTCACTCTGCGATTAAGTTTGATGAGCCTGGTGACTTTTTCGGGAATGCCGGCGGTGCAATCGGGTTCGGCATGGGAGCAACATTGGGTATGAAGCTGGGAGTGCCCGAGAGGCCGGTTGTCGCGATAATTGGCGATGGCAGCGCTATGATGACAGCGCAGGCGCTTTGGACCGCAGGTGCTTACAATATTCCTGTCGTGTACGTGATTTGTAACAATGGCTCGTACAGAGTTCTGAAGACTAATGCGAATGTCTATCTGAAGACGATACTGAACCAACCGGACCTTAAGCCCAAATACCTAGGGTCAGATTTCAAAGTCCCCTTTGACTTCGCTGCTATAGCTCGCGGTTTTGGTGTACCGGCGACCCGTATTGAAAACGATGCCGAAATAGGTCCAGAACTACAGCGGGCTATTGAGTCGGGAGGGCCAGCATTACTCGACGTGATCATTGATCCATCGATCTGACTGAACCTATTGGACATTTCATAGATCGTTAAGTTGCGTAAATTTGCACATGGTCTAATTCTAGAAATCAAATAGATGCAGACCCCACGAGACCTATGTGGAGCACTTATCGGTTTTGGTGCTCATTGCAGCTTGAGGAGGCTCCGGTCGGGCAAAGGTATGGTAGGCCGATCTTGGCGATAGAGAGGCTGTAATTTCAGGGTATTCACTAAGGAAAACTGTCAAATGAACTTAGATGCTAAACAAATACTGTCCCGTTTAGGACGCGGTGAGTCGATAGCGGATTTATGTTCTGCAGCGGGTATTAACAGGTCAGATTTTGATGAATGGTGGGCAGGAGAGACCCAGTCCCGAGTCCCCGGGCAGGCCGGCACGACAGGAACTGCAGTGGGTGACGACGTGATTATTAATCGAGATAAATGGGGTATCCCGTATATTAATGCACGCTCGGACTCAGATCTTTTTATAGGGTTCGGGTACGCGATGTCACAGGATCGTTTGTTCCAACTTGATTGGTTGCGGCGTAAAGCGAGTGGCAATCTGTCCGAAATAGTTGGAGAAGAAGGCCTTGAGGATGACACAGTTGCCCGAACCGTTGGTCTAAGGCGTATTGCTGAGGCAGAATGGAGGCAGTCGCCGGACGAAACCCGCATGTTACTTGAGTCGTTTTCCAAAGGGGTGAATGTGGCGATGGCCGAGTGTGGCGATCGGCTGCCAATCGAGTTTGACTTGCTCGATTATCAGCCGGATCCCTGGTCTCCGATTGATACCCTGGCCATATTAGGAGAATTCCGCTATTACTTGACTGTACGTTTCCCAATTATTGTTGGTCCAGAACTGGGCAAGCGGGTGCTTGGAGAAGGAAATTTATACCAAGCACTTCTCCAAGGTGAGGCAGAAGATGAGACAGTAGTGCCGCGGGGATCGTACACCCAACAACAGGATGATTTGCTAGCGGTTGGAGTTACGGTCAGTGATGCTGGGGAAGGGGGAGGTAGCAACAACTGGGCGGTATCGGGATCTCGAGCGGTTAACGGGAAGCCTATGGTCGCCGACGATCCTCACACAGCGTTTGGTGCTGATTCCACCTACTACGAGGTGGGTCTAAAAGGACAGTCGTTTGATGTCGTGGGCGTAGCGCATGCAGGTATACCAGCCATTATGTTTGGCAGGAACAGGCGGATGGCTTTCTCCGTCACGAACAATCATTGTTCACAAAGAGACCTCTATCAGGAAAGAGTTGATCATGACCATCCCGGCAGTTTTTTCTTCGACGGTGCCTGGGAAACCGCCAAAGTTAGGACAGAGGAGATACGAGTAAGAGGTTCAGAGCCCGTGCGTAAGATCATCACGTCTTCGCGGAATGGTCCTATCGTTGATGAGATTCTCCCTCCTGCCGCTAGGGGCACCGGTCCAGTGTCACTGCGCTGGTTGGGTACCGAATATTGCACGTTCTTGACCTCAATGTTGGGCATCAATAGGGCCGGCACTCCGAGTGAATTCAGGGATTCGCTCAGTGGTTGGCTAGTGCCTACATGGCATCTGGTATTCGGGGACATCGATGGCAATATTGGGTACCAGACGGCTGGCCATGTGCCACAGCGTAAATCTGAGCAACGAGGGTATCGCCCGGGTTGGGATCCCGATCATCAGTGGCTTGGGTTGGTGCCAAGAGATGGGATGCCTGGGTTTGATAACCCAGAACGCGGTTGGATTGCATCAGCTAACAATCGCATTGCGCCTCCCGATTATCCTTACCCGCTTTATGGTCGTTGGTACAGTGGATTTAGGGCTCGACGTATTCGCCAGATGATCGAAGCAAAAAGTGCCCTGTCTCGGCAGGACTTCTTCGATATGCATCAGGACGCTCTATCCCTCAGGGCTGTAGACCGTGTGCCTCATTTAGCTGCTTTACTTGGTAGAAGTAGCGATGACAGAGTGCAGGAGGCTTTGCAGCATATAAGGTCTTGGGATTGCCAGATGGAACCAGATAGAGTGGGGGCATCGATTTTTGAAGTGTTTTTTAACTATTGGACACGTCGAGTAGCCAGCGAACGGTTGGGAGGCGAAGTCGCTGAGATGTTAGCCGGCTCCTCTGGTGGCCTAGCGGCGTCACTATTGGAGTCTGACACAACAGGCTGGTTCGCTCTAGGTGATCGTGCGAGTGCAGCAGAAGAAACGATGAAGAAGACTTTGGACGATCTGGAGCGGAGGCTTGGGGCAGACATGTCTTCCTGGGAATGGGGTCGCCTGCATACGGTCCAGCTTTACCATGTACTTACGGGACGCGGAGATCTGGGAGATTTGCTCGATTTGGGGGGCTTGCCTGTAAAGGGCAACGGCTTCACGGTCTGTAACACTGGTTTCGATCCGAACTATCTAGCGCCTATGGGTGCTATATATCGTCAGGTAACGGACATGAGTTCTGAACCAGAGGGAATGTTTGCCGTGGACGCTCAGGGCAGTTCTGGACATCCAGGAAGCCCTCATTACGGTGACCAGTTGGTCGAGTGGATCAACGGTAGATACCACTGAATGCCGATTGATGGGGATGTAGTGTGACGGATTGCTGGGAATAGTCAGACCTTAGTGCGTTCGGTTAGTTGACAATACGAGTTCGATCCGGCTTTTTCGTCGTTTGTTACTTGCTTAGATTGGTATGACTACTAGATTACGGTGCGAGGCTGGAATCCGGTTATTGTTTTTTACAACCGTAGCCGATGAGAGTCTCGGAGGTTTTGGCAGCCTCGATTTCGTTTGAGTCCATGAGCAACGGATGCAGTTTGCCAAAGGGCCATAAATTTGTTTGGTCGCTGTAGTGAGGACTGCCTGGTTGACCAGATTGTCCGGCGATCAGTGAACCGTAGGCTAAATTATCGGCTGATAGGTCGGCCATGAAACGGTAGCTGGGCCCGCCAGCGCACCTGAAGCCGTCTGGATGTTCTATTGGACGACGTTGGTTAATGACCCCCTCACCGCCAGCACACTCTATTGGGGCGATCTTTAGCCAATCTGGCACTCTCCCTGAGCGTACGATAGGGTGTTTTAGACGCATGTGATGGGAACTCCCCCAGCGCCATTCACTCATGGCCTTACCAAGTGCAGACGTAAGGTACGTTAGTGCACTGCCCATTGCAGCACGCACATCTGATGGCGTGTCACCCTTGTAGAAGACAGGCGTTTCATCTGTCAGCAAATATCTTGCCAGGCCTCCGGCCATCGAAGAAGCCAGTTCTGCCGCGAATGGAGGTAAAACTGTTTCACCCACCAATTTGACCCAGCGTGGCCAAAATGCAGCCCAGATGGTAGCACCGACCTGGTCAAGGTCGAATTTGGCATTCCAACTCAGTAATTCTTTTGCTGCTTGGTTGGCTAGTGCGCTCCTCGATCCGTAAACGATATTCGCGACGAGATCCTTCAATTCAAGTGCTCGGATGGATAGATTGTCTGTCTGAAGTGCAGCAACCTCTTGTGGAGTGATACAAGAAACCGATGACAGGCTTTCTTTGATACGTCTGAACCGGTAGCCGTCTGCGTAAGCCCCATGTAGCGGGAGTTCCGGGCTGGGTGGACAGGGAGGGTTGTTGGCTGATGCCACCCAGCCGTGCCCGGGTTCTCTGACCCGTGGTAAATCCGGAGTTCTTATGTACCCTTGCCAGAGATGTTTAGGGTTGTCTGCTTGCCTAGTTCCCCTCGTAATTGACTCACGCACCGGGATGTTGCCGCACATCTGGTACCCGTAGCGCCCATGTGTATCCGCATAAACAGCGTTCCAAACCGAAAGCCGCCACGATCCAAGCACCGTCTCTAATTGATCGGCAGCGTCGGCACGATTAATGTCCAATAACGCTTGGATGTCACCTAGTTGCTCATGTCCAACCCAACGCAAGGTTATTGGCCCATCGCCCGTTTCAGATACAGGTGGTATTAAGTCATTTACAACTGGTCCTCGTTCTGTCAAGCGAATTTCAATGAATGTAGACTCATTTCCCCTGACACCAACTTCCTCTCGTATCCTCTCGAAAGGACGCCATTGGCTGCCACTTCTGTACAGGTTCTGGTCTTCCGGATTAGTTATTTCGTGATACAAATCTCTGGTTGAGGTGACGTTGTTGGTGCGCCCCCAAGCGATAGCACGGTTACGACCAAATATTACGGCGGGCACGCCTGGATAAGCGGCTCCCACACAATCGAATCCAGCGCCAGATAGGTGCTGCTCGTACCACATGTCCGGGAAAGCGAGAGGCCAGTGCGGGTCCGCTGCCAAGACTGGACGGCCAGTATTAGTTAGAGACGGTCCGGCTACCCAGTTGTTCGATCCTGGTGTATCGGGATCGAGTGTCACATTGCCTAAGCCTGCATACTCGGTCGGCTCCGAATTTGTCGGCACTATGTAATCTATGGTCTCGGGACTTAGTATCCATTGGGCCCGTTCTTGATCTACGCTCCGTAACACTCGCTCGGCCGCAACGATCTGTTCAAGTCTCCCTGTGAGTGTCCACCAGAAGTGGCGTAGGATCACGAGGCTGTCCTCAGCACGCCACGGGGAAGGTTCATAGTTGAGCACGTCAAATTCAAAGGGCAGGCGATCGATCACGTGTTCGATCCAGGTGTTGACACCGGCAGCGAATCCGGTGAGCGCTTGATCCGCCTCTTGCGATATGCGGGTTGCTTCGGTTTCCACTGCGCGGCTGAATCCGAGTGTGCGATGTGCAACATCCGTTTTAATTGCTTGGCTTCCCATAATTTCAGATAGGTTGCCGTGAGCGAAACGCCGTCTGTAATCGAGTTGCCATAGGCGATCCTGCGCCTGTGCGATACCAGCTGCAAAGAAGATATCGAACATCGTCTTTCCATAACAGTGGCCAACTCCCCATTGATCTTTTACAACCCGGGTTCGGTCGGTAACTTTCGAGGTATTAATGTGCTCCACTGACATTGGAAGCTTCGACCTGAAATATTTGACCCGACTGTCGAGAGATGTGGTTTGGGTGGGCTGCGAATTACCAGTTCGGCCAGAGTCGGACAATTCAACACGGAGATCATCAACGATTGACTGCCAGGCCGTGGAATCAAACAAAACTTACCTCTCGATCCTCTGGCCAAACTGGTGGGTTGGCCAGATTTTTGTTCGGTTGCCGGTCAATGTGCCTGCAAGTATAATCTGCCGCGTAGTGCACAGCCGGGTAAGTTAAAATTCGGCTATTTCAAGTTCGCCCAAGAATTTTACGTC
>CAZXXH010000051.1:0-4583 GCA_964644645.1 uncultured Dehalococcoidales bacterium
GGTGCTCTATTTACTGGAGGCTCTCATTGGGAGGAAGCGAATTCCGCAACGCAAGCGAAGAGGTCCGACTCATTCTCTGAAGAACTTGGCCACAGAATTCAGGAACTTTGGATAACGTCAGATGGCAAGTTAGTACCGTATGCCAAAGATGACTACATCGTACTCGGATGCGATTAACACGCTCTTGTCGAGCCACAAGACGCCCAATGATTTGGTCGTAATGAGAGTAAGCACCAGGGCAAAGCGTTTGATCTTCAAATCATCGCTAAAACGGGGTGTAGAGATCGTCGTTCCGCGGGGTGCAAATTTATCATGGGTGCTGGGAGTCGCAGAGGAAAAAATTCCGTGGATCACGAGTGCCCAACAGCGTGTCAGAGAGGGACGGAACCAGCTCACTCCGAGCCAGATCGAACTAACGGCTCTCGGAGAAACTTGGACTGTTGTTTATCGACATCTAGACAAGGATATAAGGGGGTTGGTGGCCGCCGGAGAACAGACCCTGCTCGTCAGTCAAGATCCCAATGATCTTTTTCACGTAGCACGCCAACTACAACAGTGGTTTCACAAGAAAGCCAGCGCATCATTGCTGCCTTGGCTGGATTCGTTGGCCAACGTCCGGAGACTAAAATTCAACCGTACCTACGTGAAAAATCAGGTTAGTCGATGGGGTAGCTGTTCAGAGAAGCGCAATATAAATCTGAACCGGAATCTACTATTCATTCCCGAGCGCCTTGTCGAGTACGTGCTTCACCATGAACTCACACATCTTGACCATCTCAACCATTCAAAAAGATTTTGGACTTCATTTAGTCGTGTACTTCCAAACTGTCAAATGCTGAGACGTGAGTTGAGGTCGATGCATCCAGATGACATACCACTGTGGGCCTCGCCAGGACTCGATCACGTCTGACAACCAACATGTACCGACACTGAAATCGTTTAGCGGTGAGCGGGAACAATTGTGGGCTGTTATATACGATATTTTGGGCACGATATATTTACTGCTTGTGTGGATGGCATCGTATGCCGTGAGGGAAAAAGAATGTGGAACGACAAGGAATCTCTTACTCCAGAGCTGTTCTGTAAAGAAATCGAGCGTATTTATCGGGATCTTCGTGAACCCATCAAACGTACCGGCATAGAGCTGCCAGAAAATGTGAGGATAACCCGTAGCAGATCTCATACAGCGTCAAGTCAATGTGAAGATCTCTTAGCAGTTTTTATCGCTCAACGTGTAGAGGCTGGTAGTTGCGTCCACATAGATCAGGGGCTGAGCGCGACACTTGGGGGTGAAGAAAATAAGAAGGTTTTCTATCCCGATGTCGCAGTAGTCAAACAACGTCAAAACAAGGCGACCGTAACCGATCTATTCGATCTCAAGACAGACATCGGGTTTAACCGGCCAGGGTTTGACGGATTCGTCAAAGAAAAGAGCGATTTCCTCTCTGACTTAAGGGTGGCAAAGAAAATCAATATCAGAGACCATACTAAGAAATACAAGGACCAAAAGGCAAAATGCAAATGCATTTCCGGCAGATCACTTGAAGTATCTAACGAATGCGCTTACCACATCATTGTTATTTCCCAAGAGAACGCTGGAATCACCTCAACTTGGTGTGAGCGCAAGGCAAAGGCAAAAAAACACGAGAAACATGGCGTTTACCTGTATACCTTGTCTCGCGGCATGCATCCTAATGGATACATCGGACAGGGTTGTTTAAAAGTGATCGACAAAGAATTTAAGCGTCTTAAGGATCAACTGTCGCGTTCCGACACGTAGTCCGATAAAAAAACCTCTCAAAGGATAGCCGTGAAAGAGCTAAAAGTGCTTGCGGTGTGTGGCTTACTCGGGTACGGATTCCCAGAAGAGTCTTTAGATCAGGGAATGAGCCGCCGACCACATGTAGTCGGCGCTGACAATGGCTCGACGGACCCCGGTCCGTACTACCTGGGCAGTGGTGACCAGCTTACCAGGCGGCCGCAGATGGTTCGCGACCTAGGACTTTCCCTCGCTGCGACCCGAAAAGCTGGCGTACCACTGATCATCGGTTCAGCTGGTACCGCTGGTGGCAATCCGCATGTCGACAGTGTTCTGAACGTTTTACACGAGGTCTCAAAGCGCGACCATCACTCGTACCGGCTCGCCGTGATCCGCGCAGAGATCCCCAAGAATACAGTTAAAGCCGCTGTACGCTCGGGACGGACAAAGCCTATGGGCCTATTGCCTGCCCTTACATGCGAGGATATCGATCAAGCAGAACGAATCGTAGGTCAAATGGGCATTGACCCGTTTGTTGAAGCGCTAGAAGCGGGGGCCGACGTGATAATTGCCGGACGCGCCTGCGACACTGCGATCTTTGCCTCTATGGCTGCTAGCCGGGGCTTCGATCTCGGACTTGCTTACCATATGGCGAAGATCATCGAGTGTGGAGCCCAATGCGCCATCCCGACAGGAACGGACGACTGCATACTGGCGACACTCCGAGATGATCACTTTGAGCTAGAACCGATCAGCCCGAAAAGAGTTCTTACCCCAACCTCGGTTGCAGCCCACATGATGTATGAGCAGCCGGACCCCTATCTGTTCCAAGAACCGGAGGGCACTGTGAACTTACAGCACGTTGAGATCAGTCAACTTGACGATAGGCGTGTACGAGTGGGCGGAAGCCTGTTCGAATCTGCAGCAACCCCGACCATCAAATTGGAAGGCGCGAGGCTAGTTGGCTACAGGACCATTTCGGTGGCTGGCATCACCGATCCAAACCTGATTGCCAAACTAGACGAAGTCGAGTCTCATGTGAAAGCGACTGTCGACAGCATGCTGAAGAGTAGCGATGGTATTGGCTACCAACTGCGATTCATCGCTTACGGTCGAGATGGTGTGCTTATGGCCCCAAAGCTCAGTGCACAACAACCGCCGGGAGAGGTCGGCCTCGTCATGGAGGCAATCGCCGGCAATCAAGAGACGGCCGATGCCGTGCTTTCAATGGCAAGAAGCACGTTCCTTCACAGTGGCTTTGATGGAAGAAAAGCGACCGGAGGCAATCTCGCGTTTCCGTTCTCTCCGTCCGACTTCAGTGGCGGCCCTGTTTATGAATTCAACGTCTACCACCTGATGGAGGTCGAGGATCCTTCCGAGCCATTCACCGTCGAGATCGAAGAAGTTGGCTAACCGGATCTTGTCATCATGAGTACCCTATACGAGCTTGCGGAGGTCTTGCGCAGCAAAAACGCAGGTCCACTGCTGATCACCATAGACCTGCTGTTCGAAAACCGGACCACTTTCGATCGGGTCGTCGGAAGCGAAGTCCTAACGCCCAGCCTCGTGGCCGAACTTTACGCCGTCTCGTCGATAGACGTGAGAATCGCTACGTTCGACGCCGCTCTGGCCATCAAGATTTCATTCCCGAGGATCGGCGCAACCTCAGGTGCTCCGGGTGATCGAGACGTGTACGGTGCCCAACAACATCTTCCGATCGCTAACATAGACATTCCCTAGCATTAAAAACCCTACGATTGCCGTCGCGCGGCTTCGTATACCCGGATACCCGGCGCTCAGCTCATTTCGTAAAGGCTCACTAGCCCTGCTTACGTAGGTCTTGTATCGTTTGTCCGATACCCACGAGAACCGCAATATGGAGCACCAATGAAATCGCACCCGGTCATCAAGTCCATAGATCGTGATTTCGACAAGGAGCATATAGGGCGAGTACTGCGCTACCTCGCTCAGCCCAGCGTCTCTGCCCTGAATATTGGCATCTCGGATATGGCACGACTGCTCTCGGACGATATCCGAGATCTCGGGGGAGATGTGGAGATCGTCGAGACAGCGGAACTCCCTGTTATCTTCGGCCTAATAGATGAAGGCGCACAGAATACGTTACTGCTTCACGGGCTTTACGATGTGACACCTGCCGATGAGCCGGCATGGATAATACCTCCATTCAAACCCGAAGTCCTCGACGTCAAGGGAGTAGGCCCATCGATAATCGGTCGCGGGGCCGAGGACATGAAGACGCCTATCGCCGCTGCTATGAACGTCATCGCGTCCTACCGTGCTGTGGGGCGCCCACTCCCGGTAAATATAATGCTGGTTTTTGAGGCCTCTGAGTTAGGCAGTGGCGGTATCCGGGAGTTTGTTCCGTCATACATAGAGGAACTAAGATCAGCCGATGCAGTGCTCTGGCTCTGCCCGTTGGCACACCCCAACGGAGTTCCGATCGTCCCACTGGCAGTAAAAGGCAACCTGATGGGGCGCTTGATTTGCCGGGGTGGTAATTGGGGAGGTCCGATTGACAACGAAATGCATGCCCTTAACTCCAACTGGGTTGGTAATCCAGCCGTCAGGCTGAGCCAAGCCCTGACTTTGATAGAAAACCGCCTAGAGGACAGTTACATAAATGGGCGGATTTGGCAGACAACGCCAACCCAACGCCAACTGGCAGAAAAACTTGCATCCCGACTGGACCCGGAGCAGATCAAAGCCTCCCTCGGTATCTGTCGCTTCCGTTATGATGGTTTCGAACAAGCTGTCGACGCCCACCTGATTCGCACTCAAATCGCGGTAACGGGGCTTCAGTCTG
>CAZXXH010000051.1:4593-10204 GCA_964644645.1 uncultured Dehalococcoidales bacterium
CCCGACGCTGGCAGTGCCGAATTCCGGTCGATTCTAGACGACGGCAGTTTCGACGACATCGTGTTCGAGCTCAATATCGCGTACGCAGGTGGTGGATCTCCACCAGATCACCCGCTTGTTAAATCCCTTCTAGGTGCCCACCGGGCAATGGGGGCAGACCCTGAGGTATGGCCTGTACATCCCATAGCGATACCGGTGGCCTAGTGGACCGAAGATGTCGGGCTCCCTAGGGTTGGAGGAGTCCCCTGTCACGCCGGGAACAAGCATGCAGCGAACGAATACGCGCAAGTTGACGGTATACGCTATTCAGAGAAATTCTTCGTCCAGTTTATGGAGCGATTCGGGGCAGTGGACCTGTGACCGCTACAAGCGCCAGTACACAACATAGCGCAACATGTAGGCTCGCTATCTGATTGGCGAAATCGTAGGAGACCAACAAACCAAGTGGAGGAGCAAATATCTAAATCTATGAAAACAGTGGAAGTTCCTCAGTCCGTTCTTGATGGCTTTCATAAGCTTCCTACGGCGACCGTCTTTGGCGCTGTCTCGAGGCTCGGTTCATCGCGGTGCGTGATGGAAGGTGTGCGCACTTTTACCCCGGGACGTCGCCTCGCCGCTCGCGCCCGTACACTCCGATTTCTCCCAGTGAGGCCCGATCTTGTTGAGACAAGTCCTGCCGGGGAAGGATCGGCAGAATACGCGGCCATGGCTCGCTGTGGGCCCGGAGACGCCCTAGTTGGCGACATGATGAACAAGCAGTGGTCGGCAATCGGCGGTGATGTAAAACTCGTCCAACTTCAGATGAACAACGCCGACGGCGTAGTATGTGACGGCGCCATCCGTGACCGCGATGTGATCGTAGAGGAGGAATACGGTATAGCTGTTTACGCGCAAAACCGTACCATTCTCGGCGCTGATGGAATATTTCCGGTCGAAGAAGACGTGGATATCCAGTGCGGGGGTGTCCTAGTACGCCCTGGTGACGTGTTGGTTGGAGATGACGACGGCTTGGTAGTGGTACCTTCCTGGATGGCGGAAGAGGTTCTAGAACATGCGACTGAGCACGAGGAAATTGAAAATTACGTCAAGAGGAAGATACGCTCGGAGAACGTCCGGCCAGGTAAGTATTACCCCCCTACTCCCGAGATATTTGAGGAGTACCGTGAGGCCCGCATCAGAGGTTGAACGCGTGACATAGGATAGCAACCATAGATTGGAATTCCGTTCGGAACCCCACCCGTGTATTCCGTGGCTGTGCCCCCACGGGCAGACTGGTCGGGCTCAGGCGTCATCAAGAAAAATTCTAAAAGATTCCCTCTTCTGGTACAGAGGTCAGCAATATCGGACTATTGCCTCAACGCTCTCTATATTCAGAGGAGCGGCAACGTGCGGATTCCGAGCCATTACGACAACTTTGATGCAATTCCAGCCCTGCCGCAGAACCCCCGACACGTCAACCTCAAGCCAGCAATCGTTGTACAGTTTCCTCCGACGGACAGTGGCATTATCGAGCGGGCTGCCGTTTAGCTCGAACTCAACCACATCCAATACGCTGAGGTTCACGATCATCAGCCGCAGGCTCGCCTCGGCGAGTGAGCCTTCTGACACTGCGGCCTGTACATCGTCCGCTATGTCGATCCGTATTTCAGTCGAATCGCCCGTTTTCTCAAGCTCTATGGGCAACGGACCGGGAGGAATCGATGGAGCCCCAAGCTCCTCGGTCATGACGTCCCAGTCATAGGGATTGTCTACCAGGTAGTGCTTATCCCGCTCCGCGATCGCCACGGGATCACCGATCTCTCTCCATGGCTGGCGATCGTAGTTGCTGTCGCGGAAGAACTCGATCAAGTGATTGTTAAAAAGGTAGAGGCCATCGACTCCCGCCCTCCAGTAAGAGGCTGCGGAGGCTCTGCACATTTCGGGCGAAAAGTACTCCGGCTCGTGGTAGATAACCTTAGCCGATTGGGGACGCCCTTGCCATAACAGGCCTAAGTTCTGCACGATCATCCTGATGTCAGTGTCCCTCGTAGCCGCGACATACTCCTCTACCGGCACCCTGTGCATGTTGCGGTGCACGACTCCAGCTATCAAAATATCTATAAGGCCTTCGTCGATCCAGCTTCTCACGTCCATACCGAATGAGCGTGCGAGGTCGAATGTCGGCGGCACCCTAACCGAAAACAACAACTTTCTACCCACCGTCCGGCCCTTCTCGTCAAGCGCTGCCCTGATATCCCGCAGCAGCTCTGTCATAAGCTCGGCACTCTCCTCGGCCTCCCCCTCAGGGAAGAAGCGAGGGAATCGGCAAAAATCCCAGTCGAGTCCATCTAGATCATAGTTCGCTATTGCTTCTTTCGCGATTGCCAGCTTGTAAGCCCGCACATCTGGAAGTGCGAAGTTGTAGGCGAAGCGCGAAAGGCCCCGATAGAGATGGTGAACCCCATTGTTCGCGGCCGAGCCCAGTAACCATTCCTTATGTTCTCGCTTCGTCGGTGACAGCACCGCGGGCTCGTCCTTAAGCTGGCCATCGTGTATGTCGTTCACGCGCATCGAGAGGAAGACTTTCAGCCCGGCGCGGTGACCGTGATCGATCACAACGGCAGGAGGATCGGTCCCCTCTTCGATGAGCTGTCTTGTGTTTTCGTAGATCCGCCAGTCGCCCGAGGATTCAAAGGTATCCCCGTCGACTCCCCAGCGCGGCGCAACATTGGTCCGGTGGGAATAGATGTCAGAGTAGCGATTCCTTGGGGTGCTCTCACCCAGGTCGGTACCAAGCTGCCAGTAGAGAGTGTCGATCATCGTGCCCACAAGTGGCTCTATCGCTAGACGTGCCAACCCCTCTGCGCCCATCGGCGCCTCGACGTTCGGCCCAAGCAATGTGCCGCCATCGTCACAAAGGATCATCCGGTAGCCATCGCCTTTATTTGTCATTACGCCCCCTTGTTCCACTATTGATGCCAAATATCGCGCCGCGTGGCAGCCGGTACAACAGGCCCTACCTTAACCAACCGAAATCGAACAGGTTTACGCTCGTGGCCGTTCTCAGGTATGCAGCCCGCTTATGGCAGACACCCGAACGGATCTAACCAGCCTATTGAGACACTTGCCGCAGTCTAGGATCAAAATGGTCTCGAAGCCAGTCTCCAAGGAAGTTGAACCCTACAACCGTGAGGAAAATCATCATTCCCGGGAAGAACGAGATCCACCACGCGGTAGAAATGTAACCGCGGCCATCGGCGACCATCACGCCCCACGCCGGGGTTGGAGGGGGAATTCCTAGGCCAAGATAACTGAGCATGGCTTCAGCCAGGATAAGTTGTCCTACTCTCAACGTGGACAGCACAATAATGGTATTGATTAGTCCAGGAAGTATGTGGCGCCTCATGATGTATAGCGACGACGCGCCCGCTACACGTGACAGTGAGACGTATTCACGCTCCTTCAAGACAAGCGTTTCCCCGCGGGACTGGCGAGCAAACACTCCCCAGCTAAACACAATCAATAGAATAATGATAATTGTCAAAGCTTGGCCTAGGACGATCACAACGACGAGCGCCACAAGAATAAACGGCACGGCCAGTGTGACATCGACCAGACGCATAAGTATTTCGTCGACGAGACCGCCGGCGAAACCGGACAAGATTCCCAACGCCGTGCCACCCACAGCACCGGCACTAAGGACAATCGCCGCTATCATCAGCGAGATGCGCGTGCCATAAACGGTTCGGCTCCAGGTGTCTCGGCCCATCTGATCGGTTCCGAGAAGATTTGCTCTGCTGCCGCCCTCCAGCCAGAAAGGGGGCGCATTTTTATTCCGCAAATCGCCGCGTTCCGGATCGTGATTCGCCAGCAGGGGCGCAAAGATTGCAAATGTCGCTAGTAGCGTAAGGATGGCTACCGGTATCACAGGCCACGACCTGATTATTGGCCAGACACGGGCCGACAGGCGGCGGCCAGACAGTAAATCAGTGGTTATCGCAGCCGTACGTTCTTCGGATGCCATTTTCAGCTATATCGAATCCGAGGATCAATGTATGCGTAGAGAATATCAACAAGGAAATTAGCGAGCACGTAAATCGCGGCAAAGATCATGACCACACCGGTCATCACGGGAAAATCGTTGTTGAGTACTGCGCTCACGGCGAGGCGCCCTAGCCCGGGCCACCCAAAAACCGTTTCTACTACCACGGCTCCAGTAAGAAATGCGCCCATGAGTACCCCCGCGTAAGTCAGGGGCACAATAAGTGAATTACGCAGCGCATGTTTCCAAATAACTTTATGGTAGTTCACTCCCTTTGCCCGGGCGAACTTAACGTACTCCGAGTCGAGAATCTCCAACATAGCTGAACGAACAAGTCGTAAGAGCCCGCCTGAAGCCACCCAGCCCAGCGTGACACAGGGCAACACGTAATTTGTCCAGTCTCCGCGCCGGCTCGTCGGCAGGAGTTCGAGTTGCACGGCGAAAATCAAGATAAGCATTATTCCCAACCAGAAGTCAGGAAGTGCCTGCCCAAATAGTGCAAATGTTCTGCCTAGGTAGTCCCAAAACGTTCCCCGTTTGACAGCGGACAACACACCGAGCGGAATTCCGGTAATCAAAGCAAAAAAGAACGCTCCAATGGCTAGTTCCATGGTCGCCCGAATTCGCTCCTTGATCACATTAAGGGCAGACGTTCTAGCGTAGAGAGATTCTCCAAAATCGCCGCGCACTGCGTTACTCATCCAGATCACGTACTGGACTAAGAGGGGCTTGTCCAGGCCCAGCTTTTTTCCTAGTGCATCGTAGCCGGCCTTGCTCATGTAGTTATCTGCATAGAGTAGGCGAGGATCTCCGGCCAAACGTGACATTGAGAACACGATTAAACTCACAAGAAGAACGACAACGATCCCGGCTACCAGTCTTCTGATAAGGAATCTTCGCATATCAAAGTTGTCCTATGGTGCGAGACTCGACAATCGAGGAACCATCCCGTGTCATCGAGGCGCACGGCCCTTCGCCAGGACGGACCGAAGCGGAACGCTCATGACAAACGGCAGGCAGTTTCGTCGACCTGCGAGTGATCACTATTGCTGAGGCGACCAGCCACCTAAACCAAGCCCGCGCGCCGCTGTAGTAGACGGCCCGCGGGCTTTGGCGGAATGGCACCTAGCTTCTATGACTACTTTCTAACGATGGTCTGAGGGTTGCTAAAGTACGCCAAGTTGCCTGTGTATGGCTTCCATTGGCTGACTTCAGGGCGAATCCCCCATACCGGCACCATCTCTACCCAGACCGGCTGGAGATGTTGAGTGGTGATGAAGTCCACGATCCGCTTGTTGAGCGCCCGCTTCTCGTCCGGGTCGGTCGCGTCGTTGACCTCGTTGTACAGGATGCCAATGTGATCGGGCAACTCGAATCCTATGTTAAACGCATCGGAGATCGGAGAGCTGGTGATCGCCGCGTTCCCAAAGTCCAACGCGGTGGCGCCCCATACCTTGGCGAAGTTTCTGGCAACCAGCGCTGGGCGAATGGCCGAGATAGCCTGTTTCTCCAGCTTCACTTTCAGACCAAAGTCGGTCCAAGCCTGAGCGACCGCTTCCTGATGCTCCAGGTTAATGGCCGACGGAACGT
>CAZXXH010000051.1:10214-13893 GCA_964644645.1 uncultured Dehalococcoidales bacterium
TGGGCCTTCCTTGGGTCATGTGGAGTCTTCCACCTCTCTTCGAACCCTGGCTTATCCTCAGACCAGCCGAAGTAGGCGTAGGCCATATTGCCCAGGCCGCCGAATACCGCTTCATTCAGCAATTCACGGTCCGGAATCATCGCCAGGGCGGTGCGGACCTTAAGGGCTTTCTCCATCGACTCCTCGTTGCCCCATTCACCGACCCACGGCAGGCTGGTGTCATACCCGGGTCGGGCAGCAACATCTTCGTCGTCATTGACTCGACCCAGGTAATTGGTCTCTGCCCAGTAGTTGCCTCCAAACACTGCAGCCTGGCTGAAGCCATTGCCGATCAATTGCGTCCATCCCCCGGTAGCGTTTACTGCCTTCGAGAGCAAGATGGGCGGCAATATGGCGAAGTGAATTTCCCCGACTTCAAAGGCTGCCGCGCGGACAGAGTCCTCCGGAATCTGCACGTACTTGATCCCGTCAAGGATAGGCGTGTGCCGCCAGTGGGGCACTACGGCCTCTGCGACAATCTGGTCATCGCCTATCCACTTGGTGGGCTTGAAGGGACCGGTCCCGTTGCCAAGAGCTCTGTTTGCTTCGTCTTCACCCAACTTGTCGTAGGCCTTCTTGCTAGTGATCGCAACCATTTCAGTATTGAGGTTGGAATGCTTAATCATCCAGTCCTTTTGACAGCCGTTATCCTTACAGTTCACTCTGACAGTCCTGTCGTCTATAACGTCGACTGAGTCGATCCAGGCATTGAGTTCGCCCACCCGATTGAAGGTGGAACCCTCTTCTACTGCTTGATCGAAGCTGAACTTCACATCGTGTGCGTCCACGTTACCCCAGCGCGTGTCCTGATACGGGATGTCGTCTCTGAGAACCCATGTCAAGGTGTTCGCTGCGAGGTCGGCCTTCCATGACTTCAACATGCTTTTCGACGGATCTTCCGTTTTAGACTGCACAGGCGGTGCAAGATGGGTCACCCAGGTCAGGCCTTCCACCAAACCCCACATCTGGACCCGTTCATAGCAAGCCGAGGTGATGAACTTCGGGTTGTAAGTCACAGGACAGATGGAGGCTGCTCCGACCGTCACTGTGCCGCCGCGACTGCCCGCTTCTGGCGGGATGCCGGGGGTCGGCGTGGCCACTACCTCAACGATTTTTTCAACTTCAACGATTTTTTCAACTTCGACGATCTTTTCGACCGTCTCTACGGTGGTCGTGTCGCTGCCGCCGCAGGCGACAGCTGTCGCAATTGCTCCTACGGTGGCTAGCATGAACAATCGTCGCCATTTTAGTGGCTTATTAAACATATGAAGATCTCCTGTAATTCCATACGTGTTTTCATCTCGAAAAGGGTACCGTCAGCCAGGTGTCCAAAGTCGCCCAGAGCCAAACCTATGCCCAGATTACCGGTGCTGACATTCCAAGTCAAACAATAGGGCCTTTAATGACGTAATCGTGTGTACTTACGCCTGCATGTCACGATATCCGTTACCCATCCATAGGGACCCCTACCCATAAAGCCCAAATGGTGCGGTAGTGGATGAGACTGTCGTGCCGTAGGTTTCGCCCAACACATTAGCGTCGGGCATTCGCCATTTCTACTAGAGGCCGCAGGTATTCAAGCGCTGCTGTCTCGAGATCTTCTCCTGCAGAGCGCTCGCGGCCCAGATGCTCGACGTGCACAGTGCCGGTGTATCCGGATGCTACGAGCGCTTCCAAAAGGCCCGGAAAATCAACCTCTCCGCTTCCAGGGAAAACTGGTTCTGCCAGCGGCCAGCGGCCCCGCAGGTCTCTAATCTGGACGAAGAAGATCTTGCTGCCGAACCGCCGGACTGCGTCAATGGGGTCATCTCCCATCATGTACATACCGGTGCACACACAGGCACCGTTGTTGGGACTAGGCACGGCTTCGATCAAGCGGGAGACGTGGCTGGCATCAGCGAGTAGGTACGGCCCACGCCAGCCCGGCATCCTGAAACTGCGATACGTGCTCAACGAGACGTTACGTTCCCTGGTCTCCTCCTGAAGAGCCCTTGGAAGCGCCATCCAGATTGCATGGTTCGCAACTTTGATGCCTCGCAACTCGGCAAGTGCTATCAATTCGCGGTATATCGAGGTTAAGCCCTCCCACATCGGCTCATCAAGCGCCGTGTCCGGCATGGCAGGTGTATCTATGTGGGTGAAGAGTGTTTCAACGCCGAGATCGGCCATAGTCTCGATACTGGCTAAAAGGCCGTCGATTTCACGTCGGTGTACTGTGGGGTTAAGGGTGAAGTTGTGGTCCGGCTTGCGCGACTGCATGTCGCTGTAGCCGCCACCTAGCCAATTCATCATCGCAGGAACACGAATCTGGGCATCGTTTAATCGGCCTACAATCTCCCCCAGTGCCACCGGGTCGAGGATGTGTCTCTCTTGAAACCCGGGCACGGCAGCGAAGTATAGGGACATTTCGTCCACACCTAAATGTCGGGCTCGGGCGACGATAGCGTTGGGATCGCAACCGCGAGCATACGAGATGTATGAACTGATAGTGAGACCCGCAGAAACCTTAGATCCGCTTTTCCATTGTTCAGGCCTCTGGTTAATCACTGTCGGGCACAAGGGCAGCAGTAAAAATGGATAGCGTTTTCACTGACTTACAAGAATCGTGCGGAGAGGGTATCCCACTCAATGGATCACGCCTTCCCAAGAAAAGCCCGCTTTAAGCTGCTGCGCCTTCCCGATATCTCGTTCTGCTTGTTCTTTTTGGTCTAACTTATCGTACGAGTAACCCCTACCGTAGTAGGCATCAGCGTAGTCTGGATTCAGTCTTAAGGCCTCACTAAAATCTTCTACCGCTAATTCATATCGACCCAAATTGACGTACCCTACACCCCGGCCATAGTAGGCCTTGCCAGATTCGGGGTTCAGAGTTATAGCTTGATCATAATCCTGTATAGCCAGTTGGTATTGTCCCAGCTTGTGGTACGCGCCAGCCCTGTTAAGGTGCGCTAGAACCGCGTGAGCGGACTCTAAACCGCTCTCTATAGCTTGATCGTAATCCCTTATAGCCTGCTCGTATTGACCAAGCTTGTAGTAAGAATAACCCCTGCTCAAGTAAACCTTGGCGACCGCTGACCTTTTCGTGAGATTGAGTCTTACAGCCTGGTCGAAATCCGCTATTGACTGTTCGTTTTGGCCGAGCTTCTCGTACAAATAACCTCTGCCGTAGTAGGCGTCAGGGTAGTTCGGATTCAATCTTAAAGCCGCGTCCAGGTCCCTTATCGCCAGGTGGTACTGACCTAAGCCACCGTATGCCAGGCTTCTGTTGTAATAGATCACAGCGTTTGCTGGGTTCAGTTTTACGGCCCTATCAAAATCCTCTATAGCCCGTTGATACTTACCCCGTTCAATGTACTGCCAACCACTGCGAGCGTACGCTATGGCCTGCTCTGTGCTGCTAAGTTCGCAGCCAAGGAAAAGCGCTTCCAACAATAAATCCTGCGCCTTGACAGCGGTTGTTCCCATGGGGTCCAACAACGTCATCATCAAAAGAGCCTGTGTCTCATGCCCCATTGCGTCACATTGATCTCTATCCAGGGTGTCTGCTTCTACAAGTGGCGCTTGACCTGTCTGGGTAGCTTTAATCGCCGCTGCCACGGTGGCCTTAATATTGATCATAGGTGTGGCAGGAGGTGTAGGC
>CAZXXH010000052.1:0-880 GCA_964644645.1 uncultured Dehalococcoidales bacterium
GTCGAAATCTGATGTGTAGGCTCCCGTTCCCCAGTCAACTACTATGTCTTGGCCATTAACGTTTAATTCAAAAGACAATTGATCGTTGTGGCGGTGCCCGCCTGGTCCGGCTCCCATGGGGCCACAGCGTATTGCGACCCAAATCAGATCGTTACGTAGAACGCAAGTTCCACCGTCCGGATACCATTTGGAATCTCTAAATTGTGTACGGGACGGGTACGATGAACGCAATGGGTACATGTAGTTAATGGGAGGGACTCGATTCCAAAACACAGGGTTAAAGCCTCTGACTCGGATTCGGCGTCGGTGGGTGACCAAAACTCCTTGCCGAATATTGCTCGCCCGGTGGCTACGATGTGGCGGTGATTGCGAGGCTCTTCCCTGTGACCACTGTGATCATCCCCAGTCAGCTTCGGGGTGAATTTGATTAGACGGCCACTGTCATGATCACCGAATTGCGGAGCGAGACCGTTGGGCTTCGTAGTGTCTGCCACGTAATTGCCCATCCGTCGCAGGCTGCTGTAATACCAGTCAGGTAGCACTTCCAATTGGTCAATATGAAAGTCTACAGCGTTTCCTACGCTCCCGCGCAGGTAATAGCCAATGCGTCTTCGGCGGTCTTCCTTGAGCCGGATTGCTAGTAATGTTCCATGTAGGAACATTTCGGTCACTAGTCGGTGGTATCCAGTGGCTGCCTCGTAATTCACACCGTCGGGATATACGGTTTTCTTCATCTCGTTCACCAATTCGCGCAAACAGAATGCAAACCACTTATCACTGCGAGGGAACTGTGGAAAAGAAAATGCTATATACATCAGCCCGATAACGTCTGCTAGATAGTGATTAGTTGTATATGTTTCCAAGTTGTCTAGGTTCGATT
>CAZXXH010000052.1:890-1579 GCA_964644645.1 uncultured Dehalococcoidales bacterium
CAAATAGAGTTAAAGCCCATATCCAGTTGACAGCCCGTATCGCAACGTCCATAGCTGATCGCCAGTTCACGCCGAATCTTGGCGGGTTCGCAGTGATCCAATCTAATAACTCGAGGGAAACCTCGTTAGCGACTGTTTTGATTTGATCAGTGGTGAGAGCGTAGATACCCAGAACAGCAAGATGGTGGGCACGAGAGAGTTCCCAGGGCACCTTAATGTCAACTCCGTGGAGGTGGCCATATGGAGTGTCCATCGCCCACGTACGTGGGTTCCAGCGATACCCGGACCTGAAATCAACGTGCCAATCCACGGGCCTATACGTGCCGCGCCTAGGATCTATTGCCGCGCGTAGATCGTGCAGCGCTGCTGAGGAATCATCTGTAATCTGTGATGCTTTGTTGAGACGTTCGCCCATTTCAACCAACTGATTATGTTCGGCCTCTCTTCCCGGGGTCATCTTGTATGAGCGCCCATGTGCTCCCGGTGCTGTAGATGTATATGAAACAAAGAATGGTTCAGACCCGAGAACGTCAAACCGGTGAGCTAATGATTCCATGGCTCGGTCGGTGAACCCTGGTTGTGCTGCTACGGCGGATCGCTTGAGATCCAGAGACAGGGCATCTGAGTCTAAGAGCGGCTGCCATTCTTGCAAAGCTATTTGGACGGTCCGGTCTTTACCCAGTTTCATG
>CAZXXH010000052.1:1589-3980 GCA_964644645.1 uncultured Dehalococcoidales bacterium
TTCGTCGCTAATTGTTGTAGAACGACGGCGATCGGATTGACGTTTTAACCAATTATCGACTCGCCTCCAAATGTGACGGCTGCCCCTGACCGGGAGTTTAGTCAAAGGCTCTGAGCGTGCCCTAGTGATTAGAGCCTGCAAAGCCATTATCGGTCTCTCAGTTCTGTATCCGCTATTGAACTTCTAGCTATGAAGTCGACCTCGTCCGGATGGCAGTCGAGGAAGCGGTTAAGAGTTGTACAAGCCCTGTCAACATCGTCGGGAGACATGCGTGAGTTGACTGGTAGGTTGATTACATGGTCCGAGATATGCTCAGCAATAGGACATTGGCCTGCCGTGTAATGATAGGTTGAGAGCTCAACAGGGCGTTCGGATATTGGATAGTCGAACCAGCGGCCAAGTTCGATGCCGTGCCGACCAAAAAAATCTATAGCGCGATCCGGTTGACGTACCTGCAAAGGGAATCGAATTAAACAAGCTCCGGGATGATCCCTGATTGGGTCAGCTTGACCGATGCCCCGTTCTTCAAGTACTCGGCCATAGAGTTTGCTTACTTGGTTACTATGCTGAACCGCGTTATCCAAGCGTAGCAGTTGATTAGAAAGTACCCTCCAATGTCCCCCTGAGTGTGCTGCAAGAAATTTTCCAGGAGGATCCCCTGACTTGCCTCCACAATCCGCCGAGCGCCGAAATAGTCCTAGTATGATCAGAGCAGCTAGCATATATGCTCCAACCCTAATGGCGCTCGGAGAGTACAAAAATCGAGATAATCCTGCCTGACAGAGTCTTCTGGAAGCGGTCTTCCTGTCTAGTATTCCCGCAGTTTCCCGTATTTGTTCCAATTTCGGAATTGGATGGATATCATCTCCACGATTGATTTGAGCTAACCCACCCCAACCAGCCGAAATGGTTTTGGACAGCTCGAATGAAAAAACAGCTGCATCTCCGTGATGCCCTAGTTGTTTATTGTCAGGAGCACTGCCTAGAGCAAGAGCGGAGTCTTCGATCACGAAAATCCCACGGCGTCTGGCCAGTTCTGTGATAGAAACAACATCTGCGGGTATCCCGTAAGTATGCTGTATGACTACGGCGCGCGTGCGACTACTGAACAGAGAGTTAACTTCGGCAGCGCGCATTGTGTAAGACATCGAATCGATATCTGCATACACAGGTGTGGCTCCGGTATACAGCACAGCGTCTGGTACTGCCACACACGTAAATCCGGTGATGATCACCTCGTGCCCAGGTCCCACACCGTGGGCTTTAAGTAGAGAGTAGAGGGCGGAGCGCGCTGACGGAAAACCAATGGCGTACGGACACTCGAATCGGGCTTTCCAGTGAGATTCAAATCGCTCCGTCTCATCACCGCGCCAGAATGCAGTTCCTGCCGCCAGTACACCAGCGGCATCAGCTATGAGTTGCATGGCCTCACTGGTTGATATATAGCTGAAGTAAAGTGAATTGTATCTACGCAAATGATTTGTTCGGACGAATAAATTCAGTTGTCACAGTTGGGCATGGGCGCAGTGGTGGTTTTGGAGTCAGGGGTATTTGAGACAAGATACCTAATGCAATGCTGACTTCTCATTTTGCGGATCGCGATTTGCATGCCAGGTCCTATTGGGGGGTGTTGTCTTAGATCCACTATTATAGGAGCGGGTGACGTTCCAGACATCATGCCCGTAACAACGAACCCTCTGTATATGGATATTGATTGTCAATGGGCCACAACAATCGATTGAAGTAGACAAAAACCGGCCGTTGTAGTCAATTCCCAGCCAATCCCCGAATGCTGATTGTACGATACCTAGAGCGATTATCTTTAAAGCACAAAGGCAATCTGCAGTGATCCCCCAAATTGATACCAATATGTTAAAGGTTTCAATGGGTTAGCGGACTCAATAAGGGACCTCGCCATCCTCAAGATGCCGAAGAACTATACTACCAACGTTTAACCTGTATTCTGTACGCATGAATGGAAAAACGATGGGCCATTTATTAAAACAGGCTAACTAACGTGTCGAGTTAGGTGTTTGCTTTGTGACAATCCTTTTGCAAAGTAGATATACAGACCTGCCGAACTAAGTCTGGTAACCGCGTATATATTACGTAATGTTGTTAACACGAAGCACCAATATATTGAATAATCGGTTACTTTTTGTAGGTTCTATATTGGCGATATTTGTTGTCCCAATGTTGCTGTCACCAAATCTCGAACCGCCATTGACGCAACGGACCGTAATGTCCATTGAACCTGACATCATTATGATCGGTAATTCAATGCTGGAATCTCGGATCGATACGCAACATTTAAGCGATATTCTGGACGGTATGACTATAATTGCTATGGTTGACGGAGGTTTGGAGTCTGCGGCATGGTTCTGTCGAGTG
>CAZXXH010000052.1:3990-13080 GCA_964644645.1 uncultured Dehalococcoidales bacterium
TCGCCGCTGCTGATGTTAATCCGGCAACGGTATTTATTTTTTTTCGCGATGACGCGCTGACTAAGCCTAAACTCTCTACTGGCGGCAGGAAACACTGGGAACTGAAAAAGCTTATGTCGGATGACGAAGATATCTATTACTCAGTGATCGCGAACCAACAGAATCTTGGTGACCGTATAACACATATGTTCGCAAACCTATATGCGGTTCAACAGCGGAGTGAAAGTGCTAGGGAACTACTCAACAGAGCATCAGCAGGGATAAGTGACCCTGAAATGCTATTGATTACCTTGCAAAGGGGGTTTGAACTGTATGGAATTGGAGAAGTAGATAGAACTAGATATAAAACACAATTGCATGCTTATCATGAATTGAAACAATCGGTTAATGAGGTGTTCGATCGCTCTAACTTTAGGGAAGCGGAAGAGTTTGAGGCGCCTGAAACCGGGGCTCCACCACGATTTTACGACGTTTTAGAGTCATCATTTTTGCCGGCTATGATAGATATCGCTACGGCTAACGACTTTGAGTTAGTTTTTGTGCGCGTGCAAAAACGTCCGTTACCAGATGGCACGCGTGATATGGACGAAACAGTAGATAGGTATATTGACGAGTTGAACGGATATTTGAGAACGCGTGGGGTAGATATGGTGGATATGAATGGCCACCCAGAAATTCGCATTGAACACTATTTGGATACAGATCACATAACTCCATCATATATGCGTAAATACACGGAAATATTCAAGGTTATGGCTGCACGATATTTCGACACAAAGTAACTCCAATGCCCGCGTAACGCTACAACAAGCGAACTGAGTATGACTTTTCACAGTTACGAATATCTGGCCCTTTTACTAGGTCTTGTGTGCATATATTGGTTGCTTCCTAGAGTAGGCCAAAATATTTTCCTACTAGCCGCAAGTTATGCATTTTATTCATACATCGACCCAACGCTTGGACTATTGTTGTTTGGATACACTTCGGTTAATTATTTCGCTGCTCTCGGTATAGCCAAGTATCCTGCACAAAAGCGTAAGTTGCTTGTAGCGGCATTGCTAACAAGCATAGGCGTATTGAGTTATTTTAAGTACTTAGGGTTCTTGGTGGAAAATGTTAGTTATATTCTGACTAATATTGGTTTGCAAATAAACCCATTGACACTGAATATATTCCTGCCAGTAGGTATTTCATTTTACACGTTTCAAACGCTTGGATATGTTATTGATGTATACAAAGGGCGAATTGAAGCAAGGTCTAATTTTTGGAACGTGGCATTGTATGTCGCCTTTTTCCCGCAATTGGTAGCTGGTCCAATAGAACGGGCAGCTCGGTTGATTCCCCAATTCGAAGTAAGGCGGCGGGTCGACACAGGAGCGCTAAATGAAGGAGTGTATCTGCTCATTTGGGGTTTTTTCAAAAAAATGGTAGTTGCAGACAGCGTGGCTGTAATTACCAACAAAATATTCATGCTGGATTCCCCGTCAATCGGATTGTTAACGGTGGGAGTTTTGGCGTTTGGGGTACAAATTCTAGCTGACTTCTCGGGGTATACAGATATCGCGAGGGGCAGTGCCAGATTACTCGGCATCCGACTTGTAGAAAATTTTGACAACCCCTATTTTGCTCGGTCGCCGAGAGATTTCTGGCATCGCTGGCATATATCGCTATCGTCGTGGTTTAGGGACTATGTGTACATACCACTCGGGGGAGCTAAGGGAGGTCGTTGGAAAAGTTCGGCGGTCCTACTAGGAACGTTCTTGATCACTGGATTGTGGCATGGAGCCGCATGGAATTTTGTAATTTGGGGTGGGTATCACGGTCTATTGCTTGTTGCTAGTAGAGGTTTAGCTTGTTCATCAATGATTAATTACATGGCTGATTCGACGTTTTTTCGTTTGGGAGCGGTAGGGGTCACGTTTGTATTGGTGCACATGGGATGGTTTCTGTTTCGTGCTGATGATCTAAGCATCCTGTGGGATTCTGTTTCGGCCCAAACTCTTGGAACAGCTGTCGGGTCTGTATCGGTGACAATGTTCCTTTTTTTTCAAGTAGCGTTGTATTCATTGCCACTGTGGATTGCGGCCGTATATCGAGCTGCTCGGGGTTGCGATTGGTACACAGACGTAATAGGTAGGACATTTGTGAACATTCCGATCAAAACGGGCATTGCAATGGCACTTTTTGTTGCCATATTGATGTTGCGGAGTCAAGTTAACGTAGACTTCATATACTTCCAGTTTTAGAGCTTTATGGAAATGCAGAGATCAGCGAAAGGTCCAGCTACTGTCCGTTACGGGACGCAGGTATAGGGAAGGCGAAGAGTGATGTACAACCAAGCAAACAGCGACTACGGCTACAAAAATTTGACTAGCGTTTCCAACCGGCTATCAAACGTGATTGATGTTGTACTTTATGCCGCACGGTTTGCAGGTCGATATGGAAATCAATTTCGGCCCAATCATCTTTACTGCATTCCATGTATTGACAGTGGTGACCTGAATCAATGAGTTTCTGTATAGCTGCTAACCAGAATTCGTTTCGACTATCTTCTTTCCGTACCATGCGATCGAGTGTTGCTAAAAGCTGACGCGCACCATGCCTTGAGAATTTGATCAACCCGATCGATTCGGCATTGCATAGTTCGGCAGGTATTTTCTTGCTTACTTCGACAACATTGTTCCCTTTGATGATCACTTTCATGTCGTCTTCATCGTAATCGCTTTTCCGATCTATAGTCATGACGAGAGGCGCATCCAATGTAGCCAGGTCTGTGACGATACGTGGATTGACGACAGTGTCACCATTTAATACGAGGACATCGTGGTTTTGGATGACCCATCTTGCCATCCAAAGAGAGTGAAGGTTATTGCTGACATCAAAATAGGGGTTATAGATGACTTGAGGTTGAGGTGGGGGAAGCTCTGATAGTTTCTTTTCAATCTGTTCTGAAAGATTACCGGTGACTATGAAGACTTCACCAATACCCGCCGCGTTTGCTGCTTCTAGTTGACAGTCTAGTACGGTACGGCCGTCGCCAAGCTCCAGCAGGCTTTTAGGTGTCTCTTCAGTCAGCGGGTACAGGCGCTCGCCTTTACCGGCTGCCAAAATTATCAATCGCAAAATAATCCCTCGTCTATTGGCGCAGTGTTAAAAACATTGTTGTACCAAATGGCGATCCCAAGAACCATCAATACGTTGGTCGCGGATGCATGATCTGTATTATGTTCAGTCTCTACCATTTTCTCTAACGCTGTCTGCTGAAAAAGCCCGGATTGAAGCGTGGAACTATCTAGAAGAACCTCTTTTGCCAATTTGAATAACGGGTCGCGCAACGAGCCGTTTAGTGGTACAGGAAATCCTACCTTCTTACGTTCCAACACTGATTTTGGTAGTTGGTCGCGATAGGCAGCGCGCAAGATATATTTTGTGATGTCGAGGGTTTCGCTGATCTGATCGCTGTTCAGGTGTTGCGCTTTCCGTCTTGCATCTTCCGATTTCCATTTCAGCTTGAGATTCAATGGTATGTTTAGAGCGTGTTCGACGACTTCGTGATCGACGAACGGTACTCTGCCCTCGATGCTGGCAGCCATTGTACTTCTGTCCAATCTTTCCAGTAATCCTGGGAGATGCATTGTTGTAAATATCCAAACGAATCTTGACTGTGGATCAATGTGCTCAACCTCAGTGAAGGCAGCGTCAAATTGCAGCTTGGCCATGTTCTCAGCCTGCGCTTGGTTCCAAACATCCGGATGAATCAGAGTGGATCGGACCACCGGTGGTGTGTAAGCATATTGGCCCAAAAAATGATCAACAACGCTCGGTGGATTCGTCGTTCCATATTTTTGGAGCAAGTTTTGTCGTAGCGCTTGCTCCAGACTACTGCAGCCGAATTGTTTGTTGGCAGCTGCCTGCATGCGTGTCCAATCTAGGCCACTTCTAAATATTCTTCCATAACCGCCAAAAAGTTCATCCGCTCCTTCACCAGAAAGGACCACTTTACCGTGTTCACCGAGGGCGTTAGACATCGCGTATATCAATACCTCATTAGGTACTCCTATGGGCCCATCTCTGAGCGCTACTAGGGGCGAAATTAGATCGACATACGCTTGGGACGAAAGCTTCATATCGAAATGTTCGGTACCGCAATATTCCGATACCGAACGTGCGTGGATTGACTCTCCACCAGGATCGTAATTGTCTACTCCAATGGTGAAAGTTCGTACGGTGCCCGGGTATCGCTTTACCATTTCCGCAACGAGGATTGACGAATCTAGACCGCCACTCAAAAAAGCAGTGACAGGCACGTCGCTAATGAGGCGTTTCTCAACCGCACTCCCGATTTTTTCGCGAATTATTGAACATTGTTCTTCCTCGTTGATTACTGGTCCTGTGTTAGCAGATGTTATCGGGGCTTTCCAATAGCGCTGGATACGGGTATTCCCGTCTGAGTAGGATAGGTAATGACCTGGTCTTAGTTGAGAAATTTCTTTGTAAAGAGTTCCGGATCCAACCACGTATCTATATGCAAGAAAACTATCAAGCCCGGACGGATCAACGTTGACTTGATTGTTAAGGACTGAGCGAATGCTTTTGGTGTTAGAAGAAACGATCAGAAACTGCTTATTTTGGGAGTAGAACAATGGTTTTATTCCCAATCTGTCCCGCGCGACGAAAAGGCTTCGTTCAACATCGTCCCAGATTGCGAACGCAAACATTCCATTGAACTGAGCTAAGCAATCTGGTCCATTCGATATCTAACTGGTGAGAATAACTTCCGTGGCGGAATTGGTAGCAAATTTTACGCGCCGTCGCTCAAGATCGGATCGGAGAGAGCGGTAGTTATATATCTCACCGTTATAGACAATATGATAGCGACCACTTATATCCGACATAGGTTGCTTGCCTCCAGGAATATCCAGGATGGCAAATCGCCGCGCGCCTAAAGCTGCCCCTCGGAGGGTAACCACCCCGCCCGAATCCGGCCCGCGATGACGTTGAGCGGTGTTGGCAGTCTCTATTGTTCGATCACGGAAACTGACATTAGGGTCGCGTCCGCATATGGCTAGTATCCCGCACATGGTCTCTCGTTAGAATCTACTGCAGGAATGACATGCCATAGCCGCAGGCTAAGACCGCCAAAGTGATAGCGTAGATATGACAATTCTGTAATCAACAGGTTCTAATCGAATGTTTCCGCTAGCCTCTAGCGCACAAACGCTGAGTGGTCACGGAATGGACGTTCGTCCTCCAATATATATAGTCTGTGTTAGGCAAAAAGTTATATCTATTTGAGTCCGTTCCTAGTCATTCAACTCAGTGTTACGGTACTGTCTATAAGCGGCTATGAACATGCGTACCATAGAATAGGTGTGGTACGTGGCGAATAGGATCACTACAGCCGGTTCGGCTTGAACTAGCAACCCAATTGTAAAAACGGTGACCAATACGTCGGGCTGACCAAGAGCCCACCGTATTCGACTTGCTATATACCAAGTTAAAGTCGCTCCGGCTTTTTCTAGCAACGGCGGTCTAATAGGTGCTCGCATTGGTACACAGTTACTGGTACCAGCGGCAGTCCGTATCAACGAGTCACTATGGGTCGCTGTGTATGCGATTAGCCAAATGGCTCCAAAGATAGCGTATATCAATTGACCTGTGGCTACGATTGCCCCTATCGTAAACGCAACTGCCATAGTGGTGTCGAATATGGTATCTACCATCGTGTCAAACCAGTAACCGAAGTTGCTGCGATTGGATTTCAAGCGGGCTAGATAGCCATCTACTAAATCAAGCATCCAGATTACTTGTATCACTATAGCGGCTGTTATCGCTGATCCTAGGTTTTCGAAGATTGTAAAGGTTGCTGCCAATGGGATCAGTAGAAGTGACGCCAACGTGATCATGTTGGGAGTCACTGGTGTAGAGATGAGTATGGTTGCTACTTTCCGCGCGAATGGTCGATAGATATATCTCAGAAGAATAGTTCTGCCTTCAACGTAGGAATCCCTTGATGTGAATTCCTCAGCGCTTTTCATATCTGATGGTTGAGTTAACGCAAGTAATGATGCGTTTCCGAAATCTGTTTTACGTTTTTTTATAGCGTTGATGAATAAGTGACGAACGTATACTTGGCTTACCGTTGCGTATAACGCGCACGAGATAAGTTCTGCAGGGATATCTGTGACCACTGAAACATCGGCACCCAAAGAATGTTTAGCGAGGATTTCATTAATCGTGTCGATCGTGTCTGGAGTTGCAATGACCGTGAGTCGTGAGGTCGCCCCAGCATCAGCAATCATGTCGATGAATGTCGTCAGCCATGGTCGCCCCAATACTGTGATAAGCGCTATTGGTTGCGCACCAAACCGGTCTCTGGCGTCAAGTACCAACTGAGGGTCGATCTTTGCTGTCAATGGAGCTTATATCCTGGCCGATGTAAAACACATAACGAAGTTGATTGCAGGGAAAGCAAATTAGCCATTTCTGGAAACCTGTTGAGCGGAAATGTTAGCAATTCAGGGTGGAATAGGTGCTCAAGCATTTTGAAACGCGTGGATTTGGCAATCACTTCGCGCTAGCTCGATTTGATGAACTGCGATCAGACTGTGCTTCGAAAAGCCTCTTGAACGCGCCCCCGTCAGTATTCAAGAGTTGGTTAGGCTGACCGAGCTCGACTAAGCGACCACTTTCAAATACAGCGATTCGGTCCGCGTCCAGGACGGTAGAGAGGCGATGAGCCACAGCGATGATAGTAAATTTGGATCGCATAGCGTGGATCGCTTTCTGGAACTCTAATTCTGCGACCGTATCTAAAGAGCTGGTAGCTTCGTCCAGTATCAGGAGTTCTGGTTTTATTGCGATGGCTCTGGCTAGTGCCAGCCTTTGACGTTCACCTCCCGATAATTTCAGACCACGGTCACCTACCAGAGTTGTCAAACCGTTAGGCAATGATTCCACGAGTTTGGTTGCCTGTGAAATGTCTATCGCCCGTATGGCGTCGTCGTTACTTACTTGCGTCCTTCCCATGGACACGTTGTCTAGAACGCTTTCGTTAAACAAGACGATCTCCTGAGGGACATATCCCACACGTCTACGCCATTCTTCCTTGCGAATTTGAGACAATGGAATCTCGTTGACGAAGATATGTCCGCTACTGGGTTCTATCAACCCTAGTAAGATGTCTACTAGTGTGGTCTTGCCTGATCCAGAGCTTCCCACAATCCCAATGAACTCGCCCCGGCGAACGTCTAGGGTAACTTTTGATAGGACGGGTAACCCTGATTGATATTCGAATGAGACATTGTCTAGCCGTACCGATTCGAATGTTGAAGCCGATCTGTGACCGTCCGGTTCAGGGCTACTCCCAATCTGAGTTTTACCGATTGTGACTGCTTCAAGGCTTGGTAGGGCGTCTGCCACCCCCGTAACCGATACGGCGGCGCCATAGACTCTCTGGACGGCTCGCAATAGTAGAAGGCCGATCACTCCGGCTTCACCTAGCGTAGTTATGCCAATAGCGCGTAGTAGAAGGACGGATCCGAGGGCTATGATGATTCCTGGTTCCAAGGTTGACGCAAATATTGCTCGAATCACGTTCCCACGCATCGCCATATGTTTTATCGAACCCGTTTCCACTTTAATTCGTGTGCCTACGATATTTTCCACAGCTTCAGCTTTCACTACCTTGAATCCCAAAATCATTTCGTTCAACCGTTGCATTAAACGATTGTTGTGCTCCAAGGAGTACTTGCCGTACATAGTTAAAGAGCGAAAGACATACCGAATTAGGAAACCCATAACCCCTAGTATGGCCACCAGCAACAGGGTGCCAATAGGTGATATGAACATCGCGAAGGCAGAGTAAATTGCAACGGTTCCAACTTCACTCAACAACTTCATTCCTTGGGAGATCGCTGAGCCTGCCCGGCTGGCTTGTTGAGTGATCAAGTTCAATATGTTTCCAGCTCGCTGGTCCCGAACATATGCCCATCGCGTGCCCAACAGGCCTACGGCTAGGTCATCCCGAATATCTCGTTCAAAGTCGGTGTAAACTGAAGACCTGCCGATTTCACCCCCAATCGTGACCAACGATTTAAGCATGAACAAGGTTGCGATGATTGCTAGCAAGTTGCCGATCGTGTACTCGATTCCTGCAATGGTAAATAACGAGTGCACAGCACCGAACAAACCGCCCTGAGAGAGTGAATTTGCACTTCCGCCCGTTAAAAGTTCAAAAAATGGGACCAAAGATACAAGAGCGACAGCTTCTAGAACGATCCCTATATTGGTTAATGTTAGTGCGATACTAGCTTTCCAACGGTAACGGCCCAAGGTACGCCCAACCAGCGATATGCCATGCAGGACGCCAAGGGATTGGATTTGTGTGGTCACAGGAAAACCTTCAACAGTAATTTATGTGGCTAGCATTGCTGGGGATGATAGATGAAGTAATGTACTCAGGACTGTTCATGGATGGGTGCCAAAAGGTCAGCATGGAAAAGTGTTTATAGATCAGGTAATTAGAGAGATCAGTATCATCAGTTTATCGTTGCCAGTACGCATGTACTACCTGTGACACACAAGTCAACAATGTTTGAGTTTGTTTTTGTGACTAGTCGTGCAGATTGACAGCGGAATTGCCGATGAAACGGAAAGGGAAGCATTGGATCTGGCCGTTGAAGTCTCCTATAGAACGAACATATTGATGGTTCACCATGTCGGATAGAGCCGCGGTTATAGGCTTTGGTTCAATAGGTCGCTACCATGCGAGACTGGTGGACCAACGCTATGACAATGTAGCGATAGTGGATTTTGATCCTGGAGCCCGACATGCAGCCTCTGTTGCGCATCCAAACGCTATAGTTGCTGGATCTCTTGATGAATTAGGTAACCTAGGATGGGAATGGAACCAGTCCTTGGGAATCATAGCTAGTTGGGGACCTGACCACGCGCCCACGTTTTTCGATTTGGTAAGGCGGGGAGTAAAACGTATTCTCTGTGAAAAACCGCTAGCGAATTCGATTGCCTTAGCTGCAGAGATGGTTGATGTAGCCTGTCGTGATTCGGTCTCTCTCGGTATCCATCACC
>CAZXXH010000052.1:13090-13792 GCA_964644645.1 uncultured Dehalococcoidales bacterium
CCTTCGCAGATTTTCGGGCCTAGTTTCAGGCATACGTTTGCTGGCTGACAATTTGACTATAGGGCCGCCACAGGCTGTTTACATAACCGGTGGCGCAGCCGGTTTAGTTACAAATGGGATCCACCATATTGACTGGATTGTTGAGTTATTCGGAGAATGGCCTGAGCTTGTCACAAGTTCAGCACGGGGAGAGAAGATTAATCCGAGATCGCCGAAATTGCAGTTTTATGAAGGAACAGCTGCTTGGATATTTCCGTCCGGCCGCGAGGCTACTATTAGTTTTAGTAACCGGTCTAGCGTCGCCCCAAATGTCAAAATTTACTATCGCGATGCGATCGCTGAACTAGGGGGCAATTTAGAGATTGAGATCAATCTAAGGGACGAAGCTAGTATTAAAAAGCACCCAACTGTCACCCGTACGGGGACGGCTACCTTCCTTGGGCAGCGAGGGCAGATTCCTGGTGTGTTGAAATTGGAACAGGCGACAAGCCTATTACTTGATGAGATAGATCTAGATCTGGTCAAGGTTTTCACACCCTATGACGCCCAACTTGCTCTTGGTGCCTGCATAGGGGCTCTTACGTCAGGATTGACACATAGAGCTATAAATCTTCCAATTGATCCCGAGAGTGAGGACGGAACGCGTGAGTGGCCGATATCGTGAACACATGAAAGTCGCGTTGGTTGGATGCGGCGGAATAG
>CAZXXH010000053.1:0-1237 GCA_964644645.1 uncultured Dehalococcoidales bacterium
CGATGGTCAAACGCTCCACTAGGGTTTCTAGGCTTATGCTGCCTTTATGAACAAGTGTCATCAGTGAGCCGAAAGCAGTCTCCAAAACGTTTATGCCTCGTTCCGCGTCGGAGTACGTACATTGTTTGTCCACTTCGGCGTGCGGAGCATGGTCAGTGGCAATCGCATCAATAATGCCGCTATCCAGGGCTTTGGTTACGGCATCCACGTCATCCGTAGTTCTAAGCGGGGGATTTACTTTCGTGTTCGTATCGTAACTGCTCGTAGCAATCGCCTCAGGGATCCGGCCTTGAAGGCCGTACACCCATTCTTCAGACATGGTCAGGTGATGTGGTGTGACTTCAGCTGATACGTCAACACCTTTTGCCTTTGCACGGGTTATGTAGTCTATAGATTCGGCCACACTGACGTGGGCTATATGCAGGCGCCCGCCCGTGAGCAAAGCCAACTCACAATCCCTCGCCACCATGGCTGACTCCGCTGCAGATGGCACGCCTGACAACCCGAGCCGAGCTGATACTGCCCCTTCATGCATGTCACCCAAGCGCGACAATGCGCGTACCTCACAGTGGTTGATCACCGGAATCCCTAAACCTCCAGCGTAACTCAATGCATGACGCATTAAACTCGCGTCGGCGACAGGGTCTCCATCATCACTAAATGCCACTACCCCAGCTTCCGCCAGAGCACCCATTTCGACAAGTTGTTTCCCGACACGCCCAACAGTTACACAGCCGATCGGAAGCACACGCACAGGAGATTGTTTCTCAGCCGTTCGCATAATAGCTTCAACATCACTGGCTGTGTCCTGTGGCGTCTCGGTTTCGGGCATAGCGCAGATGGTCGTTAACCCTCCACGCGCTGCTGCTTGTCCGCCACTCGATATGGTCTCTTTATACTCGAATCCAGGCTCTCGTAAGTGGGTATGCAGATCAACAAACCCAGGCGCAACCACCAACCCCGTGGCATTCACAATGTCGTAACCAGCGGGTGCCGAGGTCAGTGGCTTTTCAGTGATTTTTTCGACCAATCCGTCCCTAATCAACAAATCAGCCTGACGATCTAGTTTCTGCGCTGGATCGACCACCCTTCCACCTGTGATCGCAAGTTGGTTTCGATTGATCAATGTAGCCACCGATTAAACATCGGCTATGTCGGATCTCATTGAGCGTGATTGGGCACAAAGTGTGTACAGGATCGCCATTCGAATGGCCACGCCATTACGCACCTGTTCTTC
>CAZXXH010000053.1:1247-13707 GCA_964644645.1 uncultured Dehalococcoidales bacterium
ACAGATTGGCTGCCATGCGCTACCTCAGAACTGATCTCAACACCCTCGTTAATAGGCCCCGGATGCATGAGTAAAGCCCTTGGTTTGGCCAATGCCAGCCGAACCTTGTTCATACCATACCGTCTCGCATACTCACGGAGGTCAGGGAGGAGTCCGGAACTTTGTCTTTCACGTTGAATACGGAGCACCATAACAACGTCTGCTCCTGTGACTGCTTGCTCCACGGTCGATGCGATGAGCAAACCAGAATAAGAGCCTTGCGAAACGGCTGCCCCATCCCTCCAAGCGGACGGAACTAGAGTACGCGGACCACACACCGTCACTTGTGCTCCCATTTTGATTAGGCCATGCACATTTGATCGAGCAACACGACTATGTAGGAAATCACCCACGATAGCAACTCGGACACCCTCGAAACTTCCCAAATGACGGCGAATGGTATAGAGATCCAATAGCGCCTGGGTAGGGTGAGCGTGCATGCCATCGCCTGCGTTGATGACGGAGGCGTTGAGATAACGCGTGGCCAAATACGATGCTCCTGAATGAGGATGACGAATTACCAAAGCGTCAATATTCATAGCCCCGATAGTACGTAATGTATTAACCAGAGATTCGCCTTTGCCCACGCTACTGGTAGATACCGAAATATTGATTACATCCGCTCCAAGGATTTTGCCTGCTTGCTCAAAGGACACACGTGTCCGTGTACTCTCCTCGTAGAACAACGTTACGATGGTTTTACCGCGCAGCGCAGGCGTCTTACGAATGTCTCTAGCTAACACTTCATTCATACCATCAGCGTTTCTGAGGATGTGATCAACTTCGTCACGTTTGAAATCGTCCAAATCCAACACGTGTCGCCGTGATCCAGTAAAGAGTGGCGCTTGCTCAGGTCGACGCAAATGACGTGATGTACCCTTCCGTGTAACCGCAATGGCCGTACTACTAGTACTCCCTGTGTTCCTCCCAGAAGTCATCGCTTGCCCCTCGCGTCAGTTGAATGATTTAGCGCCGTTTGGCAATACACTTTAACCTCATCCGCCCCATCCATTTCATAGAGTAGAACGCTCACGTTGTCTCCGCGGTTTGTTGGAACATTTTTGCCAACGAAATCGGCTTTGATAGGGAGTTGTCTATGGCCGCGATCAACCAGAACTGCCAGTTGAATGGAACTAGGTCTACCAAATTCGTTTAAGGCATCCATGGCCGCCCTAATCGTGCGTCCTGTGAATAGCACATCGTCCACCAGAACCACAGTCCTACCCTCGACGATGAATTCGACTTCCGTCGGACGCAGAGCCTGTGAGGACGCCCTGTCAGGATCGTCACGGTACAGTCGAGGGTCGAGGGACCCAACATCTACAGTAGTGTCTAAAATTCCGCTGATGTGCTGTGCAAGACGTTGTGCCAAGAACACTCCACGAGTCTGAATCCCGACCAAGGCTACGGATACCGGCCTTGGATTCCGTTCAGTAATCTCATGAGACATTCGCAATACCGCTCTCCTAACCTCTTCGCCAGTTAAGAGAATTCGCTCAGCCAAAAAAAACCCCCCGCATAGAACCCAGCGAGGGGCAAGAGATCGCATCGGAGCCTGGCCTAAAGTGGCCGACAACACCGCTACGGATCACCTTGCCAGCCTCTCAGGACTGGATTTAAAGGTCCGCACATCGATTAATTTGTGGCCACTGAGCATAACATCAGGTGGTCAGCGACACAAAATACGCTATCCCACATAGCTTTACATCTGGTATTCCGCCATCCTGTTTTCTTCTTGAGTTTTCACATCCAATAATACCGATCGGCCATCGTCGTTTAGGCTTCTCGCCTTTTTTATAGCTGGAACGACCTCCTCGGGGGATTCGATTTTGATCCCGACTGCTCCAAGCCCTTCAGCGATCTTGGCGTAATCGCCGGTCATTTGTGCTACTTCGAACTCCTCCATCGCAACGGGAAAGTTCTTACTATATCCACCCATGGTGCCGTTATTCATAACAATGGTGGTTATAGGGACACCAGCACGGACCGCTGTCTCTATATCAAGTCCCGACATTCCGAAAGCGGCATCCCCCATAAAGTTGATGCAGTGTCGGTCTGGCATAGCCATCTTGGCTCCAATCATCAACGGAATACCATAGCCCAAATGGGTCGTTTTACCCCAACCAATATATGAATGCGGCACAGTGGCGCGGTAAAAAGGCATTATCTGATCTCGAGGATGACCTGCATCATGCGTCATAACGGTATTTTCATGATCCACAGCTCGGTTAATTTCATGGATAAGCCGGTAAGGGTTCATCGGGGTCATTTTGGAATTCAACAGTGAAGACCATTCTGCCACCCACTCTTCCTTAACTTCGGCCACATCCTCTTGCGTGACTTGATCACTACGACGACCATTCTCACCCGCTTGGCTTTTCACTTCATCAATCATGGCCTGCAGCGTCAACTTCGCGTCAGCACATATTCCTACATCTGTCGGATATTCCTTGCTGATATCTTCCCAGTTGTTAGTGGCATGAATCATGAACTTTCCAGACGGAACATCGATACCGTAATTAGTCACCGTAAAACTGGTACCGATCCCAAACAACGCGTCTGAATCTTTAAGCCAAGTCCAAACCGCTTTTGGAGCCGTCCTATTCGCAGCTCCCAAAGCTAATGGGTGGTCATCCGGTATAGCTCCCTTCGCAGGCATAGTCGTCATGACCGGAATCTGGGTGAGTTCAGCAAATTCAGCCAGTTCGTTAGTAGCCTCTGCGTACAACACTCCCTGACCAGCCCATATGGCCGGTTTGCTCGCCTTTAGTAAGGCAGTCACCGCGTCTTTTACAGCACCATGAGTTGGCGGTGACTTTAACGCCTGAGGTGACTTGTAAGAATCAAGATTGGAAACTTCTCCCTCCATAACATCGCGATGAAGTTCATAGAGCACCGGACCGGGTCGTCCATTCTTAAGTGCATGGAAGGCTCTGCGCATCATTGGAACGCTATCGCCTGAGCTAGAAGGTGCGTGAGCCCATTTCGTAATTCGTTCGTAATATCGAGACGCGCTAAAGATTGGTTTTACCGTAGATCTGTAATCGCCAGACGCATCTGGGAAATAGATTATCGGAACTGCATCCGCCCATGCCTGTGCGATGCCACCAAACGAATTCTCAGTACCGGGTCCACCCTGGGACGCAAAAACTCCAAATCCACGCCCGTGTCTCAAACGACTGAAACCATCAGCAGCCATAACACCGCCTCGTTCTTGACGGAACATGATCGGTCGAATACCGGCCTTCGCAGCGTATTCAATCAGAGGATTTGATGGAAAACAGGCCATCCATTCAACACCCTCTAATTTCAAAATTTGAGCAATGGCCTCATACCCATTCATGTTTAAGACTCCAGTTCTGATTCAGCTAGCCACAACATTCGGCCCCAGTGTACGCCTGCAATAATACGTCTTCAATTACTCGGTATTCCGCTACTAGGTTAGCGTTATCGGCCACCAAGAAATAGAACACACTTAATGAGATTAATCTCCCTGCCCCCCCGTTGTACCTAATCCCCCATGCGATTCTTAGGTTAATTTAACCCTTTGCCGAAGATATCTACTAGAGATTTGAGTCCCATTCGCTCTAAGCCTCAATTTGGTGCCATTGAACTGCCAGTACGAAGTATTTTGTAGCCGATCATCCAACTCGACATTCCTTGTCTCCGGGTTTATCAACAACAATCCATCATCGAAAAGGTGATGTAGGTCGGCTCTCATAAGTAGGCCGTTGTCCAACTCGTTTATGCCTGATTCAGCGTGCGGAACAATATGGACTGCTTCAAGTGCTTCTTTAGGGCCTTCCCCTGTTATTGAGCATTTACTTCCATACGCATTTAAGAGATTGTCCCGAAATGCTTTCTGGCCTCTCCTTACTCGTTTAGCAAACTTCTGAAGTGCTGTAAGGTCATCGTTGGGGGCATCGCCGAAATCTCTGTACGAAATGCGTTGGTCTGTCCGGTGATTTTCAACTGTTAGAGTTAACTTGATATTCTCTGTGGGGTTACCGTTGGAAAAAACAGTTGGATGCCCGTCAACATAATTGATAATTGCCCCAACACCTAGGTATCTAAACGGGCTGCTGTTATCCCATCTTGCAAAAAAATGGGGAGTAATCTCACCTTTGATTAATTTCGCAAACGTAGGTTGCTTGGAATGTGTATTAGGTTTGCCGAACCATTCAATGGTTTTTGTTTCCTCATCGTACCTATTTGGGAAATCATGTCCCGTTCTCCCGGCTACATCAATGTTCATAAACACAATTAGTTCATCTTCTACACGCGCATAACCAGAAGTCCAATTCCCGGTTCCCGTCTTAGGCACTGGACTACCAAAATATAGTTTGTGGATTTCATCTCTGGTATATGTGGAACCCTTTTTAAAATCCATATGGTCTCTAGTCCTCCAAGGGACTCCTATCTGCTAGGTTGGTTAACTATGATGAAGGAAAAAGATTAATGAGTTACCGGAGCACCTAGCGGCCTGACAAAAAGGATCCCAATCCTAACGTAGGATACGACGCTACTATTCCAATATCAGGCATTACTTGTTATATATTCCCCAATAGGATGATCAACCGATACCACCCGCTAGACCCTAAGTGTCTAAATGACACGGTAAGTAGAGCGTGGATCCCAGCGGTCCGAGTATTCTAGTGCCTATTTTCACGCCGTCACATCTGGGTAAATGGGAAAACTTGTACCGTGACCTTGTGGAGGGGGAGCGTATATCACTTACCCCACAGGGTACATGGATGCTTGCTGATAAGCCGGGTTTGGTCTGTGTGTTCGACGATGAAGAAATTGTTTATCTGGCTGGATGCGCAAGCATTTCTCGCACGATTCAAGCTTGGATTAAAGGTGGATCGAGCAACGAACTTCGTGTGATGATTGCGACAGTGGAGCTGGGTGTTTCTCCGAAAAGCGCCATCGCTCGGGTTAAGACGAATTCGATTTCAAAGCGAGTTGACAAAATCACACTGCGCCTCAAATTTCGCGTAATACCTGTCCCTCCCACACTCCTCGAATCATTAGCTTCTGCCTTCTTAGCAATCGCGGATCCCCGGTACAACGGTCAAACCACTCTGGCAAATTTAGCAATCGACGCGCTCCCGAAGTAGCAAGGCCGCCACGTGGCTACCATTCCTCTGGGCTCCACGGCGCCAAGGTTGTTCCAAATGTCCTATCTGCCTGGTCCAATGCACCGTATACCAGTTCCTCAACACGGCCTGCTCTAGCCAGTGTTGATGGCTTTACACCACCTAGGAAAACAGCCCCTAATTCCTCGGCGCCAAGCCTTATAGTTGGAGCTCGATCCGACCGTTTACAAACCGTTTCGTGAGCCATCGTATCCAACTCCCATACACCAGTATTCCAATCACACAATTTATCCTGAACCTCGAACACCAAAGTGCCTTCTAACATATATTTTCGGGCCTCCATAGCAATGGGAAGATCCACAATACGGACCCATACAGCATCGATAGGCCTACGGATTAGCCGGCGTGGGTCCGCCAGTCTCCAATAAAGCGGATCGTATCGCGGCCTGTTGTGTGCCTCCACTCTAGCTATTAGATCGATATCCAAACAGTATCGCCACAGCCGCTCTTCTGCTTCGTTTGTCGCGCTTATCAATTCACGAATTACAAGGGTGGAATTAGAGTTCCTATACTCCCTGTTATGACTAATCCGGTATACCACGTATCCATCAACACGTCCTTGCCACTCATAAATCGCGAAAAAATATTTAGTCTCACCGTGAGCCCGTCGATAATCAGGATCATGTAGAAGTGCTTCCCAGCCGGCCCTACAGCGCGACACCATCCCTGGTTGCTTTTGACGCAACCGATCCCATACGCCTGGACCATCCGTTTTGATACGTTCTTGATCAACCATTCTCACTATGCCAGCATTCCCCATGGGTTTTCGAAATGCAGAATGGTCTACGTCTATTTCAAAAGCAAAATGTTCAATGCCCATGCCATAACCGAAACGACCGTAGATGATTGACTCGGAAGCCCAGAGAGCCGATATCGGGTCACCTCGTTCATGACATTCTGTGAAATGTCTCCGCATCATCTCGCTCAGAATGCCTCTTCGCCTGTGAGTTGGCTGCACGGAAACGTCGACAACTGCAGCAGTTGGCAGCAGACTTCCGCCCGGCAAAGTCATCTCTAAAGATCGAGCCCCCGTAGTCCCTACAATCTCTCCTCCGTCGAATGCCGCTATGCTCCGTTTAGGCTCAAACAGGCGCCTGTAATTTTCTAGGTCCTGTTCCATAGGGTGAAGCAGAAACGCACGAGATTGTGCCCGTTGGAACGCAGCAATCTCTTCCACATTAACTGGCCGGTATTCGATGTTCACAATCTAAATTGTTGCTCGACTGTTTGCATTATCAGTCTCCCGATCGGTTACGCTGGCAGTCAGATCGTCCCGAGTACGGAACAAAAACTCTTGTGCGCCAGTATAGGCGTCCAAAAACCTCGTATAGTGTAGCCCCTATCGACTAGGTGCCTGAACCAAGGAGATTGCGCCGTTGACGTCAGAATTACATGGCAAGGTAGCCGTTGTGACCGGAGCTGGAAGCGGGATAGGACGCGCCGCTGCGAAAGCGCTCGCTGATGCCGGAGCTAGCGTACTCGCAGTTGATATAGATGAAACAGCCCTGGCATCCACTATTCTGGACATTGAAGCAACGGGGGGCGAAGCAACTGCCATACATGCTAACGTTTCCGTGGAAGAGGACGTAGCAAAACTGATCCCAGCATGTTTAGCCACGTATGGGCGCTTGGATTGTGCCTTCAACAACGCAGGCATAGTTGGTTCCTACGACTCGCCAGCCAACTGCCCCACCGAGACATGGGACCGTGTTATAGCCGTAAACTTGACAGGGGTATTTCTTTGCATGCGTTACGAACTGCAGCACATGTTGGCGCATACCGGAGGATCAATAGTGAACGCATCGTCAATATCCGGCCTGAGCTCAATTTCAGGACGAAACCCCGCATATGTGGCCTCTAAACACGGGATTATAGGCCTAACCAAAGCCGCGGCTCGCGCCCATGGAGCGGCGGGTGTTCGTATCAATGCCGTGTGCCCAGGGTTTGTCGACACTCCCCTCGTAAATGAGATTTTTGCCTCTAAACCCTCCGCTGAAGAGCGTGCAATTGCGTTACACCCAATTGGCCGTATTGGCCGAGCTCAAGAGATCGCAAACATGGTCGTTTGGCTTTGTTCCGACAAGGCTTCGTTTGTCAACGGGTCCGCTCTCCGCATTGATGGAGGCGTGTTAGCGTGACATGGTCCTTCCCAAGGCATTTAACAAAATCTTTAACCCGTATGAGAATTTGCGTAATGAACCGCCAATAAATCTTCCGCCCAGTCATTCGTAAGATCTCTAATCACAGAATGGATGTGATTGGCGTCGTTTTGCGTATTATCGTACTCAATAAGGAACGTAGGTCCACGAACAGCGTAGTAGTGACCGTTACCCCTTGCGCGCTCCTCAGGGCCAGCCCACGCGAATGAAATAGAATCTAGGCCAGCCCGTACTATCCTAGCCCATTCGTTGGCAGCGACATCTTCAGGAAACCGTTCTACGTAGTGCCTAACCAGCTCTATCACCCGTTCGGTTGCCTCTTTAGCCATCGAACCTGTCCGTAGTCCATTAGGAATATCGTCCGGATTTACGGTTCTATAATTCCGAGTTCTTATATCGGTCGGTGCAACAGAATCGACGATGGCTATCCTCTTTTGATCTTCGGATAGGACATTCAGCACAGAGCGAGCAAGATCCTCTTCACGAGCAAGAACGCGATAGCCCTGATTAGGACCGCGTTGTACTTCGGCAGGGTTCGCGCCTAGAAATAAAGGCATCGAAGTGACGCTACTGTTGTTTATTACTGTCAGGTGAACACCTATGTGATGCCCACCGACCCTCCACGCCCAAGGACGATTGTCACATGGGTCACCAAATACGCTAAACCAGTACCGATCCGGCTTACGCTCCCAATTTAAAGGTAGTCCTTCAATACGCTCAGTTTCATCAAGAACTGTTTCCAGATTGACTATAGCTCGTGCTTCAGATGATGTACGGACACTCAATCCTGAATCCATAAGTGACAGCGCAAGTTCTCTTTGTTCATTTGTCATATCCCGGATCCACAAACCGTCACGTTCGACCGGAGTGTAGTGCCACATGTAGCGTTCATCTCCACAGAATGGAAATTTCACCTTGTCGATTTGATCTGAAGTGAGACTACCAAGAAAGATATTTGCACTTTCGCACATCTCTTTCGCGGCGTGCGGCGCGTTATGTTCCAATAATTGATCGACATCCATCTCGTTCATATAACTCCTTAAACTCAACGCCTGGTAAACGGCAGACAACCCAATGGAGCGACATGTGTCTCTGTCTCCTACAGCGGTAACGCAACAACAATTCGCTATTACTACACTTATAGGCCTGTGTTTTTCGTCTCACATATAGTCATTGGTTGATCAGGCTCTGTTCCACAGACAATCTATTCAATTATCGTCGTTTGCCCACAACAATAGGAACACCGGTATTCCAAATTTATTGGATCTCACGCTAGTCATAACCCGTTCAATTTCGTTCACGTTCTCGAACACCATGAGCCAGGGACGGTTAGAGATTAGTTATTGAGTACATGGCTCATCCGAATTCGCGAGTTTAGCCAATCATGCATTGCTCACCCAATAAACTAGCGCTGACTTCAAGCCAGCGCTATCCTTCCACATGGGTTCTGACAAGTAAAATAGCCAAGCGATCTCACTGACCGTCAAGTTCTGACTGAGTACATCTAGGAGGCCAGATTTGGGCAAGTTTTACGATGAAGCGAAAATCCCTGACGCACTTCGCCGCAATCACGACGTATATGACCGCATTAAACAGCTGGGTATCAATCTTGGCAACTTTGATGAAGACGTTACCTCTTTGGCAGGCGCTGGAATTGCAGGAGCGGTAATCCATGAAAGCGGCCTCGTCTACCTGTCCGGTAAAGGTGGCGGTGAACATCAAATGAATGACGATGCTGATCGTGTCCAACACGGTCAACAAGCGGCATCCAACATCGCCGATAAAATGATCCGCCAACTTCATTGGGTAATCACGTGTGGCCGTGAGGGTGGCGACCTAAATGATGTTATGTATACCGTAAAGGCCCTAGGAATGGTGGTATCTACGGATGTAGAGTTCGGTTCAGGGCCAGCCGTCGTAAACGGCTTCTCGTTCAGGTGGCAGTCAGTATTTGGAGGAGGCTCTGGAGAGTTTGCCAGCGACGGTGAAGATTTATCGGGCTATGCTGGTGTTCATGCGCGAAGCGCTATTGGCGGATTTACCGGACCTTTTTCCTTGGAGCCGGAGATTATAGTCGCCATCCCGCCAGCGCTTAGTGAAACAATTATTATGAATCGCGGGTGGCTGTTTCCATTACCTCCCGCAATGTTCAAAAAAATTAAGGCTTCCTACTCGTAGTGCAACCACACGTGTCAACAATTGGCTACACAATTAGGAGTAGGGATCGCTGGGCCGTCGGCAAACACGTTGGGGGTATCAAGCCGTAAAGATACCAATATTCTCATAGAGTCAACAGAGTCTAATTCATGAGTGCTCCAACAAACACTGATACCACAAAGACACGGGTCCGCTTTGCTCCTAGCCCCACAGGAAAGCCGCACGTGGGCGCAATGCGCACGGCTTTGTCTAACTGGCTCCTGGCCCGCCAGACCGGTGGAACCTTCATTGTTCGTATAGAGGACACTGATCAAGCTCGCTTTGAGGAAGGTTCCCTAGAGAGCATCATAGACGGGCTACTCTGGCTTGGACTCGACTGGGATGAGGGCCCTAGGGTAGGCGGCCCACATGCGCCCTACGTACAATCCGAACGACTTCATCGCTATAGGGAAACCGCAGTACGCCTTGTGAAAACTGGACATGCGTACGAATGCGACTGCACACCTGAGCGACTAAGCGATCTCCGTAAACAGCAACAGCAACGTAAGCAAGCTCCCGGTTATGACGGAAAATGCCGTTATAAAACGGACTACGAAAAATCTAAAGCCAAAGCTGACGGGAATCCGGTTGTTATCCGAATGCGCGTACCTGAGGACCGCTCAATACAAATTCATGACGAACTTCGCGGTGATATAGCTTTTTATTCAGAAAATATTACCGACTTTGTAATCTTGAAATCCGACGGGTTCCCAACCTACCACCTTGCTCATATTGTCGATGATATAGAAATGCAAATAACTCACGTGCTGAGGGGTGAGGAATGGATTGCCAGTGCGCCTAAACATCAACTGATATATGACGCTCTTGAAGCTCAAATTCCAGTTCTAGTTCATCTACCAATATTACTCGGCAGAGATCGCTCAAAACTCAGCAAACGACATGGAGCCAATTCTGTACTCGATTATCGCGACGCCGGATATCTACCGGAAGCCGTTGTTAACTATCTGTCTCTTCTCGGGTGGTCCACCGGAAACGATATTGAGGTGATGAACAGAAAAGAACTTATAGACCGCTTTAGTCTCAAAGGACTCAATGATTCCGCTGCAATCTTCGATGTCGAAAAACTATTGTGGATGAACGGTGTACATGTGCGTAACACGCCCAACGACACACTGGCTGAAAAGATCATCCCATGGTTAGAGAGCACCTTGCCATGCGATGTGCGACGTCCTCTGGACCGTACTTACGTACATCAACTCGTCCCTCTCATCCGTGAACGCATAAAATTGCTATCAGAAGCGTCTGACTTGCTGGACTTTTTTTTCACGGAAGATGTATCGCCCGACCTGAACGATCTAGTATCAGGCAAAAGCAAAATGGACGCGTTTTCCACAGCTGCTGCTCTTGAAGCAAGTTCCGAGTTAATTAAGACCGCAGAGTCATTCACCAGTGATTATATTGAGTCAGCGTTCAGGAATCTGGCTGCGCGGCTATCATTGAAACCAGGTCAACTGTTCGGTGTCATCCGCATTGCAGTGACTGGAAAGCGAGTAGCTCCGCCTCTGTTTGACACTCTTATTTGTATCGGACGCGATCGATGCCTACGTCGAATTGATGCTGCGTTAGCATTACTACGCCAAAAAGCACCGCCCTCCTAACACATTCATTGTTAACGTTGATCTCTTCAGTAGCGCCGTGTTGTAACCTGCTTGACCCTCAAATTGGCCCACAGCTATACTCAACGCGGAGTTTGGCCGGTGCTTTTTTCACTCCATCATTGGATTGCCGGCTAACCAACAAGTCAGGTCAGGAGACAGATTGGTAGACGTAAGACTTTCGGACGGAGAGAGTTTCGAAGGGATGTTGCGGCGTTTTAGTAAGCGCGTACAACAAGAGGGAGTGCTCTCCGAAGCGAGGCGAAGGGAACACTTTGAGCCGCCCAGTGTTGTGCGCAAGAAACGCGCCGCAGCCAAACGCCGGAAAAGCATAAAAAGTACCCTGAAAAATCAGTAGCGTCCTTTGGCCTAACGACCGATTAGAGACCGTGCCCCAGAACTTAGTAGATCTGTTATTCGCTCGATTCTGGGAATACGTAACCGAATTGGCCTAACCTCCTTTCCCAGCCCACAATAACGCCCTCGAGCGCGAGATTCGATAGACGATCAATAGAGGCCGCCGGAGTTTACTGCTTGAAATTCGCGATTACCGTCTTTCCCGGAACATGGTCGGATGCGGATTGTATGCACGCCCTAACAAGTTTGCTCGGTCAACAAGCTGAATACGTCTGGCATGAAGAACAAGATCTGTCCGGTTTCGACGCAGTGGTTATTCCAGGCGGATTTTCATATGGCGATCATTTGAGAGCTGGCGCCATTGCACGTTTCTCCCCTGTTATGGAAGCTGTGGCCCGATTTGCTGCAGACGGCGGGCTCGTCATAGGTATCTGCAACGGCTTCCAAATTCTTTGCGAAGCAGGCATGTTGCCTGGGGTTCTTACCAGAAACGATCATTTGCAGTTCCGCTGCACTTGGGTAAATCTGCGCATAGACAATGCTGAAACACGATTTTCCCATCTTGCACGGGCGGGCCAACTGATACGGATACCGATATCTCATGGCGAAGGCAACTACCAAGCCGATGATGCGACAATCGAAGAGCTCGAGCTTGATGGCTTAGTTGTATTTCGCTACGCGACAGGAGCGGGTAAAGTCGAAACAGCGGCTAACCCGAACGGTTCCATAAACAATATAGCCGGTATCGTGAACAAGACAGGCAATATCCTAGGGATGATGCCACACCCTGAACGGGCTTGTGAGTCCCTAACAGGTGGGGATGATGCGGCATTAATTTTCCGCTCAATGTGGACTCCGAGAGCACTCAATGCATAAGCTCAGCATACAGTGAAGTCATATGTTTACAGGGCAACGGCTCAATCCTCTCTATTGC
>CAZXXH010000054.1:0-2250 GCA_964644645.1 uncultured Dehalococcoidales bacterium
GCTCCAGATGGCCCACTACCCACCGTAATGCTTGTGCACGGTGGTCCAACTAACAGCGACCGCTTCCGCTACCAGCCCCTTTGGCGCTGGGCACAGTTGATCGCCTGTCGAGGATTCGCTGTCTTTCAACCCAACTACCGCGGCTCTACTGGATGGGGATTAGATTTCGCCGAATCGAACATTGGCGACATGGGAGGGGCCGATTTTCAAGATATGCTGGCAGGACTCGACCACCTGATATTGGAAGGCCGAGTAGACCGTGACCGCCTGGGAATCGCGGGATCGAGCTACGGTGGATTCACCACTATGTGGGCGGTTACTCAGACTGACCGATTCTGTGCCGCCGTGTCGATTGCTGGCATCTCCGACTGGAGAAGCTTTCATGGTCGGTCGTACCTACACACCTGGGATCGCATACACTATGGCGACTCCGATCCATACGCCCCGAACAGTAAGCATGCTCAATTCTCCCCCATTGCCCACATCAAGAATGTACGCACACCGTCACTTATTTTGCACGGAGAACTTGACTGGGATGTTCCTGTGGAGCAATCGTACCAATTTTATCGAGGTCTAAAAGACCTTGGAGTGCAGGCTGAGCTGGTCGTCTATCCTCGAGAACCGCATGGCCTAACCGAGAAAGCCCACCTGTTGGACGCCGCACGACGCATACCAGATTGGTTTGAATACTGGATGATTAAGTGAGTGCTATGACAATACCGTGTCCTCAAACTCAAGAATCGCAATACCATGTAATGCCGGATCTAGCATTACGTTCTAACTTAAAAAGAGAGGGGAACGGATGACTATAGACACAAAGACGAATCACTCTAGCAAAGCACGCTCTCTCTACCAACGAGCAATAGTAATAGACGGGCTCAACACAAGCCGATGGGGGAACGAGACTGTTTATCGTACATTAGCCGAGAGTGGCACTTCCGCGATCAATGCCACTATAGCTGTATGGGATGACTACCTATCCACACTTAGGCATATAACAGACTGGCTCGGTTGGTTTGAGCAATTTGAGCATTACATACGCCCTGTCCATAAGGTTTCTGACATACATGCTGCCAAGGCTGATGGTCGAACAGGTGTGATACTCGGTTGGCAAAACGCGACACCGATTGAGAATGATTTAAGGAGCCTTCGGCTGTTCCACTCTCTCGGTGTCCGAATAATCCAAGTTACCTACAACGAAAGAAACTTACTAGGAAACGGGTGTTACGAACGCGTTGATGATGGGTTGAGTAAGTTCGGCATAGCGGCCGTAGCAGAGATGAATCGACTCGGAATTCTTGTTGACCTATCTCACACAGGTGATCGAACAGTGCTCGACACTATTGAATACTCGAACAAACCGGTCGCTTTCACGCATGCCAACGCGCGGTCTCAATTTGACCATCCGCGTAACAAGACAGATGAGGCTATTCGGAAAGTCGCCGAGCGTGGCGGCGTCATTGGGGCTAATGCCTTCCCAATATTCTTCGATCGGGGTTTCGACGCAACCATTGACGACTATCTAAACGCTATTGACTATCTAGTACAAATGGTCGGACCGGCTCATGTCGCTGTAGGCACAGATTTTTGCCAAGATCAACCTCGCCGTTTTTTCGAATGGCTCTTCGCCACCCAGGGCACGATACCGGCGCGTTTGGTACCCCCTACACCTGATCCATATCACCATCTTGTGGGATTCGACAACCCTCAGGATATGGTTCACCTAACAGACGGTCTTATATCACGAGGCTATGTTGAAAAAGACGTTAAAGCGATCCTAGGTGGTAACTGGCTGCGCCTTTTCTCACAAGTCTGGCAGTCCTAAGGTATCCCGATGGGAGTAATTCAAAGGCATGGACTGAGGGTAGACGACATCATTTGGAAGCAAATCATCACAACCAGCCAAAAGTTAGGGATTGACGCCAGCTCATATTGTGGGATTCCAAGACCATCAAGCGGGTAGTCTATTTGTTCTTTGGCCGCCAAAGCTGACGGCGTATACGGAGCCGCTCACCCTTGATAGCAGCGTCAACGGACGCCAAGTCGTTTGGAGACAATTTCCAACTCACAGCTTCTGCATTACTCATCACTTGACTGGTTGACTTGGCGCCAACGATGGTCGATGTTACTGCTGGATTTGCCAGTGTCCACGCAATCGCCAGTTCCGAAACACTTCTCCCATAGTCGGCAGCGAACTCTTGCAATCGAGATGTCACCCTGGCAGCTGTGACTAGATTATCTGGAGCAAAG
>CAZXXH010000054.1:2260-2935 GCA_964644645.1 uncultured Dehalococcoidales bacterium
CTCGCGCCAGGACCGTACTTACCGGTAAGTAACCCTTTGGCGAGTGGAGAATGAACAATCACTCCTATCCCATTCGTCTTACAGAAAGGGAGTACCCAGCGCTCGGCCTCTCGTCTTAACATGTTGTACATAGGCTGGCTACTTTGAATCTTTGCATGGCGCATTGCGTGCCGCGTGTCACGTACCCCAAAATTGGATACGCCCACATACCTTAACTTCCCCTCGTCTAGGAGAGCATTCAAATACGACATCACTTGAGCTATTGGCCATTCTGGCTTCGGCACGTGCAACTGGAAAAGGTCAATGTAGTCCGTCTCCAAGGACTTGAGGCTCGCTTCGACTACATTTCTGATATGTTTCTCAGAATAATCAAAAGAAACTTTCGTGGAAATAAACGCCCCGTGTCGTCTACCGCGCAGCGCCAGTCCAATCAAATACTCACTGTGTCCATGACTCTCTGCACTATCGAAAAACGAGGCACCTGTTTCTAGCGCAGCATGTAAGACAGCAACTGCCTCTTTGTCAGAAACTTTGCCCATCCCACCAGCAATAGGCCAAGTGCCCAGACACATTGCAGGCACCCAGGGGCCATCGTTGCCCAATCGCCTTAGCTCCAACCGATACCTCCCGTTGCGTAGCATGCATCAGTGTGAACTAAGACAAATCAAGAGCACT